>CAJXLI010000060.1 GCA_913055575.1 uncultured Ectothiorhodospiraceae bacterium
CCGCCGAGGGCGTCGGAGCCGTAGAGCAGGCTCGAGGCCCCGCGCACCACCTCGATGCGGCCGCTCAGGAACGGATCGATATTGGGCGAGTGCCGCGTGCCGTACTGCTGGTGGTCGAGGCCCATACCTCCCGACAGGAGGCGAACGCGGTTCCCCGACAGGCCCCGGATGACCGGCTTGCCTGCCTGTGAGCCCGCGCTGATGTTGTCCACGCCGGGCAGGGCATCCAGGGTCTCGCCCAGGGAGGTCCCCGCTTCGCGGTCCTTCTCGGAGCCAGTTAGCACATCCACCTGGCTGGCCTGGAGGAGGGGGTCGCCGGGCGCCGGGACTCCGGAGGTGACCTCCACCGGCGCCAGGGCCTCGGTGTCCGGGTTGGGGGCGGGATCCCCGAGGTCATCGCTCTGGGCCCAGGCTGGCGCATGGATGGTCAGGGCGCTAATCGCGCTAATCGCCGTGTAGATCAGCGGCTTGCGGAGCATAACGGCCTCGTGGTTTGTTTCTAGTACGTTATTACATAACATTTTATTGACATCAAGCAAAAGGCAGACGCAGATGGGCTAGTCCAACCCTTGCGGTACCTAGCCAAGGGAGGAGGCAGCGGCTCGCCGAGATTGCCGGGCACGCGACGGTGGTGTGACGGCGATGGGCTGCTCCCCTCCTACCGAGGCGGGCCCTGAAAGGGCATGCTGGGCAGAGCACTCACCGTTTTCCCCGCGGAGGAGCGCCATGGCTGAGGAGCCGCTGCGCATCGCCACCGACGAGCATCTCGGCGCCTACCACTCCGGGCCCGCTACCCCTTCGGCCCGGGCCGCGGTGGTGGCGGCGCTCTCGTGAGCCGCCCTCGCGCCGCGCGGCTCGGGCCGCCGCCCGCGGCGGCCGTGGTCACGGGGGCGGCCAGCGGGATCGGCCGCTCGCTGGCCGTGCAGCTCGTCGAGGCCGGCCACCCGGTGCTCGCCGCGGACCGGGACGAGGCCGCCCTGGCGCGGCTCGCCGAGGCGCTCGAGCACGCGGCCGGCGTCTGCCGGACCCGTGCGGCCGACGTCGCTGAGCCGGGGGCGAGCGCTGCGCTCGTCACCGAGGCGCTGGCGGCAGCCGGGCTAGTCGAGGGGCCGGACGGCGGCCGCGGGGAAGGTCAGCCGGAAAGGTGCGGCGGCGAGGGTGGCGATGCGCGGCGCCTGGCGGATATCGGGGAAGCGGGCCGCGTCGAGGCGCTCGATGGCCACCTGCGCCCGGCGCAGCCGCCCCCGGGCGTGCGCCTCGACGCGGTAGGCCCGGCCCTCGAGCTCGTGGTGGAGGCGCAGGGGCCAGAGGGCGGTGCTCACCGGCAGGGCGGGGCGCTCGCTGACGCGCACCGCGGCCTCGAGGAGGCCGTCGCCGACGCGGACGCGCTCGAAGCCCCGGTGGTCGGCGGCGGACCAGGCGATGGGGGCGGTCTCCTTGGGGATGCCCCAGTTGGCGCGGCCGCTGCGCGTGCTCGCCGGGCTGTCGACGAGGATGCGGGTGATGACGTGGCGCCGCTCCCGGAAGCAGGTCCCCGACGAGAAGAGCAGCTCCCGGTAGGGGCCGACGGGGCTGTCGTCGTAGGCGACGAGCATCGCCAGGCCCGGGCCGCCGTTGTAGTGGGGCTGCAGGCGCTCGGGGAGGGCGGCGTGGCGCCGGACCCACGCCGGCGGCATGCGCAGGAGCAGCACGATCCCTCGTCCGGTCAGGGTCCACGGCGCCGGCTGGATCGGGGGCTCCGGCTCAGCTTGTGCCATCGGCTCGCCGTCGTAACGCCCGCAGCCGCGCCCCCAAGTCGTCCAGGAGACTGAACAGCACCGGCAGCACGACCAGGGTGAGGACCGTACCCACCAGCAGCCCGGTGGCGGCGGCGATGCCCAGCGGGCTCATGCGCTCGAGGCCCACGGCCATCTCGAAGACCAGCGGCGTCAGCCCCAGCACGGTGGAGAGGGTCGTCATGAGCACCGGCCGCAGCCGCAGGCGAACCGCCTCGACGATGGCCGCCTCGCGCTCCAGTCCCTGGGCCCGGGCCTGGCGCACGAAGTCCAGCAGCAGGATGCTGTTGTTCACCACGGTGCCGCCGAGCAGGATCAGGCCCATGATGGCCGGCATGCACATGGGCTTGCCGAACACCAGCAGGCCCCACAGGGCGCTCGCTATGGCCAGGGGGATGGCGGCGATGATGGCCAAGGGGTAGCGCACGGAGCCGAACAGGGCGAAGAGCAGCAGCGCCAGCATGCCGAAGCCGGGCAGCAGGGCGGCGCGCATGCGGCCCTGGTTGGCCTTCAGGTCGGTGATCGTGCCGCCGACCTCGATGGTGTAGCCGGCCGGCACGTCGATCCCGGCCAGGCGCTGCTGCGCCTCCTTCGCCACGCCGGCGATGGTGTGGCCGCGGTTGACCGCGGTGATGTCCAGCGTCTGCTGCAGGTCCTCGCGGGTGATGGCGGGGCGGGTCCACCGCAGCGAGGTGTCCGCCACCGCTCGCAGCGGCACGGGGCCTTCCGCCGTGGGCAGGTACACCCCGCCGACGCCGCCGGGGCGGTCCACGGCGGCGTCGGCGTAGGCCACGCGGATGGGCACATCCAGGAAGCCCGTCAGGCGCAGGTCGCCGGCGGGTACCCCGTCCACCGCCGCCGCCAGGGCCCGGCCCGTCTCCGCCGTGGACAGCCCCAGGCGCTGGGCCGACTCGTCGTCGACCTCCACGATCTGCTCCGGCTTGTCGCGCAGCCAGCTGCGGCGCACGTCCTGCACGCCGGGTATGCCCGCCAGGGCCGCTAGAGCCCGCTCGCCGAGGGTATCCAGCACCTCGGCCTCCGGGCCGCTGATGATGATGTCCAGCGGCGCCTTGGTGGTGGAGATGGGGGTGGCCCCGAACTCGGAGACGGTGTAGCCCTTGACCCCGGGCAGCGCATCCATGGCCGTGCGCCAGCGGTCCATGAGGGCCCAGATGTCCGCCTCGCGCCGGGTCCGGTTGACCAGGTAGACGGTGATGTTGATGGTCTGGGCGGTGGCGCCGGTGCCGAAGCCGAGCTTGCCCGGTTCCGAGCCGACCCTCGATGAGATCCGCTGCACCCCCGGCGTGGCCGAGATCTCCGCCTCCACCCGGTCGAGCACGGTCTCGACGCGCTCCAGGTCGTAGTGGGCCGGGGTCGCCAGCTCGACGGTGGCGATGCCGGTGTCCATGGGCGTCATGAGCTCGTTGCCGATGAGCGGCGGCACGGTGCGCAGGCTGCCCACCAGGAAGAGCACCGCCCCCGCCAGCACCAGCCAGCGGTGGCGCAAGGCGGTGCGTACCGCGCGGCCGGCGGCGTCGGCCAGGCGGTCGGTCCCCGTCCCTACAGGGCCTAGCCAGCGCTCCACCCGGTTGGGGCCTTGGCGGGGCCGGTCCAGCAGCCGCGCCGCGAGCACCGGGATCACGGTCAGCGCCACCAGCAGGGAGGCGACGAGCGTCACCGCGATCATGAGGTTCAGCGGGCGCATGATGCGCTGCAGATACCCCCCGGCGAACATCACCGGCAGCACCACCACGACCGTGGTGAGGATGCCCGCGGTCACCGCCGTGGCCACCTGCCGCGCGCCCGCCCGTGCCGCCTCGCGGGCGTTGCCGTCCGTCCCCTCGCGGTGGCGACGGATGATGTTCTCCAGCACCACGACGGCGCTGTCGATCACCAGGCCCACGGCGATAATGAGCCCGGACATGGTGACCATGTTGAGGGTGTACGGGGTGAGGCCCAAGACGGCCAGCGCGCCCAGGAAGGCCAGGGGGATGCTCACCGAGGCCACGGCCGCCGCCCGCCAGTCGGCGAGGAAGAGGAAGATCACGGCGACGGTGAGCACCACTGCCTGGAGCACGCTGCTGCGCAGGCCGCTGGCATTGACCTCGATGAGGTTCTGCTGGCTGCCGGCGATCTCGAGGTGCAGGTCGCGGTATTCGGCGCGCAGCGCGGGCAGCTCGGCCTTCACCGCCTCGATGGCGGCCAGGGTGGCGCCCTCGCGGGGGCGCTGGATGCCGAGGGCGATGGCCGGCTCGCCGTTGCCGTGGTAGGCGCTGCGCGCCTCGGCTGTCCCCAGGCGCACGTCGGCCACGTCGCCCAGGCGCACGGTGCCCTCGGGCCCCTGGCGCAGCGGGATCTCCGCCAGCTCCCGCGGCGCGGCTGCCTCCCCGGCGACGGTGACCAGGTACTCGCCGGCCCCCTGCTGGACACGGCCAGCGGGGATGGTGACGTTGGCGCCCTCCAGGGCGCCGACCACCGCCGCCACGCCCATCCCCTGGGCCGCCAGGGCCTCGCGGTCCACGGCCACGCGGACCTCCGGCTCGTGGCCGCCGAAGACCTCCACGTCGCCCACCTCGGGCAGCATCAGCAGCCGGTCCTGGATGGGGTTCTCCGCCAGCAGGCGGACGTCGGCGAGGTCCTTGGGGCTGTCCGCCGAAGGCCGCAGGGCGAGGGTCATCACCGGGCTGGTGGCCTCGCTCACCGGGAAGACTCGCGGCCGCGCCACATCGGCGGGCAGGTCGCCCGTGGTGCGGTCCAGGGCATTGCTCACGGTTGCCACCGCCTCGGCCAGCTCCTTGTGGTAGCCGAAGGCGACACGGATGGAGGCTACGCCGTCGCGGCTGGTGCTGGTGAGGTCGGTCACGCCGTCGAGGGTGCCCAGCTCCTTCTCCAGCACGCGGGTGACGTCGCTGGCCATATCGCGGGCGCTGGCCCCGGGCTGGGTGGCGACGACCACCGCCTGGGGCGGATTGGTGTCGGGGAACAGGTCCACGGGCGTGCGGGCGAGGGCGAGCACGCCCCAGATCGCCACCAGCAGGACTACGGCTACCAGGGCACGGGGCTGGCGCAGGGCCCAGTCGGTGAGCCTCAAGGCGTGACCTCGGTGACCGGCATGCCGTCGGCCAGGCGGGTCCACCCCAGATAGGGCGTGATTACCACGGTGGTCCCCGCCTCGATGCCTGCCACGGCTACGTGCCCGTCGCTCCGCCCTTGGACGGTCACCGGCCGGGCCCGCGCCTTGCCCTCGCGCACCACGTACACCGTGGGTCGCTCATCGCCCCCGGCCAGGGCGCCGGCGGGGATCAGGGTGGCCCCCTCGACGGGCGGCAAGGCCACGGTCACCGGCACCTCCGCCCCCGGCGGCAGGGCCGTATCCGCCGGCAGCTCGACCTCGGCCCGCGCCAGGCGGGCGGTGTCCAGGGCGGGGTGGATCCGGGTGATCGTCGCCTCGCGGGTGTCGCCGCCGAGCTCGAAGCGGACCGTCCGGCCGGCGGCCACCGCCGGTCGATCTGCGCGGGGGATGCCGAAGGCCAGGCGCATCTGCGCCGTGCTGCTGACCTGGATCAGGGCCTTGCCCGGGGCAGCCTGGTCGCCCGGGTCGACGGTGCGTTCTGTGACAACGCCGGTGAAAGGCGCCTTCAGCGTGTAGTCGGCACGCTCCTGGCGCAGCTCCGCCCGCCGGGCGCGCAGCGAGGCCAGGCGGGCGGTGAGTGCCTTGACCTCCTTGCGGGTCGCCGCCAGGTTGCCGCGGACCTCGTTGACCCGGTCCGCCGCCTCGTCCACCGCCGACTGGGAGGCGGCCTCCTCCTCGCGCAGCCGTTGCAGCCGGTCCAGCTCTTTGGCCCAGTAGGCGACGGAGCGCTCCAGGGCGTCGCGGCGGGCCTCCTCGGCCGCGCGCTCAGCTTGGGCCTGGGCCAGGTCGGCGGCCACGCCGTCCAGCCGGGCTGCCACCGCCGAGGCGTCCAGCCGGACCAGGGGATCCCCCTCGGCCACGGCGTCGCCCTCGTCCACCGCGACCTCGGTGATCCGCTCGGTGACGCGCGCGCTCAACTCAGCGGAGCGGACGGCCTCGGCCTCCGCCAGGTACTGCTGTGAGCGCTCTAGGTCCTCTGCCTTCGCGGTGGCGGTATGGATAGCCACCGGCTCGGGCTGGAAGCGGGGGGCCGCGGCCATCTCCGCCTTGCGGCTCACGATCCCCCAGGCGGCTAGCCCGAGCAGGGTGCCGACGGCCAGCAGCAGGAGGATCCGGCCTCGCCGGCCCGGCTTGGGCTTGCTCGCCATACGTGACCTTCCCATCCAACCAGGGCTAACTTGGACGACATCAGAATCTGGACACCAGGGCAAGTGCCGCGGCTAGGCCCTGCGTGGGAGCGCATTCCACGGGAGCCTCGGAGGAGCCGGTTCCCCTGCGAGGCCTACACCGCCTGTAGCGGCCGCCGCGCCCACGGCCGCCGCGCCCACGGCGGCCGCGTCACCGCGGGGCATCCAGCCACTGCGCCACCTCCTTACGATCCGGCACGCCGCCGGCGTGGACCACCTCGCCGTCCACCACCACGCCGGGCGTGGACATGACCCCGTAGCGCATGATCTCGGCGGTCTCCTCAACCTTCTGCAGGTCGATCGCGACCCCTTGCTCGGCGGCCACCTCCTCGATGAGCGCCGCCGTGTTGCGGCAGTTGCGGCATCCGGAGCCGAGTACCTTCACCTCTCGTGTCATCGATCCTCCTTCTTCCAGATTCAAGCCAGCAGGTTGAAGCCCCACCCCACCAGCACGAAGGCGCCGGCGAGGATGGCCGCGTAGTAGGCGAGGGCCTTCCAGTGCAGGACCTTGCGCAGGATGAGCATCTCCGGCAGGGACAGGGCGGCGATGGCCATCATCAGCGCCAGCACGGTGCCGATGGCGACCTCCTTGGCCAGCATGGCCTCGGCGACGGGGATGACGCCGGTGGCGTTGGCGTAGAGGGGCACGCCGATGAGCACCGCCGCCGGCACCGACCACCACTCGCCGCCGGCTAGGTACGCCGAGACCCACGCCTGCGGCACGTAGCCGTGGAAGAGGGCGCCCACGCCGATGCCGAGGAGCACCCACTTCCAGATGCGGCCGACGATCTCCCGCACCTCGCCGACGGCGAAGCGGTGGCGGCCGGGCAAGGAGTTGTCGACCGCCGGGTGGGCCGTCTCGCCCATCTGGATCTGCCAGACGTAGTCGGCCACCCACCGCTCGGGGCGCAGGCGTTCCATGGCGATGCCGCCGGCGTAGGCCACCGCCAGGCCGCTGGCGACGTACAGGGCGGTCAGCTTCCAGCCGAGGATGCCCACGAGCAGCACCACGGCCACCTCGTTGATCATGGGGCTGGCGATGAGGAAGGAGAAGGTCACCCCCAGCGGGATGCCCGCCTCGACGAAGCCGATGAACAGCGGCACCGAGGAGCAGGAGCAGAATGGCGTCACCGCGCCGAGCCCCACGGCCAGGGAGCGCGCCACCCCCTTGGGCTTGCCGCGTACGTACTCGCGCACCCGCTCGGGGCTGATCATCGCCCGCAGCAGGCCCATGACGTAGATCACCGCCACGAGCATGGCGAAGATCTTGGCGGTGTCCATGACGAAGAACTGCACCGCCGGGCCCAGGGAGCCCTCCGGGCTCAGCCCCAGCAGCGCGTAGGCGGTCCAGTCACCGAGGGCGGCGAACATGGCGGCTCCTCCTAGGCGCAGCGCGCCGCTTCGGGGCGGTTCGGCATGGCGTGCAGGGCCTGCCGGTCGTCGGTGAAGGGGGGCGCTCCGGCGCAGCCGTCGGTCCAGGCGGCGATCACCGCCTGCGCCCAGGCCGGCAGCTCGGGGTGGAGGCGGTAGTGGATCCAGGTGCCGCAGCGCCGGGGCTCCACGACGCCGGCCTGGCGAAGCTGCGCTAGGTGGCGGGAGATCTTGGGCTGCTCCACGCCGAGCGCGTGGGTCAGCTCGCAGACGCACAGCTGGCCCTCGGCCTGGAGCAGGGCGACACAGCGTAAGCGGGTCTCGTCGCTCAGGGCGCGGAAGAAGGCGGGGCTCTCCATGGGCGGCTCCTCACTCAAGGCCGGCGTGAAGCCCTTTGTAGGCGGTTCTATGTGGCTATGTCAATATACGGATATCCATATCTAAAACGGTAGCAGCAAGCCTGGGGTCCTGGGATCGCGCGCTTGCCTCGCCTGCAGCACCCCGGGCAGGGTGCGTGGGCAGCTGGAGGTAAGACGGGACCATTTCGGCGGCTGAGGCGAGCCGAGGGGCATGCGGGCGCCATCAGTGCGCAAAGCACCGGGGAAATGCTATGCACACCTATGTAGCGGAAGCCATCTACGCCCTCGCACTGCCCTTCTGGGTCTTGCTCTGGTGGTGGATAGACGGGGTACGGCTCCAGAGGCAGGAGCGTATGCTCTGGATCCCCTTCATCCTGGCATTGCTCTTCCTGGCCTCGAATTTCCTGATGGTGATCCTGTTCGGGGAGGTGGGGGATCCTTCCTATGAGGAGGCGCGCTTCAGCTACATCCAGGACAGGGCGCTGATTACCGTCGAGGCCACGGCCAGCGTTCTGATTGTCGCCGTCCTCGTCTACGGGCTGACGACGCGCACCGTGCCGGTCGAGTTCATCCGCTTCATGCTGTTCGCGTTCGTTTTCCTGATCGGTGTCATGTCGCCGATCCTGTGGATCCCCGTGGAGCATGCGGGGATGTTCTACGCTTTCCGGCACTTCCAGACCGTGGCGCTGACCTACAGCCTGTTCCTGTGCGTGGGCGGGATGACGGTCCTGCTACGGGATATCATGAGCATGGGCGGCGCCCGCGTTGACCTGGAAAGCGGCTCCGACTCGATCGTCTAGCCGTCGCCGTCGGGCCCGCTGGCTGCTGGAGCGCTTGCCACGGGCGGGCCCCGCGGGGCACGGGCCCGGGAGCCCGCCCGGCGGCGGGTGCCCCGGTCCCGGACTAATCGTGCCTGCCGCTGGCGGGGGCCTGGGTGAGCGCGCGCCGCACGTCCCGCTCGGCGCCCTGCAGGAGGCGCTGCACGTCGGTGACGAGCCCGCGGCTCGGCGGATCGGTGCGCTCGGCCCATCCGGCGCGCAGCAGCAGGGCGCCGCCGATGGCGAGGGCGAGACTGGCGACCATGTTGACCAGGGCGTAGCCCGCCACTGCGAGGGCCGCGGCGTAGGCGATGAGGTGGCGGTGGCCGTGGAGGCCCTCACCGTGCCGGAGGCTCAGCGGGGGTAGGCCGTCGGCCGGCTCGAGCTGGCGGCCGAGCACGACCAGGCCGGCAGCGATGAGCCCGCCGACGAGCAGGGTCGCGGCGTCGCCGACGCCCCACAGCACACCCAGGGCCGTCAGGCCCGCACCGAGGGTGACCTTGGCGGCGCTACGGCCCGCCGGGTCGCCCTGGAGGCGGGTACGGAGGTCGCGGATGAGTCGCCGGCCCCGCGCAAGCTGTTCCGCTGCCTTCACCGGTCTATCCTCCGGGGCTTCCAGCCGGGGCAGGCCCGGGGCTCAGCCGCTGAATGCGGCCTCGAGCCGGTCCATGGCCCGCTCCAGGTTCTCCGTGCTGGTCGCGTAGGAGATGCGGGCGTAGCCGGGCAGGCCGAAGGCGGAGCCGGGCACCAGCGCGACCCCGGCGTCGTTGATCAGCTGCTCGGCGAAGGCGACATCGTCGTCGGCGCCGAGCTTGGCCATCGCCTCCGACATCTCGGGGAAGCAGTAGAAGGTGCCGTCACACGGCGCACAGCTGACGCCGGGCATGGCGTTCAGCCGCTCGAGCACCAGGTCGTGGCGGGCCTTGAAGGCGTCCACCATGGGCTGGATGCAGCCCTGGTCGCCGTTCAGCGCCGCCAGGGCGGCGGCCTGGGAGATGGAGGCCGGGTTGGAGGTGCTCTGGGACTGCACCTTCTTCATGGCGCCGATCAGCGGCTCGGGCCCCGCCGCATAGCCGATGCGCCAGCCCGTCATGGCGTACGCCTTGGAGACGCCGTTGACCACCAGGGTCTGGTCCGCCAGTTGGGGGGCGGCCATGGCGATGTTGGCGAAGGGCTCGTCGCGCCAGAGGATGTGCTCGTAGATGTCGTCGGTGACCACCAGCACCTGCGGGTAGCGCTCGAGCACCGCCCCCAGGGCCGCCAGCTCGTCGCGGGTGTAGGCGCTGCCCGTGGGGTTGGAGGGGCTGTTGAGGATGACCATGCGCGTCTGCGGCGTCAGGGCCTGCTCGAGCTGCTCCGGGGTGACCTTGAAGCGGCGCTCGGCCCCGGCGGTGATGTAGACCGGCTGCGCCCCGAAGACCAGCGCCATGTCCGGGTAGGAGACCCAGTAGGGCGCGGGGATGACCACCTCGTCGCCCTCGTTCAGCACGGCGGCCATGGCGTTGAACAGCGACTGCTTGGCCCCGGTGGAGACCAGGATCTGGCTCGGCTCGTAGGCCAGCCCGTTATCGCGCTGGAGCTTGTCGACGATCGCCGCCTTGAGCGCGGGGGTCCCGTCGACCGGGGTGTAGCGGGTCTGCCCCTGTTGGGCGGCCTGCACGCCCGCCTCGGTGATGTGGGCCGGGGTATCGAAGTCCGGCTCGCCGGCGCCGAGGCCGATGACATCGTGGCCGGCAGCGCGCAGCTCCGCGGCGCGGGCCGTCACGGTGAGCGTCGGCGAGGGCTTGATGCGCTGGACGCGATCGGCGAGCTGCAATTCCATGGTATGGACTCCGTTGTTGGTAAGCGGTGCGCGTATGATAAGGGGTATAGGCCTATCGTTCAGTGCTTAGTGCCATGTCCGATCGTTTCAAGCTCAATGCCCGCTTCCAGCCCGCCGGGGATCAGCCCCAGGCCATCGACGACCTGGTAGCGGGCATCGAGGACGGGCTCTCTGACCAGACGCTGCTCGGCGTCACCGGCTCGGGGAAGACCTTCACCATCGCCAACGTCATCGAGCGGCTGCAGCGCCCGGCGGTCCTGCTCGCCCCCAACAAGACCCTCGCTGCCCAGCTCTACGGCGAGATGCGCGAGTTCCTGCCGGATAACCGGGTGGAGTACTTCGTCTCCTACTACGACTACTACCAGCCCGAGGCGTACGTCCCCGCGTCGGATACCTTCATCGAGAAGGACGCCTCCGTGAACGAGCATATCGAGCAGATGCGCCTGTCCGCCACCAAGGCGGTGCTCGAGCACAAGGACACGGTGGTCGTCGCCTCCGTCTCCGCCATCTACGGCCTCGGCGATCCGCAGGCGTACATGTCCATGCTGCTGCACCTGGTCCGCGGCGAGCGCATCGACCAGCGCGATATCCTGCGCCGGCTGGCGGAGCTGCAGTACACCCGCAACGATACCGAGCTCACCCGCGGCACCTACCGCGCCCGGGGCGAGGTCATCGACATCTTCCCCGCGGAGTCGCCGGAGGAGGCGGTGCGGGTGCAGCTCTTCGACGACGAGATCGAGGACCTGGCCTGGTTCGATCCGCTCACCGGGGAGGTGCAGCGCCGGGTGCCGCGGGTGACCATCTACCCGAAGACCCACTACGTCACGCCCAAGGAGCGGGTCCAAAAGGCCGTCGAGCAGATCGGCGAGGAGCTGCGCGAGCGCCTCGAGGAGCTGCGCGCCGCCGATAAGCAGGTGGAGGCGCAGCGGCTGGAGGAGCGTACGCGCTTCGACATGGAGATGATGCACGAGCTCGGCTACTGCAACGGCATCGAGAACTACTCCCGCTACCTCTCCGGTCGCGACCCCGGCGAGCCGCCGCCGACGCTGCTCGACTACATCCCGCCGGAGGCGGTGCTGTTCATCGACGAGTCCCACGTCACCGTCCCGCAGATCGGCGGGATGTATAAGGGCGACCGCTCGCGCAAGCAGACCCTCGTGACGTACGGTTTCCGCCTGCCCTCGGCGCTGGACAACCGCCCCCTGAAGTTCGAGGAGTTCCGCCGCCTGGCGCCGCAGACGGTCTACGTCTCGGCGACGCCGGGCCCCTTCGAGGAGCAGCACTCGGGGCAGGTGGCCGAGCAGGTGGTCCGGCCCACCGGCCTGGTCGATCCGGAGGTGGAGGTGCGCCCGGCTACCGCGCAGGTGGACGACGTCTACAGCGAGATCCGCCAGCGGGCCGAGCGCGACGAGCGCGTGCTGGTGACCACCCTGACCAAGCGCATGGCCGAGGACCTG
>CAJXLI010000061.1 GCA_913055575.1 uncultured Ectothiorhodospiraceae bacterium
CAACCAGAATGTCAGTACGCGGCGCTCTGAAAGTATAGCCTCTACTGATACTGGCTTTACTTCTGAAAGTATTAGTACGAGGCGCATCCCGAGTTGATGCGTTTTTCCGGTATGTCTCAGGAAGACGCCCGCAAGCGGTTCCAGGAAACCGACCGGGAGATCGTCCATCTCGAGCGCCAGGCCCTGCGGGCGCAGATGGCGAACACGGCCGTCACCTGCGGCAACGCCGAGGGCAAGGTGGCCGATAAGACGGAACTCGGTCTGATCCGTCACGTGTTGAAGCTACAGAGACCGCGGACGCCGTTGCGGGACCTCCTGGACCGATCCGGCCGGGCGATCCAGGAAATGAAGCCGTGTTTCATGATGAGTCCGCTGTCCGTGGCGCAGTACCTCAAGCCCGGCCAGTGCGAGTTCGATCTCGTGGTCATCGACGAGGCGTCCCAGATGAAGCCCGAGGAAGCGATCAGCGGTCTGGCTCGGGCCAATCAGATCGTGGTCGTGGGTGATCCCAAGCAGTTGCCGCCGACTTCCTTCTGGGATCGCGTTGCGGCCAACGACACCGAGGTCGAGAGCATCCTGGAGATGGCGATGCACTGCTGGCACCCCTACCGCCGGCTGCTATGGCATTACCGATCCCGCCACAGCTCGCTGATCGCCTTCTCCAACGAGAAGTTCTACGACGGCGAGCTGATCGTCTTCCCCGCACCGGTGAAAAACCATCCCGAGTACGGGGTGCGCATGGAGAAAGTCGACGGCTATTGCAAGCGCGGTGGCACGAATACCATCGAAGCCCAGCGCGTGGCGGAGGCGGCCGTCAACTTCATGCGCCGAGAGGCCGAGAAAGACGAAGACGCCATGCGCTCCCTGGGCGTCG
The DNA here is from genome assembly GCA_913055575.1 of uncultured Ectothiorhodospiraceae bacterium. GTDB lineage: Bacteria > Pseudomonadota > Gammaproteobacteria > Nitrococcales > Halorhodospiraceae > Halorhodospira. Next base: position 875 of record CAJXLI010000061.1, read on the forward strand.
TGGCGATGAACAACACACAGACCGAACTCATCCTCGACGAGGTGAACCGGCTCCTGCAACGCACCCCGGAGGCATACGCCTACACGGAGGCCATGGACCGGAATACCGGCGGCCTGGAGACTTTCTTCGTCAAGAACCTAGAAAACGTTCAGGGCGACGAACGCGACGTCATCTATATCTCTGTGACCTACGGCCCCGATCCGGATTCCGGGAAGGTTATGCAGCGCTTCGGCCCGATCAACACGGACGTCGGCTATCGCCGGCTGAACGTACTGTTCACTCGCGCGAAGCAGCAGATCCGGCTATTCACCTCCATGAACGCCAGCGACATTCGCGTCAGCGATCCGGCCGTCAAGATGGGCCGCAGGGCCCTTCACGACTATCTGGAGTACGCGGCCACCGGTCGGCTGCACAACGGTACCGACACGGGCGGCGAACCCACCAACGACTTCGAGCGATTTGTTAAGAACCGCCTAGAAACCCGCGGTTTTGACGTAGATTGTCAGGTTGGCGTGGCCGGCTACTTCCTGGACCTCGCGGTCTCCCACCCGGCGTTCCCGAACGGCTATCTCGCTGGCGTCGAGTGCGACGGCGCGACGTACCACTCGGCAAACTCGGCGCGCGACCGCGACCGTCTACGTCAGGAGGTCCTGGAGAACCTCGGCTGGAACATCTACCGTATCTGGTCCACCGACTGGTTCAACGACGCCGACACGGAAACGGAGCGGCTGACCCGGTACCTGCACCAACTCCTGCGGGACATTGCCCCGCCTCAGGAAATCGACGAGACCGCAGACGTCGTCGACCAATGCAGTCAAACCCTCGACCTGTTCAGTCAAACCCGCAAGTAAGAAGCCACATCCTGATGCGCATCATAGGGTAGGGTTCGGTCTCGTCCGAGTGGTATCACCCAGACAGCCCGTTGTATTCACCAGAGGCCGGATCTGCCCCGTTCAGCGGGTGAGCACAGCAGCTTGACTGGTTAGTGACTCGCCCATCGGATTTTGCACCGCGGTTAGTCAGTCGCTAGGCGCGGCCCTATGCCCTGGTTTGAAAGGGGGTGGTGCGGACTGTGGCGGACAGCGGACCTAGGGGGGCCCTTGCCGGGATCTTCCCAGCGGCGATACCGCCCCTTTCGATGGTGCTGCTACGCCGGACTATCCCGGTGCCGGCTGCATCGTCGGAAGCCGCCGGAGCAAGGCGCGCCAGTGGCTAGCGGCACGGCGCTCCAGGATCACCTGCAGCTGCCGGGCGTGGCGCAGGACCCGGACGGCGCTCTTGAGCACCTGCTCGCGAAGCCGACGCAGGCTCCAGCCCTCGGCGGTGCCGCGCTCCAGGCTGTCGCGCAGCACATGGAGCAGCTCGTAGGCGAGCGCCCGGAGGGTGAGCAACGCCTGACTGCGGGCGAACGCCTGCTCTTGCGTCGCCCGGCCTCGGTGGGTGCAGGGCAGCGACTCGCCCATGACGTCTTTATACTCACCGAAGCGCGCTTCAGCCTCGCCGCGCTGCTGGTAGTGGCGACGGATGAAGCGCTGGCTGCCCTGGATGTTGGTGACCAGGTAGAACGCGTCCCGGAAGAGCTCGCCGGGGCGCTCGCGGATGACCATCACCACACGACGGGGCCACTCCCAAGTGCCCGCCTGGTGGACGAACTCGTCGGTCCACTCCCGCTCGCGCTTGGCGGGGCGCCCCCGCCGGTAGCGGTGCGGCTCGAAGCGGCGCTCCAGCGCCGGGTTGCGCGGCAGCCGGGCGATGTAGCCGATCCCGTGGGCGTCCAATGCGGCGAGTGTCGCGGCATCGGCGAAGCCCGCATCCAGCCGCACCCGCACCTGATGAGCCACGTGGGTGCGCAGGTACTCGACCAGCTTGGGGATCCAGGCCGCTGCCTGGCTCGCCGGCCCGGCGTTGCCCGGGCGCAGCAGCGTACGGAGCGGATGCCAGACGCGGAGCGGATCGCGCGGGTCCTGGAGATGCTGGGTCAGCCACTCGATGAGCCCCGTGCGCTCCAGGGCCTCGCGCTGCAGAAGTACCCCGGCGTCGGCGCTCAACCGCTCGGGGCGAGCCTCGACCTGAAGGGCCTTGTTGAACGATGGCTGGAAGAGCGGTAGCGTTTCACCCATGGTGTGGCGTCGGCTCTGGTCCGTGGACTTCTCAACTTCATGATTGTCCAGAGATTCCAGCGCCACGCCAACCTGTTAGCACTCCTGTCGTGAATTATCCGGGTCGATTACCGAGCGCCGGCGCAGCTCGCGGCGCAGGCGGGTCTCCGGCGCCTTGCGGGCGAAGATCTGGCGTAACGGGATCCCGTGCCGCCTGGCCTCTTTGCCGAGGCTGCGGATGGCGCGGGCGTAGAGCTTGGCGTTCGTCGGTAGGTGACCGCCTTCTCCTACACGCGCCACACCCAGCCGCTCTGCGGGCCAGCATGATGGCGCAATTCCGGGAGACGAGGTCCCTCGGGGCGCACGTAGTACGCGCCGCGTTGCATCCGGGAGATGGTGGCGTCGCTGACCCCCGATAACGCCGGCGAGCACGCGCCCGGGCCCCGCGCAGGCCGTGGTCGCGATACCAGCAGTACGGCGTGAGCCCGTCGTCGATGTACGCCGGCAGCGCCCGGTAGGTGACGCCGTCCATGGGCCGTCCTCGCCGGTGACGGTCAGCTCAACGTACTTGACCGCCGCCGAAAGCGTTGGCGGAGCTTCTGCCAAGCTGCTAGTGTCTACACAGTAGATACTGGCGCGCGGAGTAGGCACTATGCGGTCTTCAGTCAGCAAATGGGGCAATAGCGCAGCAATCCGGATTCCTCAGCACCTCTTGGAGCAATCGGGCTTGCGCCTGAAAGACGAGGTCGAGATCGAAGTGGAAGACCAGACTATGATCATCCGCCCGGCCCGGGCCCAGCCATCCTATTCGCTAGATGCGCTTTTAGCAGGGGTTACCGAAGAGAACCGCCATGGGGAGACGGATTGGGGCGAGACAGAAGGTGGCGAGCTCTAATGGCCCCGCCGTCTTCAGCGCCCCGACAGGGGGATGTCCTATGGTTTCGGTGCCATCCGCAAGACGGGCGTGAGCAGCGAGTCTGGCGGCCCGGCGTGATCGTTAGCCCCCAAGCTTTCAACCAGAAAACGGGTCTGGCGCTGATCTGCCCGGTCACGAACCAAGCCAAAGGCTACCCCTTCGAGGTTTCCCTGGAAACTGTTCCGACGCTTTCAGGGGTCATCCTGGCCGATCAAGTCCGCTCCCTGGACTGGCGCGCACGGGCTGGCGAACCGATAGCCCGCCTCCCCGAAAACCTCTGGGCGGATATGGTCGCCAAGATTCGACCTCTTCTGGATTTGGCCGATTATTGATCCCACCGGCGAGCACAGCCCCCGGGCCCAGAGCCCACCGGCGTGGATACGGTGCCCCTACAAACGCCTAGCGCACCGGCGCCGGCTCGGCGTGGACCACCCGCACCCGCCGGCACCGCTCGGGTATCGTGGGTCATTCAGCCTCCGTATCCTCGGGAGCAACCGCCGGGCACGCCTGGCACGCCGGGGCTAGCCGGGCGCCTTTTGCCCCCGGCTGGAGCACCCGGGAGAACCCCCCTTCTGCCAGCTCAGGGCGAGCCGAGCCCCTTCCTTGCTGCACGGTCGGAAAGGTGCAATCCATGAGCCGACACCAGGCCTTCGAGGATCAGCCAGAGCGCTACGATCAGTGGTTTAACCGCTACCACTGGGCCTACCTCTCGGAGCTGCTCGCCCTGCGGGCCTTCATCCCGTGGCAGGGCCGTGGGGTGGAGCTCGGGGTCGGCTCCGGACGCTTCGCGGCGCCGCTCGGCATCGGCGCCGGGATCGACCCCTCGCCAAGCCTGATCGCCTACGCCCAGCAGCGCGGCGTTGACGCCGTGCTCGGCGTCGCCGAGCGGCTGCCCTGGCGGGAGGGCACCTTCGACCACGCCCTGCTAGTGACTGCGATCTGCTTCCTGGACGACGCCGAGGCCGCACTCGCGGAGGCCCACCGCGTCCTGCGCCCCGGCGGCCGCCTCGTGATCGGCTTCGTGGACCGGCTCAGCGAGCTCGGCCAGGCCTATGAGGCCCGCCGGGAGCAGAGCGCGTTCTACAGCGAGGCGACTTTCTACAGCGTGGCTGAGGTGGCCGCGCTACTGCGCGGCGCCGGCTTCAGCGGCCTCGAGTACGGCCAGACATTGGCAACGCCGCCGCACAGCCTGACAGGGATCGAGCCGCTGAGGCCGGGGAGCGACACGGGCAGCTTCATGGTGGTGAGCGCCGGCGCCTGATCCGGCCACACCGGCGTGCAGGTACTGGCTATAGCGCGGCTCCTGGGACTTGGGGTCCACCTGCTGCAGGTCGTCGCCCTCGAAGCGCGTGTCGTGGCGATATCTTGCCGGTCAGCACCCTTTTCTCCGATCAGTGCCCCAGGTACTACGAGTTTTGCCCTTGGCCCTGTCGGACACGAGGCTGACACATAGGGCGGCAGCGCTAGACGGGGTTCCCCGGACGCGTGCCTTTTGATGAGGTCTAGGGGAATGGCGGGGGAGTAATTGGCTACAATGATCAAGCAACAATACACAACGGCCCCGAGCGGCGGCCACAACCTGTTCTCCTACGAGCCGGAGGTCCGGACGTTGCTGGCGCTAGCGCTGGGGGCCGGCGCGGGTGGCTACGGCGCCGTGGGCGCGACGGGACCGGTCGGCTGGGGGATGACGGCCGCCGCCGCGGCCATGGCCGTCTACCTCGCGGTGACCTCCGTTCGCAGGCACTGTCCGATGTACGCCGCCCTTGGGGTCAACGCCGAGGCCGCGCGACGTAGCCGCTACATGGCGCTATTGCCGGAGCACAACCCGGCGCCTGTGCTCGCCTTCGATGCCGACGGAGCGGTGCAGTTCCGCAACCGGCCGGCCGAGCAGCGCTTCGGGGCGACGGACCACCTCACGGAGATCTTCCGCGAGACTGCCCCCGATCCCCGGGCCGTCGTCGAGCGGGGGGAGACGTTCACCGAGACCCTGGAGACCGGAGAGCGGAGCTACCAGGTCTGCGGCCACGGTGTACCCCGCGCCGGGACCCTGCTGGTCTACGCCTTCGACGTCACGCAGGTCGTGGCCCTGCAGCGGGAGATGATCACGACGCAGGAGGACATCATCTACCGCATGGGGGAGATCGGCGAGACGCGCAGCGAGGAAGTGGGCAACCATGTCCGGCGAGTCGCCCTCTACAGCCGCATCCTCGCCGAGCTCAGCGGCTTCGATCAGGAGACGGCGCGCCTGCTGGAGATGGCCTCGCCGATGCACGATATCGGCAAGGTGGGCATCCCGGATCGGGTGCTCAACAAGCCCGGCCGGCTCGATGACGAGGAGTGGGCCATCATGAAGGGGCACGCCCAGATCGGCTACGACCTGCTGCACCGCTCTAGCCGCCCTATCCTCCAGGCCGCCGCGACCGTCGCCCATCAGCACCACGAGAAGTGGGACGGCACGGGGTATCCGCAGGGGCTGTCCGGTACGGACATCCACCCCTTCGGTCGGATCACGGCGCTGGCGGACGTCTTCGACGCCCTCGGCAGTGATCGGGTCTACAAGCCCGCCTGGTCCCTCGAGGCCATCCTGGACCTCCTGCGCCGGGAGCGGGGCCGCCACTTCGACCCGGCGCTCATCGACGCCTTCCTCGAGAACCTGGACCGCTTCCTCGCGATCCGGGACCAGTACGCCGACCGTGCTTATTAGGACCGACCTGGTGGGGTCTGGCAATGCCCCACAAGTCTTCTGGACGTGATCAGGGAGGTCGCCTCTCGCCGAGTGCCGCCGCCCGGCCCCTGCGGTAGGCCTGGGCGATGCGCTGGCGCCCACGCTAGTGGGCCTACAAGGCCCTAGCGCACCGGCACCGGCTCGGCGTGCACGGCCCGCTCCTGCCGGCACCGCTCGGGATCGGGGTCCTCGGCGCACGCCACCTCGATGCGCTCGGCGATGTAGCCCTCCGGCAGGCCGTGCTCCCGGGCCCCGCGCAGGACGTGGTCGCGGTACCAGCAGTACGGCGTGAGCCTGTCATCGATGTATGCCGGCAGCGCCCGGTAGGTGAGCGCCGTCCGTGACCGGCCGTCCTCGCCGGTGACCGCCAACTCGACGCGCTCGTAGCGCGGCCCCTCGGCGGCGTCGAGGTTGGGCAGGTCCGCCGCGGCGATCTCGAAGACCACGCCGTGCACCTCGTCGGCCGCCAGGCCGGTGTAGCAGGCGTCGCACTTGGCGGAGCCGTCGGCGCCCTGCTTGTGGTAGGCCAGCCGGTGCCCGGGCAGCACCGCCCGGCCGAGGCAGTGCGCCGAGGGCACGCGGGCCTGCAGCCGCGCGGTGGCGAGGTTCGAGCCGTAGGCGAAGTAGCAGTAGGTCTCGTCGTGGGTCATTCAGCCTCCGTATCTCGCGAGCAACCGCCGGGCAAGCCAGGGCCGGGCTAGCGGTCAGGAACGGCGCAGTAGCGCCCTGGGGCGATGATGTGGTCGGGGTCGAGGCCCGCCTTGAGGCTCGCGTTCAGGCGGCCGCTGGGCGTATCGGGGCCGACGAAGCGGTCCATGTGCTCGATGCCGGCTCGGTAGGGGACACAGCCGATCTCCCGGCCGGCCTCCAGCAGGGCCTCGTAGCACGCGTGGGCGCGGTCGCGCTCGTCGGCGTCGTCCGGATCGAATAGCAGGGGAATGGTGCTGTCGAAGCACCGCTCCGAGAGGCTCGTCAGCGTGATCAGGGGCTCGATCCCGTGCTCGCTGCAGACGCGGTGGACCCGGCTGGCGAACTCGCGGGTGATCTCCGGGACCATCGGCACGAGCGGTGAGTACCAGATCAGCCCGCAGCCGTCGCGACCCGGATCGAGCGCCTGGCCGCTAGCGGGATCGGGCCGTGTGCCGCCCTTCCAGTAGGCGAGGGGCAGGGCCACCTCCGAGGGCGCGCCGGTCACGATCGCGAGGCTCTTATGGACGGTATCGACGTAGTTCCACAGGCCCTTCCCGCCTCGCCTCGGCAGGTGCGCGAGGAGGCTGCGGATCTGGGCGATCCGGTCCGGCGTGATGAACACCAGCCCTCGCCCCACCCCCCGGAGGCGCTTGCGGATCATCCGGCGCGCCGCCTTGACGACCGGCTTGGTACCGTACATGGCGCCGAACCCGGTCCAGGCCCCGGTCCGGCTGGAGCGGGCCAGCTCGTCGATGGCCTGCTGCGGGACGATCCCGTCTTGAGTTGCCTGATCCGCGAGGTCGGAGCGCATCATGGACAGCACCCGGCGATCGTTCATGAGGTTGACGGAGCCCGTGACGCCGCCGACCTCGCGCAGGATGTCGCGCACGGCCTCCGCGGCCTCGGCGACCTCCTCGGGGCTACGGACGCTGAAGGAGAAGACCTCGATGCGCTCGGGCCGGGGGGCGAGCGCAAGGGTCAGGCGGGTGACGATGCCGTAGCCGCTCTGGGAGAAGAGGCCATCCAGGTAGGGGCCGACCCCCCACTTGAAGACACGGTCCACGCGCGGTGCACCCAGGTCGCTGAGCGGCGAGCGGTAGATCTCGCCATCGGGGAGGACCACCTCCACGGCCGTAACCGCCGAGAAGTGATCCGCGTACGGCGTGATCCCGTAGCCGCGCTCCAGGGCATTGCCCACGATCGAGCAGCTGGGGCCGCCGCCGTGGACGGGCACCAGGCGATCGCTCCCGAGCGCATCCAGGTGCTCGCGCAGCATCCCCTGCGTGACGCCGGGCTCGACCGTGATCACGCCCAGCTCGGCGGTATCGGTGTCGTCGATCCCGGTCATCCCGGAGAGGTCCACCACCACGCAGTCCTCCGTGACCGGGTTGGCGTCGCCGTACCCCCAGTTATGGCCCCGGCTGACCGAATAGAGGGGCACCCCGTAGCGCCTCGCGACCTGCACGCTCTCGGCCACCTGCGCGGTGCTCAGGGGGCGCAGGACGGCCGGTATACGCCGCTCCACCCCGAGGGTGCTGGCCCCGTAGCCGGCTGCGCGCTCGCCGGCCAGGACCTGCTCATGGCCGAGGGCTTCGCGCCAGGCCTCCAGGGCGGAGGCTAGAGTCTCGGATGTGTACATGCTTGTGCCCAGTCATCTTGCCTTGGAGAGAGGGTGTGCGCCTCGCGGGCGGACGCTGGCCGTAGCGGGCGAAGATGGGCAGGACGAGGCGCCGCAAGAAAGAGCCCGATACCGGCCCAGAGCATAATCGACCGGAGCGGCACGCCGCCAGCCTAGCCGCATCGCGCGGCTTGCTCGGTGACCGGCTCCTGGAGCTGCTCGGCAGCCAGGTGGTAGAGCCGGTCGAGGATCTGCGAGCCGCTGATGGCCGCCATAGCCTGCTCCCGGCCGATCCGGTAGGCGGCCCGCTGGCCGTGGTACTCGATCGGGTCGCCGACCTGCTCCGCGCGAAGGCCGAAACGCCGCAGCATCCGCTGGAGGCGAGGCTCCATCATCATGTAGGCCGCACGCTTGTCCAGGGCGTCGAAGACGAGGTAGATCGCGGCAGCGAACAGGGCCGCTGTCAGCAGCGGGAACGTGCGGACATGGTCCTCGGGGAAGGGGGCAGCGCCGAACTTGCCGTAGGGCGTATCCTCGCCGGGGCGGCGGCGGAAGTCGGTATGGACAGCGAGCCGCGAGACCTCGCAGATCGTATCGGGCCGCTCGAGCTGCTCGAGGTGCCGGCGCCATGCGGGGTAGAGGCTGTCCTTGCAGTAGGCCAGCAGGGGCAGGTCATCCTCGCCGCTGGCTTGCTTCTCGATGATACGGGCCGAGCCGGCCGCCTTGCCGGTGCTGACGTGGCGGATGAGGCCGTGCCAGGCGTGCTCATCGAATGCATCCCATTCCATCCTACCGGGGCAGTCCGCCTCGCGCTCGAAGCCGAACTCCTGGCAGTAGACATCGTAGCGCAGCCGGTAGAGCTCCTGGCGCCGCTCGGCGTCAGGGTGGGTCTCGCTGCTGCCCTGCCGCTGCTGGTGCGGATGCGCGAGCTCCAGCTGGAAGAAGCGCTGGTAGGCATTCAGAAGCTGCTCGGTCGCGTTCCCTTGGGTGTCCTCGTCGGTGGTCATGATCTCCCTCTCGGGTGCAAGGGTGACTGCCTCGCTCGGGCGTCGGTGGCAGATGCCGATAGCGGCCCCGGCCCGGATCGCGGCACGGCCGGGGCGCCCTCGCCCCTCAAGGGCGGGCGTCCGGCATCCTGCCCACGAGCGGATCCATCCGTGAAGCGTAGGAAGGTTACGATATCCTTAAGGGCCGGATGCCCCCGGCCGAGCGAGGCGAGCGCCTGGGCCGCCAGCCACGGGCAAGGCCGAGGGACGCAGCCAAGGCGCGCCGTCCACGCGCCTCAGGCGGGCTTCTCCTCGCGGGTCGGCGGCGCCATGAACTCCGGCCCCACCGGGTCGGTGACGCTCTCCTCGAGGATGCGGTCGATCTCGCGCAGCGCGGCATCGTCCAGCTCGATCTCCGCCAAGCCGTCGAGGGGCTCGAGCTGCTCGGGCCGCCGCGCGCCCCACAGCGCCACGCCGACGCCCGGCTGCGCCAGCACCCACGCCAGGGCCAGGTGGATGGCGCGCCGGCCGAAGCGCTCCTGGGCAAGAGCGTCGAGCCGCTCCACGGCGCGCAGGTACTGGCTGTAGCGCGGCGCCTGGAACTTGGGATCCATCTGCCGCAGGTCGTCGCCCTCGAAGCGGGTATCGGCGCGCATCTTGCCGGTCAGCAGCCCCCGGCAGAGGGCACCGTAGGTCAGCGTGGTGAGCCCGTGCTCGCAGGCGTAGGGCAACACGTCGGCCTCGATCCCGCGCTCGAGGAGGTTGTACGGCGGCTGGACGACGTGCAGGGGCGCCTCGGCGCGGAAGCGGTCGAGCTGCTCCGGCGAGAAGTTGGAGACCCCGATGGCGCGGATCTTGCCGGCCTCGTAGAGGTCCCGCATGGCGGCGGCGGTCTCCTCGATGGGGACCAGCGGGTCCGGCCAGTGGACCTGGTGGATATCGATCACGTCGGTGCGCAGCCGCCGCAGGGAGTCGTCGATCTCCTGCTCGAGGCGGGCGCGGGTGGCGTTGCGGTAGGGCTGGCCGCCGACCCACTCCAGGCCCGCCTTGGTGGCCAGGACCACGCGCTCGCGCCGGCCGCCCTCGGCCAGGGCGCGGCCGACGAGCTCCTCGCTGTGGCCCTGGCCGTAGACGGGGGCCGTGTCGACGAGCGTGATGCCGCGGTCGACGGCGGCCTGGACGGCGGCCACGGCCTCCGCCTCGTCGCTGCCGCCCCAGAGCCAGCCGCCGATGGCCCAGGTGCCCAGGCCGATGCGGGTGGCCGTCAGATCGGTATCCGCGATGCGGGTGGTCTCAACCATGGGCTCGCTCCTTGTGGCTGCTCGCTGCTCTCTCCATTGTGCCAACCGCGCCACGGCGGTCCAGGCGCGGAGGCCGAGTCGACCCGCTAGCCGGCGAGCTCGACGCCGAGGGCTAGCGGCAGCAGGAGGTAGATGAAGGCCGTGGTCAGCAGGATGGTGATGAGGTTGAGCACCAGCCCGGCCCGGGCCATGTCCGGCACGGTCAGCGCCTGGCTGCCGAAGACCACGGCGTTGGGCGGGGTCGCTACCGGCAGCATGAAGGCGCAGGAGGCAGCCACCGCCACCGCGGCCATGAGGACCAGCGGATTGAGGCCCGTGGCCGTGGCCAGGGCGCCCATGAGCGGGATGAAGACCGTCGCCGTGGCGGTATTGGAGGTCACCTCGGTGAGGAAGACCACCAGGGCCACGCAGGCGGCGATAATCAGGAGCATGGGCACCCCGCCGAGGACCTCCAGCCCCTCGGCCAGGCTCTCGGAGAGCCCGCTGGCGCCGAAGCCCGCCGCCAGGGCGAAGCCGCCGCCGAAGAGCAGGACGATGTCCCAGGGGATCTGCACCGC
>CAJXLI010000062.1 GCA_913055575.1 uncultured Ectothiorhodospiraceae bacterium
GCGGTGACGCGCGGGTCGAGCTGGCGCAGGGAGCCGGCGGCGGCGTTGCGGGGGTTGGCGAAGGGGCGCTCGCCGGCATGCAGGCGCTCCTCGTTGAGCCGCCCGAAATCGGCCTTGCGGATCACAACCTCGCCGCGAACCTCCAGCCGGGCCGGATAGCCGCCGCCGCGCAGGTGCAGGGGGATACTGCCGATGGTACGCACGTTGGCGGTGACATCCTCGCCGGTCTGGCCGTCACCGCGGGTGCCGGCACGGACCAGGATGCCGTCCTCGTAGGTCAGGCTCAGGGAGAGGCCGTCTAGCTTGGGCTCGCCGGTGTACGTAACCGCTGCCACCCCCAGATGCTCGCAGACGCGCCGGTCGAACTCCACCAAATCGTTCTCCCCAAAGGCATTGTCCAGGGAGAGCATGGCGGTATCGTGCTCGACGGTGGCGAAGCCGTCCCGCGGCGCCCCGCCCACGCGCTGGGTCGGTGAGTCGGCCGTGACCAGATCGGGGTGCTGCGCCTCCAGGCCCTGCAGCTCGCGGAGCAGGGCATCGTACTCGGCATCCGAGATGAGCGGCTGATCGAGCACGTAGTAGCGGTGGTCGTGCTCGGCGATCTCGGCCCGCAGCTGCTCGATGCGCTGCCGGGCCTGGTCACGGGACAGGGTCGTCTCGGCCACGGGCGAAGCCCTCCTGCGGCCTCGGGCAGAGTGGACAGTGCGGGTCAGCCGCGCTTGTGCGTGGCGATGTGGAGCTGCCGCCGGTGCTCGCGCAGCTGCTCGCGCATATGCTCGGCGATCTGCCGGGTCATGGTCGAGCGGCTACGGTCGAGGAGCTCGCCGCCGAGATGGACCGAGACCTGGTAGGCGGTGGCGAGCATGGCCTCGAGGACATCCTCGCTCTCCACCGGCAAGGGCAGCTGCATGAAGAAGACGAGCCCCGGGGTGCGCAGTCCCGGCAGGGTCTCCTCGGGATCCAGGTAGCCGGGCTCGACCATGTTCGCCGCGCTGAACAGGGTGATCGGGCCGGCCTCGCTCTCCCCGCGCCGGTGCCAGGCCCGATGCTCGCCGGGGATCATGCGCACGGACCGCAGCGCGGCCTCGATATCCGGTCCTTGGAAGCGCTCCCCCTCGCCGGCGGCGACGAACGCCAGCATCAGCTTCTCGGCCTCGGGGACGCCACCGGTGCGGTAGGCGTCGATCTCCACCTGGGAGGCCGACGGCAGCCGCAACGGCGGCGGCTCACCCGCTGCCGGCTGCTCCGTACCCCCGCCGCTACGCGCCCCGGCGGCGCCCCCCTGGGCCTGTGGCTGCCCCGCCGCGGCGGGGTCAGCGTCCGCCGGCCCGGAGGCGGACTGCCCTACCGCGGCAGGATCGCCGCCCGCCGGCCCGGAAGCGGCGGGCGCCGACGACGGGTCGCCGCCCGGGCTCGACGCGCTCGAGGAGCCGGCTGGCTCGGCCTGCGAGACCGGACCGGATCGGCCGCGCTCGGCTGCATCCGCCTCCTGGGCGGCACCCTGCCCGCCGACTCCGGTATCCGGCTCCTCCGGCGATCCCGCGGCACGCTGCTGGCCCGCAGGCTCCTGGGCCGAGCCGAGCCCCAGGTCGAAGCCATCCGGTGCCAGCTCGTCGTCAGCGAGCAGATCCTCGATGCCGCCCGACGCCACGTCATCGTCGATCACGACGCGGCGGCCCTGGCCGGGTGTGCCCTGGGGATCGGTGCCGGCACCGGCCGCGCTGGCGCTGTCCGTTGGATCGCCGGGGACCGGCTCGGCCGCTCGCGCCGCCTGCTGGCGCCGCCGCTCCCGCCATCGGCCCAGGGCGTAGATGCCAATGAGTACCAGCACCCCTACGATCAGGATCGTCCAGCGCATCGCGTCCATGAGTCATCTCCGTTATCCGGCCTCGGCGATATCCAGCGCCTCGTCCACATCCACCGCTACCAGGCGCGAGACGCCGGGCTCGTTCATGGTCACCCCGAGCAGGTGGGAGACGCGCTCCATGGTGATCCGATTGTGCGTGATGAGCGCGAACTGGACCATCTCGGACATCTCCTCTACCAGGTCGCAGAAGCGGCTGACGTTGGCATCGTCCAGCGGCGCATCCACCTCGTCGAGCAGGCAGAACGGCGCAGGGTTGAGGTAGAAGATGGCGAACACCAGCGCCACGGCAGCCAGCGCCTTCTCCCCGCCGGATAGCAGGTGGATGCTCGAGACCCGCTTGCCCGGGGGCTGGGCCATGACCACCACCCCCGTCGACAGGAGATCGTCCTCGGTCAGCTCCAGGTAGGCGCGCCCGCCGCCGAACAGGCGGGGGAAGAAGCGCTGCAGCCCCTCGTTGACCTGGTCGAAGGTCTCCCGGAAGCGTGCCCGCGTCTCCCGGTCGATGCTCCGGATGGCGCTCTCCAGCGTCTCCAGGGCCTCGGTCAGGTCGGCGTGCTGCTCGTCCAGGTAGCCGCGGCGCTCCTCGAGCTGCTGGCACTCGTCGATGGCTGCCAGGTTCACCGAGCCCAGCTGGCGGATGCGCTCGGTGGCCTGCTCCAGCGCCTGCTGCCAGGCCTCGGCGCTGGCGTCGCTCGGCAGGCGCGCGGCGACATCCGCCTCGCCCTCTCCGAGCTCGGCCAGCGCGTCCGCCTCGTGGCTGCGGTGGACGCGCAGCTCGCTGGTCTCCAAGCGCACCGCCTCGCTTCCCTCGCGTAGGGACTCGGCGCGCTGCTCCGCCTCGCTGCGCTTCTGCTGCTGCTCGTGCAGCTGGTGGTCCAGGCGCTCGGTCTCGCGTCGCGCCTCGGCGAGCTGCGACTCCGCCTCGGAGCGGCGGGTGAGCAGCGTCTCGCGCTGCTCCTCGAGCTCGGCCACCGGCTCTGCCTCACCGGTGAGAGCGGCCTCCAGCTCGTCCCTGCGCTCGGCGTAGCGCCGCCGCTGCTCCTCGGCGCGCTGGAGCTGCTCGCGGACCGACTCCAGGGCAGCCCGGGTGCGCTCGCGCTGATTCGCCAGATCGTGGCGCTGCTCGCGGGCCGCGCGCAGGCGCTCGCCGTCCTGCTCAAGCTGCTCGCGCAGCGCCTGCTGCTCGGCCTCCACCGCCGCAACCCGCTCGGCGGCGGAGGCCGCGGCCTGAGCGGCCTCTTCAGCACTAGCCGAGGCCTCCTCCTGCTCGGTGCGCGCGGTATCGCGCTGCTCCACCAGACGTGCGCGCTCGGCGGCTAGCTCCTCGCGGCGCCGGCGACCCTGCTCGAGCGCCTCACGGCGGTGCTCGAGACGCGCCTGCAGGTCGGCGTGGCGCCGGTGCAGCGGGCCTAGCTCGCCGGCTAGCTCGTCGCGGCGGCGCTCGGCCTCCGCCGCGCCGTCGCGGGCCTGGGAACGGCGCTCCTCGACCGTCTCGGCGCGGGCCTCGGCGGAGGCCACCTCCTCGCGCAGGCGCTGGATCTGCTGCTCACGCTCCAGGACGCCGCTCTCGGCGTCCTCCTGGCCCGGCAGCCGAACCCAGTTGGCCCCCAGCCAAACCCCCTCCGGGGTGACCACGCTCTCGCCGGGAGCGAGCTCGGCGCGCATCCGCTGCGCTGTGTCGGCATCCGGGGCGCAACGGACGCCGGCGAGCAGCTCGCGGGCGGCCTCGCTGCCACAGGCCCGGACGGCCAGACGATCGTCGCCCGGGGACGGCAGACGCTGCGCCTCCGCGAGGAGGATCAGCGGACCGCCGTCCGGCGCCCCCTCGGCCGGCAGGGACGCGGGATCGAGGCACACGCCCTGCAAGGCGTCACCGAGGACAACCTCCACCGCCCGCTGCCAGCCTTCATCGACGCTCAGGAGCTCGCCCAGGCGCGGGGCCTGCGCCCAGCCGCGATGCTCCAGCCAGGCCTGGCGGGCATCCCCGCTGCGGCCCAGGGCCGACTCCTGCAGGGTCTCCAGGGAGGTAAGCCGTGCCTTGGCCCCGGAGACCGCCTCGCGCGCCGTCTCGAGCTCCTGGCTCGCCTGGTCGCGCTCGGCGGAACGGGCCTCCAGCGCCTCCGCGGCGGCATCGCGGCGCTGCTGGAGGTCCGTCAGCTCGGCGGCGAGCTGCTCCTCCTCCGCCGCCAGCTCGGTAATCTCGGCCTCCAGGGCATCGAGATCCACCGCGTGGTGCTCCTCGTCCAGGGCCTGGATCCGCTCATCGATCTCCCGGGCACGCCGGGCGGCGGCCTCGTAGCGGGTGCGCTCGACCTCCTCGCGCCGCTGCGCGGCGCTCTGCTCGTTGCGCGCAGCATCGGCCTCACCCTGCCAGGCCTCAAGGCGGCGGCGGGTCTCCGCCTGGTCGCTCTCGGCGGCCTGCTCCGCCTCACCAGCCGTCTCTAGGGCCGGATCGAGCTCCTCGAGGCGCTCGTCGAGGCCAGCGCGCTTGTCCTGATCGGCGGTGACATTCGCCTCCAGTCCCTCCAGCGCACGCCGGGCCTCGTCGAGCTCCTCCTGGCGGCGGCGGTGCAGATCGCGGGCGCTCTGGATGCGCTCATCCACCGAGGCGATCTCGGTGCCGATCTCGTAGTAGCGGCGCTGGACGGTGTCGAGCTGCTCATGGCGCTCGCGGGAGGTCTCGCGCAGCTCGGCCATCTCCCGCTCGGCGCGGCGCTGCTCGGCGATGGCGGCCTCGCGCTGGTTCTCCTGCTCGCGGATCTGGGTATCGCGCTCGGCGATGCGGCGATCCAGGTCACGCAGCCGCAGCAGCGATAGCTCGGCGCCCAGGCGCCGCTCCTCAGCCTTGTGCTCGCGGTAGCGCTCGGCGATCTCGGCTTGGCGGCGCAGCTTCTCCAGCTGCTTGTGCACCTCGTCGCGGACGTCCTCGAGCCGCTCCAGGTTCTCGCGGGTATCGCGGATGCGCCGCTCCGTCTCCCGGCGGCGCTCCTTGTAGACGGAGATGCCGGCGGCCTCCTCGAGGTAGACGCGCAGCTCCTCCGGGCGGGACTCGATGACCCGGGAGATCATCCCCTGCTCGATGATGGTGTAGCCCCGGGGCCGCAGGCCGGTGCCCATGAAGATATCCGAGATATCCCGCCGCCGGCAGCGCGTGCCGTTGAGGGCGTACTGCGACTGCCCCTCGCGATTGACCTGCCGTTTGACGGAGATCTCGTTGTAGGCTGCATACTGGCCGCCGATGGCGCCGTCGGTGTTGTCGAAGACCAGCTCGATACTCGCCTGCCCGACCGGCGCCCGGGCGCTGGAGCCGCTGAAGATAACGTCGCTCATCGACTCGCCGCGCAGGTGCTTGGCCGAGCTCTCGCCCATGACCCAGCGCACGGCGTCGATGATGTTCGACTTGCCGCAGCCGTTCGGCCCCACGATACCGACCATGCGCCCGGGCAGGGGCACCGAGGTCGGATCCACGAAGGACTTGAACCCGGCGAGCTTGATCCGCTTGAGGTGCATGGTGGAGACGGCTGCCGCATCATCCGGCTAGGATAGACGGCTATTATCAACCCTCACTCGACCCTTGGAAAGCCATGCCGAGCGACCCCTCGCCCATCCTGGAGACCTTCGAGAATCCCAACCCGGAGCGGGACTACACCATCCGCATGGAGATACCGGAATTCACCTGCCTGTGCCCCAAGACGGGCCAGCCGGACTTCGCCACCCTGAAGCTCGACTACATCCCGGACCGCTACTGCATCGAGCTGAAGTCGCTGAAGCTCTACGTCGGCTCGTACCGCGATGTCGGCGGCTTCCACGAGGCCGTCACCAACCAGATCCTCGGCGACCTGGCCGCCGTAGCCGAGCCGCGCTACATGCGGCTGACGGCCCACTTCAATGTGCGCGGCGGGATCTGGACCACGGTCGAGGCCGAGCACCACGGCCAGTAGCCGCCTGCGCGGGGCGCCCTGCACGGCGCCGCCCGTAGCCGGGACAGGCTGCTCCAGCCGCCCCGCCTCGCCCACCTCCCACCCGCTCCTGCCGGGCTGCCGTACCTCGGCGCACCGGTGGCTACGCCCGGGCAGCCGGCTCGGGGACCGGCGCCGGTGCCCGGGCATCGGCCGCCGGCAGCCTTGCGCCGGGCGACACCGGCGGGCGCGCTGGCGTGACCCGTGCCCCCGGCCCGGCGGGTAATCCCGGCGCCCTGCCGGCGGGCACGAGCGAATAAGCAGCTGCCGCGCTGGCCATAAGCCGGACGGCATGCTACTTTCCGTAACACATACCGGAGCGCCCCGCGGGGCGCCGTCGCCGGAGGAGCCCCCGTGCGTAATGGTCCCGGCCCTGCCACCGGCAGCGTGGCGCTGTTCCTGCTGGTGATCTTCTTGCTGGCGACACCCTTCACCGACTGGTGGATGCGCGTGCAGCCGCCCTGGTACGTGCCGTACCTGGTCTGGGCCGGGGTCCTCGGGCTCGGCGGCTGGCTGATCGAGCGAGGCTACCGACGTGACCTTTGACCTGCTCAGCCTGTTCCTGGTCGGCGTGGCCTACCTGGGTCTGCTGTTCGTCATCGCCTATGCGGTGGAGCAGCGCTGGTTCCCGCGCGCCGTGGTCCGTCATCCGCTGTTCTACGTCTTCGCGCTAGGGGTCTACGCCACGACCTGGAGCTACTACGGCTCCGTAGGCTTCGCCGATGAGCACGGCCTCATCTTCGCCACCATCTACCTGGGCGTGGCCGCTGCCTTCCTGCTCACCCCGGTGCTGCTGGCCCCGCTGCTGCGCCTGACCAACAACCAACAGCTGACCTCGGTCGCCGACCTCTTCGCCTTCCGCTTCTCCAGCCAGCTGACGGGGATCCTGGTCACGGCGATCATGCTCGCCGGGATCCTGCCGTACATCGCCCTGCAGATCCGCGCCGTGGCGGAGTCCACGCTGCTGCTCACCAGCGGCGAGCAAGACCCGCGCCCCCTGGCCGTGGCCTTCTGCCTGATCGTCACCGTCTTCGCCATCACCTTCGGCGCGCGCCACGTCACCCCGCGCGTGAAGCACACCGGCCTGGTGGTGGCCATCGGCCTGGAGAGCCTGGTCAAGCTGGGGGTCCTGCTGATGGTCGCCTGGGTCGCCGTGGACCTGGCCTTCGACGGCCCCGGCGGCCTCTCGGCGTGGCTGGCGGCGCACCCGGAGCAGCTCGACGGCTTCTACCAGCCGGCGCTGGAGGGGCCCTGGCTCAGCCTGCTGACCCTCACCTTCGCCGCCGCCTTCCTGCTGCCGCGGCAGTTCCACATCCTGTTCACCGAGAACCGCTCGTCGCGCAGCCTCATCCGGGCGAGCTGGGGATTCCCGCTGCTGCTGATGCTGCTGGCCCTGGCCGTGCCGCCCATCCTCTGGTCCGGCCTCGCCCTGGAGGCCGACACCGCCCCGGACTACTACGTCCTCGGCATCGCGGCGCTGTCGGGCTCGGAGCCGCTGACCCTCCTGGTCTACCTGGGCGGGATCTCGGCGGCGACAGCGATGATCGTGGTCTCGACCTTGGCCCTGTCGTCCATGACCCTCAACCACCTGGTCATGCCGCTGATCAAGTCCCTGCCCCACCAGGAGCCGGACCTCTACGCCACCCTGCGCTGGACCCGGCGCTTCCTGGTCGTGATGCTCATCGTCCTCGGCTTCGCCTTCTACGAGCTCCTCGACCGTAGCGGAGCGCTGGTGGCCTGGGGGCTGATGTCGTTCCTGGCCATGGCGCAGTTCCTCCCCGGGCTCGTCGGCGTCCTCTACTGGCAGCGCGCCAATGCCTACGGCTTCATCGCCGGGCTGCTCGGCGGCTCGCTCATCTGGCTCGACGCCGTCCTGCTGCCGGCGCTAGCCGGCACCGAGCCGTTCTTCCTCCTCGGCCTTCCCCAGGCAAGCGCGGACGGCACGGAGATCTACGGGATCGCCACCTTCTGGTCCCTGGCGCTGAACGCGCTGCTGTTCGCCGGGGTGTCGCTGTTCACCCCGCAGCGCGCCACCGAGCGGCAGGCCGCCGAGGTCTGCCGCGACCAGGCCTCCGTGGTGGCGCCGGGCACGCTGCAGGTGGCCTCCCCGTCGCAGTTCGTCGTCCAGCTGGCGCCGGTCACCGGCGAGGAGGCGGCCCGGCAGGAGGTCGCCCAGGCCCTCAGCGACCTGGGGCTGGCGTGGAACGAGAGCCGGCCGGAGCGGCTACGCAGCCTGCGCGACCAGGTCGAGCGCAACCTCTCGGGCATGATGGGGCCGATGCTGGCGCGGATGATCGTCGACGAGCACCTGCAGCTCGACCGCACGGCCCGCACCGCCCTGGCCCACAACATCCGCGCCATCGAGGAGCGCCTGGAGTCCTCCCGTAACCGCTTCCGCGGCCTGGCCGCGGAGCTGGACCGGCTGCGCCGCTACCACCGGCAGATCCTCGAGGACCTGCCCCTCGGCGTGGTGGCAGTCACCGCCCACCGCCGGGTCGTGCGCTGGAACACCGCCATGCAGGAGCTCTCCGATATCTCGGCGGGCACGGCGCTCGGCTCCCGGGTCTGCGACCTCGGCGCGCCGTGGGACCAGATCCTGGCGCGTTTCCTGAGCCTCGAGCAGCCGCAGCACCACGACCAGGCCCAGCAACCTGGCGGGGAGACACGCTGGCTGTCGCTGCACAAGACCAGCATCCGCGAGTCCGGCCGCGGCCGCACCGGCGATACCCTGATGATCATCGAGGATATCACCCACATCCGCCGCCTGGAGCGCGAGCTGGCGCACAGCGACCGGCTGGCCTCCATCGGCCGGCTGGCCGCCGGGGTCGCCCACGAGATCGGCAACCCGGTCACCGGCATCGACTCGCTGGCGCAGAACCTGCGCCACGAGTCGGACCCCGAGGTGCTGCAGGAGAGCGTCGAGGGCATCCTCGAGCAGACCCGGCGGATCAACAACATCGTCCAGACCTTGATCGGCTACGCCCACGCCGGCGCCGCCGACGAGCGCGAGATGGGGCCCGTGAGCCTGGACGAGGTCGTCGAGGAGGCGCGGCGGCTGATCCGCCTGAGCAAGCGGGGGCAGGGGCTGGCCATCGACAACCAGCTCTGGCCAGGCCTGCAGGTCCGCGGCGACCGCCAGCGGCTGGCGCAGGTCTTCATGAATCTGTTCTCGAACACGAGCGACGCCTGCCCCGACGGGGCCCGGATCGTCGTCGCCGCGCAGCTGCACGGCGACCGGGCGCAGCTCCGGGTAGCGGACAACGGGCCCGGCATCCCGGCCAAGACCCTGGACAAGGTCATGGAGCCGTTCTACACCACCAAGCCGGCCGGCCAGGGCACCGGCCTCGGCCTGCCCCTGATCTACAACATCGTCAGCGAGCACGGCGGCGCGTTCTCGATCACCGCCGGCAGCGGCGGCACGACGGCGTGGCTCACCCTGCCCGTCCACGGCGCTGCCGCCCCGGCCGGTCGCGCGGCCACCGAGATGGAGTAAGGAGCACCATGGCCGACCTGCTGCTACTCGAGGACGAGGGGGTCATCCGCAAGGCGCTGAACCGCCTGCTGGCACGGCACGGCCACACCCCCCACGAGGCGGAATCCCTCGAGGAGGCGCGGGCACGCTGGAGCCTGGACGCCTTCGACCTGATCCTCGCCGACATGCGCCTGCCGGGCGAGGCCGGCACCGAGGCCATCGAGCTCACCGAGACGCCGGTGATCATCATGACCAGCTACGCCAGCGTGCCGTCGGCTGTAGACGCCATACGCCGGGGCGCGGCGGACTACGTCGCCAAGCCCTTCGACCACGACGAGCTGGTGATGCTCGTCGAGCGCACCCTCAAGGAGGGCCGGCTACAGCGCCAGAACGCCGCCCTCAAGGCCCATGTCGAGCGGGACTACCCGGTCGGCGGCATCGTCGGCAACTGCCAGGCGATGCAGCAGGTCTTCGAGCGTATCCGCAAGGTGGCCCCCACGGATACCTCGGTGCTCATCCTCGGCGAGTCCGGCACCGGCAAGGAGCTCGTCGCCCGCGCCCTGCACGAGCAGAGCGAGCGCCACGAGGGACCGCTTGTGGCGGTCAACTGCGCGGCCATCCCCGAGGGGCTGATCGAGGCGGAGCTCTTCGGCCACGAGAAGGGCGCCTTCACCGGCGCGGTGGGGGCGCGCACCGGCCTGGTGGAGTCCGCCGACGGCGGCACGCTGTTCCTCGACGAGATCGGCGAGCTGCCGCAGCAGGCCCAGGGACGGCTCCTGCGCGTGCTCCAGGAGGGCGAGATCCGGCGTATCGGCTCGACCGCCTCGCGGCGGGTGGATATCCGCCTCGTCGCCGCCACGCACCGCGACCTGAAGGCGTTGTCGAGCGCCGGCGAGTTCCGCGAGGACCTGTTCTACCGGATCAACGTGATGGAGATCCGCCTGCCGCCGGTACGCGAGCGCGAGCCGGACATCCCGGAGCTGGCGCGCTTCCTGCTGGAGAAGACGCGCCAGCGCCTGAACCGCGGGCCGCTGACCCTGTCCCAGGGGGCTATCGACGCCATGCTGGCCCACGACTGGCCCGGCAATGTCCGGGAGATGGAGAACACCATCGAGCGCGCGGTCATCCTCAGCGAGGAGTCGACCATCACCGCGGAGATGCTCGGGCTGCCGGAGGCGGAGGCGTCGGCCGGCGAGCCCGCCGAGGCCGCCCCCGCCGTCCGCAGGGACCTGTCGCTGGAGGACTACTTCCGCCAGTATGTCCTGGCCCACCAGGATCACATGACCGAGACCGCCCTGGCCCAGGGGCTCGGCATTAGCCGCAAGGCGCTGTGGGAGAAGCGCCAGCGCCACGGGATCCCGCGGCCGGGCAGCAACCGGGGGTGAGGGCGGTGTTACCTTTCTTCGCAGAACGCACACGGCGCACGTGCACCCTCGTAACAGGATGCTTTGCTATGCTCGCCCCGTTACCCGGAGCGCGGGCACTTAGGGCCGGGTCGTCGCCTGGAGACGACCAGCGAAACGACCAGAAACCCGGGAGGAGAGAACCATGTCAGAGACGAAGGTTTACCCAGTCCCCGAGGCGATCAAGCGGGACGCGCACCTGACCTTCGAGCAGTACCAGCAGATGTACAACCGCTCCATCCAGGATCCGGAGGGCTTCTGGGCGGAGCAGGCGGAGCAGTTCCTGGACTGGTTCAGCCGGTGGGACACGACCTGCCACTGGGACCTGGCCAAGGGCGATGTCCGCTTCTTCGAGGGCGGCACCATGAATGTCGCCTACAACTGCGTCGACCGCCACCTGGAGACGCGCGGTGACCAGACCGCCATCATCTGGGAGGGCGACGAGCCGGATCAGCACGAGTACATCACCTACCGCGACCTGTACGAGCGCGTCGGGCGCTTCGCCAACGCCCTCAAGGCCCGCGGGGTCAAGAAGGGCGACCGGGTCTGCATCTACCTGCCCATGGTCCCGGAGGCGGCCGTCGCCATGCTCGCCTGCGCCCGCATCGGCGCCGTGCACTCGGTGGTCTTCGGCGGCTTCTCGCCGGA
>CAJXLI010000063.1 GCA_913055575.1 uncultured Ectothiorhodospiraceae bacterium
GCCGCCGAGACGCCGCCCTGGGCGGCCACGGTGTGGCTGCGCGTGGGGAAGACCTTGGTCACGCAGGCGGTGTTCAGCCCCTGCTCCGCCATGCCGAAGGTCGCCCGCAGGCCAGCGCCGCCGGCGCCGACGACCACCACGTCGTACTGGTGCTCGACCGTCTTGATCGGTTCTGACATCTGCGCCTCAGCCCCCCAAAGTGATCTGGATGACCGCCAGGATCCCGGCGACGGCCACCACCAAACAGGCGAATTGGACTGCCAGGTTGCTGAGCCACTTCAGGCCCGCGGTGTGCACGTAGTCCTCGATGACTACCTGCACGCCGAGGGCGCCGTGATAGAAGAGCATCACGATGGCCACGATCAGCAGCGTGGCATTGATCGGATTGGCAACCCAGTCGCGAGCCGCCTCGAACTCCGCGCCGGCCTGCAGGGCCAGCCCCATCCCGAGCCAGAGCATCAGCGGGACGAGGAGCACGGCGGTAAGCCGCTGGTGCCACCAGTGGTGGAAGCCGTTCTTAGCCGAGCCCAGCCCGCGGGCCCGGGACTCGGCGGTCTCGTACCTGCGCATGGTCACAGCCCTCCGGCCGCGGTGTAGGCGGTTCCCCAGACCGCACCGGTCAGCACGACGCTGGCGACGAGCACCGCGTAACCGCTGCGGTAGACCCCTTGCAGCTCCAGGGCCCGGCCGGTATCCCAGACCAGGTGCCGGATGCCGTTGCAGAGGTGGTAGGCGAGGCTGAAGGTGATCCCGAGGAGGACCAGCTGGCCGAGCCAGTGCCCGAGCAAGGCCAGCAACAGGCCGTAGTAGTCGGGGCCGGCGGCCAGGGCTGCCACCCAGGCCGTCAGCAGCACGGCGGCCAGGGTGATGAACACCCCGGTACCCCGGTGGAGCACGGACAGCAGGGAGGTCAGCTGGGGCCGGTAGATGGTCAGGTGCGGCGAGAGCGGACGGTTCGAATCGGTCATGTTAGCTCCGCTGGGCCGATGCTGGTGCCTGCAGCGCACGATAAGATAGGCAAACGGAAAGATAAGCTAAACGGCAGCCGCGCCGAATGCAAGCATCCAGGATGACGCTGCTGTCAGTATAGGGGCCATAGGGCCCAAGTGGCATCCTGCCCAACGGGGCAGGAGCCGTCCATCGAGGAGATGCCATGAGCGAAGACCGCGAGACTCCCGCAGGCTCCCGGGCCGGGCACGACACCCCGCCGGGGGCGTTAGGCACGGGCGACGGCTACACGGTGGTGGCTGTCACCGGCGAGCAGGCCCACGACTTCCTGCAGCGGATCTTGACCGCCGAGATCCCCGCGGTCGACGCCGAGGGCACGGTGCTCGCCGGCCTGTGCACGCCCAAGGGCCGCCTGCTCGCCCTCGCCCGCCTGGTGCCCTGGCACGACGGCTACCGGCTCGTCCTGCCCGAGGATGTGGCCGAGGACACGGTGGCCCGCCTACGGATGTACGTCCTGCGCTCCCGGGTCGAGGCAGCCCCCTGCGGCCCGGACTGGCAGCTCCTCCAGGCCACCGGGCCCGAGGTACCCGAGCACCTCGCGGCGCACGGCCTCCCGCCGCCCCGGACGACCGAGGCGCGCACCCGCGACGCTGACCGGGCCGTGGTGCACCTGCCCGGGGCGCCGGAGCGCTACTGGATCCTCGGCCCGGCGGCAGCGCTGGCCCCGCTCCGCGACGCCCTGGCCCAGCAGCTGCCCGCAGCCGGCCCGGGCTATTGGCGCCGGCTGGCCATCGCCGCCGGCCAGCCCCAGATCCACGCCGCCACCCGTGACTTGCTCCTCCCGCAGATGGTCAACCTCGACCACCTCGGCGGCGTGAGCTTCAGCAAGGGGTGCTTCCCGGGCCAGGAGGTCGTCGCCCGCACGCACCACCGGGGCCGGATCAAGCAGCGCATGTACCGGGCGCAGGGCACCGGCGAGCCACCGGCCCCGGGCACGGAGATCCGCAGCGGGAGCGGGCAGCTCGCCGGCCACCTGGTCGTCGCCGCCCCGGACGGGGACAGCTACGCCGCCCTCGCCTCCATCCAGGAGGGGTACACCGAGGCGGGGCTGGCAGCGGCGGGCCGCGCGCTGCAGCTCGAGGGGCTCCCCTAGGCCTCCGGCCGCATGGCCGGGAACAGCAGCACGTCCCGGATCGAGGCGCAATCGGCGAGGAGCATCATCAGGCGGTCGATGCCGACCCCCTCGCCCGCCGTGGGCGGCAGGCCGTACTCCAGGGCGCGTATGTAGTCGGCGTCGTAGCGCATCGCCTCCTGGTCGCCGGCATCGTGCTCGGCCGCCTGGGCCTGGAAGCGGGCCGCCTGGTCCTCGGCGTCGTTGAGCTCCGAGAAGCCGTTGGCGATCTCGCGGCCGCCGACGATGAGCTCGAAGCGCTCGGTGAAGAACGGCTCGTCGTCCCGCGGCCGGGCCAGCGGGGATACCTCCCTCGGGTAGTCGGTGACGAACACCGGGCCGTGGAGCTGCTCCTCCGCCGTCGCCTCGAACAGGGCGGCGAGGATCCGGCCCAGCCCCTCGCCGTCGCCGACGCTGATCCCGCGCGCCTCGGCCGCCGCGGCCGCCCGCTCGCGATCCGCCAGGTCGTCGGCCGTCAGCTCCGGGTTGAAGCGCAGTATGGCCTCATTCAGGGAGATCCGATCGAAACTGGAGGTGAAATCGTAGGTCTCACCCTGCCAGGTCAGCGACCCGCTACCCACGACCTGCTCGGCGAGGTGGCGGAGCATGGTCTCCGTGAGATCCATCAGGTCGCTATAGTCGGCGTACGCCTGGTAGAACTCGAGCATCGTGAACTCGGGATTGTGGCGGGTCGAGACCCCCTCGTTCCGGAAGTTCCGGTTGATCTCGTAGACACGCTCGAGGCCGCCGACCACCAGGCGCTTGAGGTAGAGCTCCGGGGCGATACGCAGGTAGAGATCCCGGTCGAGGGCGTTGTGGTGGGTCACGAAGGGCCGCGCCGCCGCCCCGCCGGGGATGGGGTGCATCATCGGCGTCTCCACCTCCATGAAGCCGCGCTCGTCGAGGAAGCGGCGCATGGCGGCGATCACCCGCGCGCGCAGGTCGAAGACACGGCGGCTGGCGCGGTTGGCGATGAGATCCAGGTAGCGCTGCCGGTAGCGGATGGCGTTGTCGGTGAGCCCGTGCCACTTCTCCGGCAGCGGCCGTAGCGACTTGGTCAGCAGGCGGATCTCATCGCAGTCCAGGGACAGCTCGCCCTTCTTGGTGCGGAAGACCGTACCGGTGGCGCCTACAATATCCCCGACGTCCCAGCCCTTGAACGCTGGGTAGGCCCCCTCGGGGAGGCCGTCGCGGCGCAGATAGAGCTGGATCTGCCCGGAGCTGTCCTGCAGCTGCGCGAAGCTCGCCTTGCCCATCACCCGCTTGGCCACCATGCGCCCGGCGACGGTGAACCGGGCCCCCGCTTCCGCCAGGGCCTCGTCATCGAGGTGGCCGTGGCGCTCGTGGATATCCGCCGCCAGCGCGTCGCGGCGGAAGTCGTTGGGGAAGGCCTGTCCCGACGCGCGCAGGGCCTGCAGCTTCTCGCGGCGGTCGGCGATGATCTTGTTCTCGTCGCTCTCGGACATCCGTAGGCTCCGGGCTGTGGCGGCCTCAGACGCCGGCCTTGAGGCTCGCCTGGATGAAGGGGTCGAGGTGGCCGTCGAGCACGGCCTGGGTGTTGCCGATCTCGACGCCCGTCCGCAGGTCCTTGATCCGGGAGCTGTCCAGCACGTAGGAGCGGATCTGGTTGCCCCAGCCGATATCGGATTTGCTCTGCTCTTGCGCCTCGGCCTCGGCTCGGCGGCGCTGCATCTCCAGCTCGTAGAGCTTGGCGCGCAGCTGGCTCATGGCCGAGGCGCGGTTCGTGTGCTGCGAGCGGCTATTCTGCGACTGCACCACGACGCCGGTGGGGTGGTGGGTGATGCGCACCGCCGACTCGGTGGTATTGACGTGCTGCCCGCCCGCTCCCGAGGCGCGGAAGACGTCCACACGGATCTCCGACGGATCGATCTCGATCTCCACGTTGTCGTTGTCGATCTCCGGGGAGACGAAGACCGAGGCGAACGAGGTATGGCGCCGCCCGCCGGAGTCGAAGGGGGACTTGCGCACCAGGCGGTGGACACCGGTCTCGGTGCGCAGCCAGCCGAAGGCGTACGCTCCGGCGACCTTCACGGTAGCCCCCTTGAGCCCCGCCTCCTGGCCCTCGGTAGCGTCGAGGACCTCGGCCTCGAAGCCGTGGGCCTCGGCCCAGCGCAGGTACATCCGCAGCAGCATCTGCGCCCAGTCCTGCGCCTCGGTCCCGCCGGAGCCGGCCTGGATCTCCAGGAAGGCGTTGGCGTCGTCCATCTCCCCGGAGAACATGCGGCGGAACTCCAGGGTCGCGACCTGCTCCGCGGCGCCCTGGACATCGGCCCGGACGGCCTCCAGGGTCTCCGTATCGCCCTCATCGCGGGCCATGGCTGCCAGGTCGGCGGCGTCGTCCAGCACCGACGCGATCTCGTCCAGGCTGCTCAGAGCGCCCTGCAGTTGCGAGCGCTCCTGGCTCAGGGCCTGGGCGCGCTCCGGCTCGCTCCAGACGCCGGGATCCTCCAGCTCGCGCAGGACCTCCTCGAGGCGCTCGCGCTTGCCGGCTTCGTCAAAGATACCCCCTCAGGGCCTCGAATCGCCCTTGCAGGTCCTCGATCTGTTCGAGCAGCGGGTTGATCTCCATAGACACCTCCGGATACTGAGGGCGCGAATCGTACTACATTCGTCCGGCGCTCGGTAGCCTCCGCCCCGCTCGCCCGGCCCTCGAGACGCTACAGCGCCCCAGCGTGGCGAAGGCTGCGCCGCAACCTCCGAGGTTCCCATGGATACAGCCAGAAACGCCGAGACCGGCCACCAGAAGCTCGACTGGGCTCGCGCCCACATGCCGGTCCACGCCGCCCTGCGCGAGCGCTTCCGCGACCAGCGGCCCTTCGCCGGCCTGACCATCGCCGTCTGCTCGCATATCGAGGCGAAGACCGGCGTCTTCCTCGAGACCCTCGCGGCCGCCGGCGCCGAGGTCGTCTTCACCGGCAGCGAGCCCGGCTCGAGCCAGGACGACGTCGTCGCCGCCCTCAACGAGCAGGCGGGCGTGACCGGCTACGCCCGGCGCGGGGTCAGCGAGGGCCGGCTCGCCGAGCTCCACGCCCAGGCCCTCGAGCACGAGCCGGACCTGATCCTCGACGACGCCGCGGAGCTCACCGCCCGCCTCGCCCACCTACGGCCCGATCTGCTCGAGGGGCTGCACGGCGTCTGCGAGCAGACCACCACCGGCGTCCAGCGCATCCGGGCGATGGTCGCCGACGGGGCGTTGCGCTTCCCGGCCTACGCCGTGAACCAGACGCCGATGAAGCACGAGTTCGACAACATCCACGGTACCGGCGAGTCGGCGCTGACCAACCTGATGCTCACCACCAACCTGCTGCTCGCCGGCAAGCAGGTGGTCGTCTGCGGCTACGGCGACTGCGGCGTCGGGATCGCCCACAAGGCCCGGGCCTGGGGCGCGCAGGTGACGGTCACCGAGGTCGAGCCGCGCCGCGCCCTGCGCGCCCACATGAACGGCCTCGCCGTCCGCCCCATGGCCGAGGCGGCGGAGATCGGCGATCTCTTCATCACGGCGACCGGCAACCGCCAGGTGATACGCGCCGAGCACATGGAGCGCATGCGCGACGGCGCCGTGCTCGCCAACGCCGGCCACTTCAACGTGGAGATCGACGCCGAGGGCCTCGCAGCGCTGGCCGCACACCGGCGCGAGGCGCGCGACGGGGTCGAGGCCTTCCAGCTACCCGATGGCCGCGAGATCTACCTCCTCTGCGAGGGCCGGCTGGTCAACCTGGCCGCGCCCACGGCCATGGGCCACCCGGCCGAGGTCATGGACCAGACCTTCGCCATGCAGTTCATGGCCGCCCGCCACCTCCTCGCCCACCGCGAGGCGCTTGCCGCCGGCGTCCACGTCGTCCCCGACACGGTCGACGAGGAGGTGGCGAGCCTGAAGCTGGAGACGCTCGGCATCGCCATCGATGCGCTCACCGAGGGGCAGCAGCGCTTCCTCGACGCCTGGCGCACGGACGATCTCCTGCACGGGGCCTGAGCGGGCACAGCGTGTCCATCTTGCCTGAGCCGTCAACGGAGACTAGGGTAGATAGGCTATGACACACTACAAGCGTGATGACAATCCAGGCCGCCACGAGGGGCCGAGCCGGACGTCGCCCTACCCGGTGAGCCGGCTATCCGCCCCGATCGACCTCGTGGACACCGCCCGCGAGATCCAGGAGGCCGATCAGGCGATCAACAACCGCACCAGCTCCAAGCTGACGGTGATCGCCGACCAGATCCGCGCCCTCCAGGAGCAGGCCCGGGAGGTCCTCGAGGAGAGCCAACGCGACATGGACCTGCACCGGGCCAAGTGCAACTTCACGCGTCGCCCGGGCAGCATCTACCACCTCTACGAGCGCGAGGACGGGGAGCTGTACTTCTCCATGCTCGCGCCGGAGGACTGGCAGAAGGGGCCGCCCCACGCCTACAAGGGCTCCTACCGCCTCGAGGCGGACCTCTCGTGGACCCCCTTCGAGGAGGTAGACCAGCCTGACGAGACCCGCGACATGGTCCAGCAGCTCATCGCCGACCACCGGGGCGGATCGGAGGCGGACTAGCCCGCCGGCCAACCCGCTGCCGGATCACCCCGGATCCGGCGGGGCGCCCTGGCCACCGAGCGCCCGGACACGGTCCTGCAGGGCGTGGGCGATACGCTGCTCACGGGTCTCGCCCTGCCCCTCGGCCTCCAGGGTATCGGGCATGACCGGCTCGCCCAGGCGTACCGTCACCGGTCGCGGCCGGGGAAAGCGGGCGCCGACGGCCATGGCCCGATCCGTGCCCTCGATCCAGACCGGCAGCGCCGGCACCGGCTGCGCCTGCAGGAGCAGCCCGATACCCGGCTGGAAGGGCTGCAGGGCGCCGTCCACGGCACGCTGCCCCTCGGGGAACCACACCAGCGCGTCGCCATCCCGGAGGGCCTTGGCGCCCAGGGCCAGGCTCCCCTTGGGGCCGGTATCGGGATCGATGGGCAGCACCAGGCAGGCGCGGCTGATCGTACGTACGAGCCGGTTGCCGAACAGTAGCCCCGTCCAACCCCCCCAGCGCAGGCGCGTCATCCGCCGGTACGTCAGGGCGGAGCCCAACGCCGGCGGGTCGAGGGCACTGAGGTGGTTGGGCACGAAGGCCACCGGGCCCTGGGCCGGGACCCGGTCGGCGCCCTCGATGCGGGCCCGGGCGTAGGCCCGGAAGATCACCTGGTTGAGGCCGTAGAAGCACACGCCCAGGGCCCGCTCCCAGCCGGTTCGCGGCGCCATCCAGCGCTCCTGCTCGTCGCTGAGCAGGGCGTCGGGCTCCCGCAGCTGCGCCACCAGGTCCCGGCCCGGCCCACCGCCAGGCTGGGCATCGGCGGACTCGGCGGCCTCGCGCAGCAGATCGCGGACCGTCTCCACCCGGCCGATGGCGTCCTCCTCGAGGGCCACGCCGGCGCGATCGCGTAGCGCCAAGGTCAGGTCCACCCACCCCAGGGAGTCGAGCCCGAGATCGAGCCCCAGGTGGCTATCGGGCGTCAATCGCACCTGCCGATAGCGCTGCGCCAGGGTCTCCCAGACCCGGCGGGCCGAGGGGATCTGCAGCAGCTGCTGATCCTCCACCGCCATGCGCTCCTCCGGCATCGGGCCGGCCTCGGCCGCCGCCCCCTCGCCCAGCTCGTCGAAGAGCTCGCGCAGCTTGTGCCGGCGCAGCTTGCCGAGCCGGGTGCGCGGCAGCGGATCGGGGCTGATGCGGTAGGTGGTGATCCGGTGGTGGCTGGGCAGGGCCGGGGCCGCCAGCTGCAGGGCCTCGTGGAGCCGCTGGCGGACCGCCGCCTGGTCCAGGTCGCGGACCGCCGCCGGCTCCGGGAAGAGCACCGCCGCCAGGCGGCCGCTGTCGGCCAGCACGCCGGCCTCCCGGATGAGCTCGGACTCGCGCAGGGCCTGCTCCACCCGCTCCGGGTCGACATTCTCGCCGCCGGCGAGGACGACCATCTCCGAGGCCCGGCCGGCCAGGTGGAGGTAGCCGTCGGCGTCGATCCAGCCCAGGTCACCGGTGCGGTAGAACCCGTCCGCCGTGAACGCCTGGGCGGTCTTGTCCGGCAGGTGCCAGTAGCCGCGGAAGACATTCGGCCCCCGGGCGAGGACCTCGCCGCTGCCGCCCTCGGTGGACGGCTCGTCGATGCGCAGCTCCACGCCGGGCAGGATCAAGCCGGCCGCCTCCAGCCGCAGCCGCTCCGGCGGGTTGAAGGTCAGGATCGGCGAGGTCTCGGTCAGCCCGTAGCCGGTGGCCACCTCCCAGCCGAGGCCGCGCAGGCGCTCGCCGAGGGCGGGATCCAGCGCCGCGCCGCCGCTGACCACCATCCGCACCGACGGGGCCATGCGCCGGTGCAGGCCGCGGAACAGGCGCTGGCCCAGGCGCCAGCCGAGGCGCTGCCGGGCCCGGCAGGAGAGCCCCACCATGCCCTCGAAGAGGCGCTCGGCCCACGCGCCCCGCTCGGCTACCCGGCCGCGGATGGCGGCGTCCAGCGCCTCGTAGAGCCGCGGCACGCCGAGGATAACGGTGGCGTCGCCGTCCCGCAGGGCGCGGACGATCTGCGGGCCGAGGACCGAGTACGGGAGCACGATGCTCGCCCCCAGGGCCAGCGGCGTCAGCAGCCCCAGGGTGAAGGGGTAGACGTGGTGGTACGGCAGCGGGACGAAGATGCGGTCGTCCGTGCGCGCGAGCCCCTGGCCGAACAGCGCGTTGAGGTTGGCGGCGATATTGCCGTGGCTCAGCGGCACCCCCTTGGGCATGCCGGTGGTGCCGGAGGTGTAGAACAGCGCCGCCCCATCCGCCGGGGTGACGACGGGCGGCGCGGGCCCGGCGGGCCGCAGCCAGTCCCGCCAGCTCGCCGGCTCCCCGGCGGCCGCATCCAGGTAGATCGGCTCCGGCGGCCGCGCCAGCGCCAGGCCCGCCAGCCGGTGCGCCGCCTCACCGGCGGTGAACACCCAGCGGACGCCGCTGTCCGCCAGCGCATGGGCGAGCTCGGCGCGCGGCATCTGGGTATCGAGGGGGGCCACCACGCCCCCGGCCTCGAGGATCGCCAGGCAGGCGGCCACCCACTCCGGCCCGTTGGGGGCGAGCAGGCCCACCGGCTCACCGCGCTCCAGGCCGGCCGCCAGCAGGCCGCCGGCGAGCTGCCCGGCCGTATCCCCCAGATCGCTGTAGCCCCAGCACGCCACCCCGTCGCGCGTGAGCGCGCGGACCGCCTCCCGCCGCCCGCGCGCGCCGATCTGCTGCGCCAAGGCCTGCAACGTCTCCACCTGCGTGGTCATACCTGATCCGCTCTCCTGTGCCGAGGTTTTCGAGTCCGGTGACGGACCCTGTTACCATCGTTTTCTTCGCTGGCAATCCCTACCGTTGATATGGCCGCTACGACGCAAGAGCATACCCGAATCCGCGAGATCCCCTATAACTACACCTCCTTCTCCGATCGCGAGATCGTGACCCGCTTCCTCGGCGAGGAGACGTGGCAGCTGCTCCATGAGCTGCGCGGCGAGCGCCGCACCGGCATCTCGGCACGCATGCTGTTCGAGGTGCTCGGCGACCTGTGGGTGGTCTGCCGCAATCCTTACATCCAGGACGATCTGATCAACAGCCCCAAGCGGCTGCGCGCGCTCACCGGCTCCATGCACCACCGCATCGACCAGATCGTCGCGCGCGCCGACGGCAACGAGAAGGGGCTGGAGCTCGCCGAGCGCGCCCGCCGCGCGGTCCAGGACTTCGAGGCCCGCTACCAGGCGCAGCGCTCGCGGCGGCAGCGGATCCGGCGCCACCTGGCCCGCTATACCCGTAGCGACAATATCGCCTTCGACGGCCTCTCCCGCGTCGCCCACGCCACGGACGCCACCGACTGGCGCGTCGAGATCCCCTTCGTGGTGCTCAAGCCGGATAACGAGGCGGAGATCGCGCCCCTGGTCGCCGCCTGCATCGAGGAGGGCCTGACCGTGGTACCGCGCGGTGGCGGCACGGGCTACACCGGCGGCGCCGTCCCCCTCGATGGCGACTCCGCGGTACTCAACACCGAGAAGCTCGACGGCATCTCGGCGGTCGAGGCCGTCGAGCTGCCCGGGGTCGAGGAGCCGGTGAGCACCGTCCACGTCGGCGCCGGCGCCGTCACCCGCCGGGTCGCCGAGCAGGTCGAGGCCGCCGGCCGCGTCTTCGCCGTCGACCCCACCTCCCAGGACGCCTCCACCATCGGCGGCAACATCGCCATGAACGCCGGCGGCAAGAAGGCCGTCCTCTGGGGCACGACCCTGGACAACATCGTCTCCTACCGGATGATCACCGCCGAGGCGAAGTGGATCGAGGTCGAGCGCCTCGACCACAACCTCGGCAAGGTCGACGACCTCGATACGGTACGCTTCCGCGTAACGCACTACGCGCGTGACGGCAAGACCCAGGAGGGCGAGCCGGAGGTGCTGAGCTTCTCGGGGACCGCCTTCCGCAAGCCGGGGCTCGGCAAGGACGTCACCGACAAGTTCCTCGGCGGCCTGCCCGGCGTCCAGAAGGAGGGCTGCGACGGCCTGATCACCTCGGCGCGCATGCTCGTCCACCGCATGCCCGAGAACGAGCGTACCGTATGCCTGGAGTTCTACGGCCACGACCTCCACGAAGCGGTACCCGCGATCACCGAGATCCGCGACGATCTGCTCGCCGACGAGAGCGTCGCCCTCGCCGGCCTCGAGCACCTGGACGAGCGCTACATCGAGGCGGTGGACTACTCGCCGAAGGCCAACCGTAGCGAGATCCCCAAGATGATCCTGTTGGCGGACCTGGCCAGCGACGATCCCGGCGCCGTCGACGCTGCCGCCTCCCGCATCGTGCGCCTGGCCAACGCCCGCAACGGCGAGGGCTTCATCGCCACCTCCGCCGAGGCGCGCCGGCGCTTCTGGGCGGAGCGCTCGCGCACCGCGGCGATCGCCTCGCACACCAACGCCTTCAAGATCAACGAGGACGTCGTCATCCCCCTGGAGCGGCTCGCCGAGTACACCGAGGGCGTGGAGCGCATCAACGTCGAGCAGTCGATGCGCAACAAGCTGGAGATGCTCGACGAGCT
>CAJXLI010000064.1 GCA_913055575.1 uncultured Ectothiorhodospiraceae bacterium
CCCAGGCGCACATCGCCCGGCAGCACCTGCCCGAGGAGGCGATCACCAATATCGTCTTCATGGGCATGGGGGAGCCGTTGCTCAACTTCGACCCGGTGATCTCCGCCGCCCGGGTCTTTACCGACGACTACGGCCTCGTGCTCTCCAAGCGGCGGGTGACGATCTCCACCTCGGGGATCACCAACGCCATCGAGCGGCTCCACCGGGTGACCGATGTCAGCCTGGCTGTCTCCCTGCACGCGCCGAACAACGCGCTGCGCGACCAGCTCGTGCCGGTCAACCGCAAGCATCCGCTGGAGCGGCTGCTCCCGGCGTGCCGGGACTACATCCAGGACAAGCCGAACCGGCAGATCACCTGGGAGTACGTGATGCTCGACGGGGTCAACGACCGGGACGAGCATGCCCGGGAGCTCGTCCAGTGCCTGCGGGGCATCCCGTCGAAGGTCAACCTCATCCCCTTCAACCCCTATCCGGGGGCCCGCTACGATCGCTCCCCCGATCAGCGGATCCAGCGCTTCGCGGACGTGCTGCTCGAGCGGGGGGTGACGGCGACCATCCGGGAGACGCGCGGGGACGACATCGACGGCGCCTGCGGCCAGCTCGTCGGCGAGATCCAGAACGCCCGGCCCAGCAAGGTGGCGAAGCCGGCGTGAGGTGGCCCTGGGCAGCCCTCGCGGCGGTCTCGCTCGCCGGCTGCGCGGCCGGCCCGGCACCTCCCGACCCGCAGCGTGCCGCCGATAGCCACGCCGGGGTGGGGCTGCAGCTCCTCGCCCGGGACCGCGTGGGGGCGGCCCGCGAGCGGCTGGAGCGAGCCCTGGAGCTGGACGCGGACCAGCCCCAGGCGCTCACCGGCTTGGGCCTGGTCGCCGAGGCGCGGGGTGACCGGCAGGCGGCGCTGCGCTACCACCGCCGGGCAGCTGAGGCCGCCCCCGACTCGGGGCCGGTGCTCAACAACTGGGGGCGCATCCTCTGTCGCGACGGGCGTGTGGACGAGGCGCTGGAGGTGCTCGACGCGGCAGCCGAGGCCGAGGACTACGAGGCGCCCGAGGTGCCGCTCAGCAACGCCGCGCGCTGCGCCCTGGACAACGGCCGCCGCCAGTCCGCCCGGGCGGCGGCCGAGGCCGCGCTGGCGGTAGCCCCGGCGTTTCCGCCGGCACGGACCGTGCGTGCCGAGCTGCGCTACCGGGACGGGGCCTACGAGGCCGCCGCCGAGGACCTTAGGCAGGCCCGCCAGGGCGGGGAGACGGCCCGCAACCTCTACTGGTCGGCGCGGGTAGCGGCGGCGCGAGGGGCGGCAGGCGAGGCCGAGGGCTACGCCGAGGCGTTGCGGGCGCGCTTCCCGGAATCGGAATTCGCTGAACGGCTGCAGGCGGACGAGGTCGTGCCATGAGCGACACCGGTCGAGGCGACACCGAGGCGTCCCAGGAGCCGCATACCGGGCACCAGGGGGCGGCAGCGGCTGACAGTGCCGAGGAGGCCCGGAGCGAGGAGGCGGCTGTAGCGCCCTCGCCGGGCGAGCAGCTGCGCCGCGCCCGCGAGGCGCAGGGGCGCACCGCCCGGGCCGTGGGCACGAGCCTGAACCTGCCTGCCGCCCGGGTGGAGGCGCTGGAGCAGGACGACGACGCGAGCCTCCCGCCGTCGACCTTCGTGCGCGGCTATCTGCGCAGCTATGCGCGGCTGGTCGGCTGCGATCCGGAGGCTATCGTCGCGGCCTACGAGCGTCGCCGCGGCGAGGCGCCAGACGGGCCCGGCGCTCGCGAGCCGGGGCGTCCGGGTGCCGCCCTCCCGGGGGGGCAGCCACTGCAGCGGGGCCCATCCGGCACCGGCCGCCGCCTGCGCCTGCTCGCGGCGATCGCCGGCCTCCTGGTGCTGCTCGCCGCGGGCGGCGGGTGGCTCCTGCTCCTGCTCACCGGCAACGGCGCCGGGGAGGCGCCGCTCCCGGAGGAGCCGGCCAGCGAGGAGGCTGCTGCCGGGGCCGCGGACGACGGGCTCCCCCTGCCGGATGAGGGCGCCGGGGAGCCGGGCTCGGCTACGCCCGGCCAGGGAGAGGACGCGAGCAGCAGCGCCGGTAGCCCGGAGCCGGTGGGCGAGAGCCTGGAGCTGACGCAGGCCCTGCCGAGCCCGGATGAGCTCGCTACCGGGGAGCAGGCCGGTGACGCGGAGGCGCAGGCCGAGACGCAGGCCGGAGCGGCCGCGGAGGCCGCCGCAGCGGATAGCGCCGGCCGGGCGGAGGCCGCCGAGGGTGCTGGCGCTGCGGACGGCGAGGCCTCGAGCTCGGCCGCCGCCTCGGGCGAGGCGGCCGCTGGCGAGCCAGCGGCCTCGAGCGCCGACGGCACCGGGACCGGTGAGGTTGCGCCTGGCCTGCTCATCCGTGTCGGCGAGGGCGAGTCCTGGATGGAGATCGAGGCGGACGGCGAGCAGGCCTTCGTCGGGCTCGTCGAGGGGCCTGACCGGGTGTCGCTAGCACCGGCCGACCGCTACGAGCTGGTGATCGGGAACGCCCACCTGGTCGCGGTAGAGCACGCAGGCGAGCCCGTAGAGCTGGCCCCTCATATCCGCGACAACGGGGTGGCGCGCCTGGCATTGACGGATTCGGAGTAAGAGCGTTGTCGAAGAAGGGCATGCAGAGCGTTCGCGGTTTCTGCGACGTCCTGCCGGAGGAGACCCCGGTCTGGCAGCAGGCCGAGGCGGTGGTACGGCGGGTGCTGGAGGCGTACGGCTACCAGGAGGTGCGGCTGCCGGTGATCGAGCGCACCGAGCTCTTCCAGCGCTCCATCGGTGAGGTCACCGACATCGTCGAGAAGGAGATGTACACCTTCGAGGACCGCAGCGGGGACAGCATCACCCTGCGGCCGGAGGGCACCGCCGGCTGCGTGCGCGCCGGTATCGAGTCCGGGCTGCTGCACCATGCGGAGCCCCGGCTCTGGTACGCGGGCCCGATGTTCCGCCACGAGCGCCCGCAGAAGGGGCGCCTGCGGCAGTTCCATCAGGTCGGTGCCGAGGTCTTCGGGGTGGCCGCCCCGGAGCTCGACGCCGAGATGATCGTCATGACGGCGCGCATGCTCCGCGAGCTTGGCCTCGAGGATGTGCAGCTGCAGCTCAACTCCCTGGGCACCCCGGAGAGCCGCGCCGCCTACCGTGAGGCGCTGGTCGCCTATCTGCGCCGGCACGAGGACCGCCTCGACGACGACAGCCGGAGGCGGCTGGCGACCAATCCGCTACGCATCTTCGACAGCAAGGACCCGGAGGTGCAGGCGGTCATGGCGGACGCGCCGCGGCTGCTCGACAACCTGGATGCGGCCTCGGCGGAGCACTTCGCCAAGGTCCGGGAGCTCCTCGAGCGCGCCGGGGTGCCGTACGAGATCAATCCGTCCCTGGTGCGTGGGCTGGACTACTACACCCGCACGGTCTTTGAATGGGTGAGCGACCGCCTCGGGGCCCAGGGCACGGTCTGCGCCGGCGGGCGGTTCGACGCCCTGGTGGAGCAGCTCGGCGGGCGTCCGACGCCGGCCATCGGCTTCGCCCTGGGCATGGAGCGGCTGGTGGCGCTGCTCCGGGAGCAGGGCGAGCCAGGCCGCGGGGGTGCCCCCCACGCCTACCTGGTGGTGGCTACGGACCCCGGTGCGGGCCTGGAGACCGCCGAGGCCCTGCGGGATGCGCTGCCGGGGCTGCGGCTGCAGGCCCACGCTGGCGGTGCCAGCTTCAAGGCGCAGCTCAAGCGGGCCGACCGCAGCGGCGCCCGGGTGGCCTTGATCCTCGGCGACGAGGAGCGGGCGGACGGCGCCCTGACGATGAAGGACCTGCGCGGCGACGGCGAGCAGCAGCGCCTGCCCTTCAGCGAGGCGGTCTCCCATCTGCAGGCTTGGATCGGCGACTGAGGCCGGTTAGCGGGCAAGAGGACGCGATGAATCAAGACGACGAGCAGCAGCTCCAGCAGATCAAGGCGTGGTGGCAGCGCTACGGTAGCGGCATCCTCCTGGGCCTGGCCGGCCTGGCGGTCATCCTGGCCGGCTGGTGGGGGTACGGGACCTGGCAGGAGCGCAGCGCCCAGCAGGCGGCCGCCGCCTACGCCGAGCTGCTGCGTGCCGAGCAGGGCGGCGAGCTGGCGGCCGCCGAGGCCGCCGGTGAGCGCATCCTCGACGAGCACGCCGGCAGCGGCTACGCCGCCATGGCCGCGTTACGCCTGGCGCGTATCCAGGTGGAGGCGGGGGAGCGCCGCCGCGCCGTGCAGACCTTGAAGGGGCTCGCGGACAGCGCCGACAGCCGGGCGATGGCCGAGCTGGCGCGCCTGCGCCGGGCCCGGCTCCTGGGCGAGACGGACCAGGAGGCCGCCCTGTCGCTCCTGGAGGGAGAGGTCACCGAGGGCTTCCGGGCGAGCTATGCGCAGCTGCGCGGCGACCTGCTCAGCCAGCTCGGCCGCGCCGAGGCGGCGGTCGCCGCGTACCGCGAGGCCTTGAATAGCGAGCCGGGTCTCGGCGGCCGGGCCCGGGAGCTGGTGCGCCGCAAGCTGCAGGCGATGGAGGCCGAGGCGTGATGGGCCTGGGGCAACTACGCGTACTGCTGGTCCTGGCCGCGGTCGGGGGTGGTGCCCTGGGGTGCTCCTTCCAGGAGCCGCTGCCCGACCCGCGCCCCGGGGTCGAGGCGGAGCTGGCGGTGGAGCGCGCCTGGAGCGACCACCTCGTGGGGAGCCTCGGGGCCGGGGCCTTCGCCCTGGGGCCCGGCTACGCCGACGGTAGGCTGTACGTCGCGGACAACGAGGGGCTCGTCCGGGCCCTGGACGCCGAGACCCGCGAGCCCCTGTGGCGCCAGCGGCTCGACACCTCGCTCTCCGCGGGTCCGGTGCCGGCCGGGGAGCGCCTGCTCGTCGGTGATCGCCAGGGCCGCGTCCACGCCCTCGACCGGGCCACCGGCGAGCCGGAGTGGGTAGCGGAGCTCTCCGCCCAGGTCCTGGCGCGGCCTCGGGAGAGCCGCGGCGTCGTGGTGGCCCGCACCACCGACGGCCGGGTCTACGGCCTGGATGCCGCGGACGGGGAGGAGCTCTGGCTCCTCGATCGCAGTGTCCCCGCCCTCACGCTGCGCCGTAACAGCGCCCCTGCGCTCTCCGGGAGCACGGCCATTGTCGGCCTGCAGAGCGGGCAGCTGGTGGCCCTCGACACCGAGGACGGCAGCATCCGCTGGGAGCACACCCTCGCCGAGCGCTCCGGGCGCACGGAGCTGGAGCGGATGGCGGATATCGCGGCGGATCCGGTCATCGGGCGCGGGGCTGCCTACGCCGTCGCCTACCAGGGCGCTGTCGCCGCCGTGCGGGTAGCCACCGGGACCGAGGCGTGGCGCCGGGAGGTGGGTAGCCACCGCGGCCTGGCCCTCGGTGGCGAGACGCTCTACGTGGCGGCGGACGATGGCCGCGTCTGGGCCCTCGATCGCCGCAACGGCGCCACCGCCTGGCGCCAGGACGCCCTGGAGGGGCTGACGCTGACCCGGCCGGCGATCCGGGGCGAGTACCTGGTAGTGGGCGACGACGCTGGTCACGTGAGCTGGCTACGCCGGCGCGACGGTGCGCTGGTGGCTCGGACGGAGGTCTCCGGTGAGCCGATACAGCGGCCTCCCGTGGTCACCGAGGCGGGCGGCGTCTACGTCATCGATGCTGAGGGGCAGGTAAAGGCGCTGCGGCCGCGCTGAGCCGCGATGGCCGCCGTCACTCGCAGCTGCCGGTGGACCCGGGCCGGCAGCGCTGCCCGTCGGCCCACAGGGCGTTGCCCAGCGACGCCTTGTCGAGGCGCGCGCCGCTGATATCGGCGCCGCGCAGGTCCGCCCCGCTCAGGTCGGCGCCGGTGAGGTCGGTGTCGACCAGGCTGGCGCCGCCCAGGTCTGCGTCCTTCAGGCGGGCGCCGGCCAGGCTCGCCCCCTCCAGGTCCGCGCCGCTGAGCGCCCCGCCGCTGAGGTCGGCCTCGCGGGCGTGCAGCCCGCGCAGATGGGCCTGCTCCAGGGAGACGCCCGCCATGTCGGCATCCTCGATGCTGGCGCCGCGCATCTGCGTCGAGTCCAGGCCCATATCGGTGCCCAGGACCCTGTCGAGCCGGGCCCCGTTGAGGGTCGCCCGGTTCGCCTGGACGCCGCGCATGTCGCTGCCGGTGAAGTCGGCGTCGGTCAGGTCGCTAGAGCCCAGGCGCGCCCGGGAGAGGTTGGTGCCGCTCAGGTCGGCGCCCACCGCGCTGACGTTGGCCAGGTCGGCGCGGCGCAGGTGGGCCCCCGAGAGATCGGCCCCGTCGAGGACGCTGCGGCTGAGCAGGGCCTCTTCCAGGCTCGCGCCGGCGAGATCGGCCTCGGCGAGATCGCAGCTGAACCAGTTGACGCCGGGGGCGGGGTCATCATTGCAGGCCGCGAGGGCGGGTGATACGCTCGCGCCCATCATCGCCAGCGCGGCGATCCAGTGTATTGACCATCTCATCAGCTTTTCTTCTCGTCGCTTAAGTCCAACGCCGAGGCCTCGGGCCTCGCGAATCGACGCTCATGCAACGATATACGAGGTGAATCGATGCGGCTCATTCTATTAGGGCCTCCTGGCGCCGGGAAAGGTACGCAGGCCGGCTACGTCTGCGAGGCCTTCGGGATCCCGCAGATCTCCACCGGGGATATGCTGCGCGCCGCGGTCAAGGCCGGCACCCCGCTGGGGCAGCAGGCCAAGAAGGTCATGGATGAGGGCGGCCTAGTCCCGGACGATATCATCCTGGGCCTGATCAAGGAGCGCCTGGCTGAGCCGGATTGCGCCAACGGCTTCCTCTTCGACGGCTTCCCGCGCACCATCGCCCAGGCGGACGGCCTCAACCATGAGGGTATTGGCCTCGACGCCGTGGTGGAGATCCAGGTCCCCGACGAGGAGATCGTCGACCGCATGGCGGGGCGCCGCGTCCACCCGGGCTCCGGCCGGGTCTACCACGTCACCCACAACCCCCCGAAGGAGCCGGGCAAGGACGACGTCACCGGCGAGGACCTGGTCCAGCGCGATGACGACCGCGAGGAGACGGTCCGGCAGCGGCTGTCGGTCTACCACGAGCAGACCCGTCCCCTGGTGGACTACTATGCTGGCTGGGCAAAGAAGGGTGATCCCGAGGCGCCGCGCTACGCCACCGTGGACGGGCAGCAGCCGGTCGAGGCGGTGCGCGAGGAGATCCTGAGCGCGCTGAAGGCGCACTAGGCTACCCGGCGGCGGGGCGTGCCTCCGCCGCCGCCCCGCGGAGGTGCTGCCGATGACGATCCGCCGCCTGCTCGCCTTCCTCCTCGCCTACCTCCTGGCCGCGATGCCGCTCGGCGGTGACGAGGGCGCGGGCCCGGCGGGCGAGGGCACGGCGGTGCTGCTGGAGGTCGACGGGCCCATCGGGCCGGCGACCACCGACTACATCGTCAGTGGCCTCGGCGAGGCCGAGGAGCGCGGCGCCGAGCTGATCATCCTGCGCATGGACACGCCGGGCGGGCTCGACAGCGCCATGCGGGATATCATCAGCGCCATCCTCGCCTCCCCCGTGCCGGTGGCCAGCTACGTCGCCCCGAGCGGCGCGCGGGCCGCCAGCGCCGGGACCTACATCCTCTACGCCTCCCACGTCGCGGCCATGGCGCCGGCGACCAACCTCGGCGCGGCTACTCCGGTGCAGATCGGCGGGGGTGGCGGCGGCATCCTCCCGGGCAGCGACAGCCCGCAGGGGGACGATGGCGGCGCCGGGTCGCCGGGAGACGCCGCCGAGGGGCAGGAGCCGGCGGAGACGGAGGGCGGCGGCGCTGCGGGCAGCGGTGATCCCGGGGGCGGGTCTGGCAGCCGCCCGGATGCCAAGAAGCGCAAGGTCATCGAGGACGCCGTGGCCTATATCCGCGGGCTGGCGGAGCTGCGCGGCCGTAACGCCGATTGGGCCGAGCGCGCGGTGCGCGAATCGGTGAGCGCCTCCGCCACCCGAGCGGTGGCGCTGGGGGCCGTCGACTTCACCGCGGGCAGTGTCAGCGGGCTCCTGGAGCAGGCGGATGGCCGCACGGTGGCGCTACCCGCCGGCGAGCGCTCGCTGGGCAGCGCCGGGCTGGCGGTGGAGCGGGTCCAGCCGGATTGGCGCAACCGGCTCCTGTCGGTGCTCACCAATCCCAACGTCGCCTACATCCTGATGCTCGTCGGTATCTACGGGATCATCTTCGAGCTCCTCAGCCCCGGGGCGCTGGTGCCGGGGGTGCTCGGCGGGATCAGCCTGCTGCTGGCGCTCTACGCCTTCCAGGCGCTGCCCATCACCTTCGCTGGGCTAGGGCTCATCGGCCTGGGCATCGCCTTCATGATCGGCGAGGCCTTCGCCCCCAGCTTCGGGGCCCTGGGCCTCGGCGGGGCAGTGGCCTTCGTCCTCGGGTCCACGATGCTCCTCGACACCGATGTGGAGGGCTTCGAGATCTCGCTGGGGCTCATCGTCGGGATCACGGCGGCGAGCCTGCTCGTCTTCACCGGGGTGGCCACCATGGCGGCGCGGGCGTGGCGACGCCCGAGGCTCGGCGGCGGCGACGAGCTGATCGGCGCCGAGGCGGTCGCCGAGGCGGCCTTCGACGGTCGGGGCCACGTCCACTACGCCGGTGAGCGCTGGAACGCCGAGGCCGAGCGCCCCGTATGGGCCGGCCAGCGGGTCCGGGTGGTCGGCAAGGAGGGACTGACACTGAGGGTGGAGCCGGATGAGTGACGCTGAGCGCGATTCGGATGGGGTCTACCGGGAGGCGCTGGCGCGCGTCCAGGAGGTCCTCGAGCGGGCGCGGGCGGCGGACCTGCCGGAGCCGACCGCCGGAATCCTGGCCACGGCGGGCCAGGACGGCTGGCCGGCGGCGCGCACGGTGCTGCTCAAGCAGCTCGACGAGGCGGGGGTCGTCTTCTACACCAATCGCACCAGCCGCAAGGGCCGGCATCTGGCCGAGAATCCCCGGGCGTCGCTGTGCCTCTACTTCCAGCCGCTGTACGAGCAGGTGGAGATCCGCGGCGTGGTCACCCCGGTGACCGCCGCCGAGGCGGATCGCTACTGGGCCCAGCGCAAGCGCCTCAGCCAGGTAGGCGCCTGGGCCTCCCACCAATCCGAGCCCCTGGCCAGCCGCCGTGCGCTCGAGGCGCGTGTGGCGGAGGTCGAGGCGCGCTTCCCGGAGCAGGTCCCCCGGCCTCCGCACTGGTCGGGGTACCGTATCGTGCCGGTCAGCATCGAGCTCTGGGCGGCCGGGGACGGACGGCTCCACGAGCGCGAGCGCTACGAGCACCGGGCCGAGGGCTGGTGCCATGTCCTTCTCAATCCCTGAAGGGAACGTGCGGCGAGAAAAGAATGGCGATGGAGGATCTGTCGAGGTACTCGGAGGAGCAGCTGCGCAGCCTGCGCAAGCAGGTAGAGCAGGAGATCGAGCGCCGGCGCGAGGAGAGCATCACCCACGCCCGGCGCGAGCTCAAGGCCATAGCGGAGCGGTACGGCTTCGCGCTCAGCGACCTGCTCGAGGGGGTCCGGGACCCGTAGCCTGGGCGGCTCGTGCCGGGGACGGGCCGCTAGACCGCTCGCCGGTCGGCGGCCTCACCGGCGGCGCGCAGGGCTGAGGAGATCGTCACCGGATAGGCCCCGCTGTCGGCCTCCAGGGAGCGGCACGCCGCCGGCAGGGCCGCCAGGCCGGCGCTAAGCCGCTCGCGGGCGGCGGCCGTGGCCTCGGCGGCCCGGGTGCGCCGCCCGCCGTCCACCATCTCCACGAGCAGCGGCTCGCCGGGCAGGGCCTCATCGCTCCGGCAGAGGATATCGCCCACCGCTGTACCGTCCCGGTAGTCGCGCCGGATCTGCTTGCGCCCCGGCCAGTGGGTCTTGCCCGGGGAGCGCTTGCGCCGCGGCACCCCCCGATACGCCTGGAGCTTGTAGGCCATGTCCAGGTGCGGGTGATCGGCGGCCGTATCCACCTTGGTGCCCACCCCGAAGCCGTCGATGGGGGCGCCGTCGGCGCGGAGCCGGGCCACGCTGTGCTCATCGAGGTCGCCGCTGACCATGACCTTGGTGGCCTCGAGCCCGCCGGCATCGAGGATGCCGCGCACGCGGCGTGCCTCGGCGGCGAGGTCGCCGCTGTCGATGCGCACGCCGTGCACCGGGATGCCCTCCGCGGCGAGGGCCACTACCTTCTCCGCCCCGGCACCGATGTCGTAGGTGTCGATGAGCAGCACCACGTTCTCCGGGTACGCCTCGGCAAAGGCGCGGAAGGCGTCGATCTCGCGGTCGAAGGCCAGCACGTAGGAGTGGGCCATGGTGCCTACCGTGGGGATGCCGTACTCGGCCCCGGCGAGGCAGGTGGCGGTGCCGGCGTAGCCGGCGAGCCACGTCCCTCGGGCCGCCGCCATGGCCGCCTCGGCGCCGTGGGCGCGGCGCATGCCGAAGTCCACCAGCTGCCCGCCGCCGTCGGCGGCGATCACGGCCCGTGCTGCCTTGGTGGTGAGCAGGCTGTGCAGGTGGACGAGGTTCATCAGGCGGCTCTCGATGAGCTGCGCCTCGGGCAGGGGGGCCGTCACGCGCAGGATCGGCTCCTGCGGGAAGAGGATGGTGCCGTCGGGGACGGCCTCGACGTGGCCGGTGAAGCGCAACCCGGCCAGATCGTCGGCGAGGCCGGCCCGGAAGTGGCCACAGCCGCGGATCCAGTCGAGCTCGGCGTCGCCGAGGCGCAGGTCGGTCAGCCAGTCCAGCGCGGCGTCGATCCCCGAGGCGACGTAGAAGCCGTACCCGGGCGGCAGCTTGCGGCTGAACAGCTCGAAGGAGGCGGGCTCCTGCATGCCTCGCTGGAGGTAGGAGTCGACCATGGTCAGCTGGTAGAGATCCGTCAGCAGGGGGCTGTGGCGCGGATCCATGGGTATCCCTCCTGTGCGTGGCGGGGTCAGGAGCGCAGCCCTGTCCCCCGGTGTAGCAGGTACAGGGCGAAGGCGCCGAGCACCGCGATGAACAGGCCCATCATGGCGTACGAGAGGACGATGTTGACGTCCGAGGAGCCGAGGATGCCGTAGCGGAAGGCGTTGACCATGTAGAGGATGGGGTTGGC
>CAJXLI010000065.1 GCA_913055575.1 uncultured Ectothiorhodospiraceae bacterium
GTTACGAACTGCTCAATCACCGACATCAACAAGGCGGCACCTTGGCTCTCACGGCTTTCTCGTGAATACGACAGGGTCAGGGGGCACGGCGTGCTGCCAGGAGCTGCGCCTCGACGCCGTCCCACGTGACCTCCGGGGCGGGGCCGATGACCTCCAGCCGGCTCTCCCCGCGCCAGGCCACCGCCTCGGTGCGTACGCCGTCGCTATCCGCATCGACGCGCAGCCAGTCGCCTCCGGTGCGTACCACGCCCTTGGTCCGCTGGCAGCCGCGCAGTCCCTCCAGGGCCGCCAGCAGGGCGTTACGCTCGAAGACGTCCTCGGGGTGGAAGAGCCATCCGCAGGCCGCCGTGTCGCCGCCGGACTGCTCCGCACGGACCGGGCGGCCGGGCTCGGGCGCCGGCCCGCTGCGCTCGTGGTGGTGCTCGGGATGGTGGTGCGGGGCCTCGGCAGAGGCGGCCGGGTCGGCGGGACCGGCCCGGCCGATCGGCTCGTCC
Organism: uncultured Ectothiorhodospiraceae bacterium; assembly: GCA_913055575.1. GTDB lineage: Bacteria > Pseudomonadota > Gammaproteobacteria > Nitrococcales > Halorhodospiraceae > Halorhodospira. The sequence continues at coordinate 495 of CAJXLI010000065.1, forward strand.
AGCCAGGCCGCCTCGATCCGGCCGTGGGCGGCCCGCTCGATGCGCCGCTTGGGCGGGTAGAGGCCGTGGGCCCAGCGCGTCAGCGCTGCCAGCTGCGCCTCGGTGCACAGGTCGCTCTTGTGCGCGATGAGGATATCGGCCAGCTGGGCCTGGTCGTGGAAAGCCTCGTGGGCGGCTACGCGCGGATCCTCGAGCTGGCGCGGGTCGACCAGCGTCAGCGTGGCGTGCCGGGTGAGGGCGCCCTGCTCCTCGAACTCGTGCAGCTGATCCAGGATGCGGGCCGGGTGGCCGAGGCCGGTGGGCTCGATGAGCAGCCGGGCCGGGCGGCTGCGGCGCAGCAGCCGCGCCAGGGCGACGCGGAACGGCACCCCGAGCGTGCAGCACAGGCAGCCGCCGGGCAGCTCCTCCACGGCGGCGCCGTCCCCCAGGCCGGCGGCATCCACGCCGACATCGCCGAACTCGTTGACCAGCACCGCCCAGCGCTCCTCCGGCGGGCGCGCCTCGGCGAGCAGGTGCCGGATCGCGGTGGTCTTGCCGGCGCCGAGGAAGCCGGTGATGAGGTTGGTGGGGACGGGTGCGCTCATCCTCCCGAGGATAGCCGGGTGATCGTGCCCATCCAAATGCTCGGCTCGAGAAGGGGGGTAGGGTCGCGGCGGCCCAGCGCGTCTGGCTTGCTGCCTATCTCCGCGGGGGGACTCCGCCCTTGCGCCCCAGCCCGAACCCGACCCGGTACAGATCGGGCATATCGATCCGGCCGTCCTTGCGCTGCTCGAAAACGCCCAGGTCCAGCAAGTCGTCGCGCAGCCCTTCCCAGCCCTGATCGGTGTGACGAGGCGGCAAGCCCTCTTCAGGCCTCGTTGTGGGGCCCTCCGGGAAGGCCCTTTCCCACTCCCCAGTAATCCGCTGAAAATCACAGGGCATGTTCATCCCCTCCAGGGCCCCCATGAATCGTTTAATCCACGGATAAACTTCGGATATTTCGTCGACGCGGACCTTCGACGCGGCCCGGACGCCGCGCTTGATGCTCTCGTAGTGCAGTGGCCGGGGGTGATCGGGATAGTGCTCCAAGGAGTCATCCGTCGCTTGCCGGATAGCGACCAGGAAAGAGCGTGGGGAGGTGCGCCCGTGGCCATCGGCCAGGTGGCTGACCGTCCAGACGTAGGGGACACCACGGCGGGGATCCGTCCCCATCCAGGGGCCGGCAAGGGCCTCGAACAGGCCGCGTTGGCTAGGCCCCTCGCGCTGAAGCTCGGAAGGGAGCCGCCAGCCGGAAGCGGTTTCCTGGGGGGGCGCCCCGATCACGGAGCGGTAGGTCTCCCGGAGGCAGTCGCCATGTTCCTCGGGGCCATTGATCAGCAGTTGCCAGAGGAGGCCGTGCAGGTCGTGCCGTCCCCAGGAGAGATCCTCCTTAGTAGCCAGGAGCTTGGAGGCGTCGGGGAAGTTGGTGACCGTGGGCCGGAACTGGTCCTCGCGGAGGAACACCTTCCCGTACATTTGGGCTTGGGGCTTGAGCCACAGGATCGCCTGGAGTAGTCCCCGCACGAGGGCGTCCATGGTGTCCCAATCGCCACTGGCGCGATCCAGGGCGTCGAAGACGAACAGTAGCTGCTTTTCCTGCGAGGCCAGCTTCTCGTCCGCGTCCTGGACGAGCCGGGACAGGCCCTCGGGGTTGGCGTGCAGCCATCCCAACGTCTGAGCCCAGGACTCTAAGGGCACCCGATCTCCGCCCAACACGTCCCGAGACAAGTGCCGGGCGATAACCCCTCGCCAGATATCGTAGGGGTCTTCTCCGTCCTTGAGGAGCTGGCGGACGGTGTCTGCGTTGGGATAGTCATCCGGGCTCGGTTTCTCGGAGAAGCCCACCGCTACCCGGGTGGAGGCCAAGGCGGGTATGGCGGATTCCAGGGCTTCGCGAGTCTGGGGCGTCCACAGGGCCATGGTCCACAGGGACTTGCCGACACCGCGGGTGCCCACCACCAGGCTGGCCTCGGGGCGCAGGGCCTTGATGTGCGCGCGTGGCACGTAGACTTCTTGGGGATGGGGCGCTTGCCCATGGCCTGCCACGTCGTGGGGCAAGGATTGCAGCAGCGCCTCGCGGACCCGCATGGGATCATTCATTGGCCACACTCCTGGCGCTGACATAGCGCTGGATGCCTTCGGCCAGCGGCCCGAACAGCTGGCGTACCTGGCCGGGATCGATACCCGCCAAGCGGTCGTGGAGGGAAGTCAGGGCGGTGAAATCCCGATGCCAGCGCACTGCCCACGGGTAGTGGGGCGCGCCTTCGTCCCGATCGTCGAAGTTCCAGTACGCCTCCTCTTGGGCCCCGGCCGGGATCTCGTCGTACAAGTGCTCCGAGAAAAGGTCCCACGCTCGCTCCCGCAGCTCATCGAAGCGGGTCTCGGTATCCACATCCGGGAGCGTTGCGCCGGCGATCTGCAGCCGCTCCCGCATATGTCGAATGACTTGGGTCTGGGCCCAATACCGGAACAACAGGCTGTAGCCGGTCCATGTCTGGGCATCGTCATGGGCGAACAGCAGCACTAGCCCGGCCCTGAGATCGGTCACGCAAGCGGAGGCAATATCGTCGATCCCCGAACGGGAATCGATGAGGATCACGTCCGGCTGCCACTGACTCTCTAATCCAGTGATCATGCGATCCAGGCGTTGGTACCAGGCCTGATGCCCCCCTTCCTGGTTACGGCTCGGCATCCAGACCCGGCCGAGCTTGGCGACATACTCCCCGGGATCCTGCCCGTGGGAAGGTACGACCATGATCTCGCCTTCTCGGGAAAGCTCGCTGGTAGCCACCATATCGTCGAGGACGGCATCCCCGTTGCCGACCAGATCCTCTACTAGCCAGTCCGTGATGCCATACGCGGGGCGGCGTGTTTCCGGGAGCAAGGTGGAAGACAGCCCGGGGGATTCCAGGTCCATGTCGAGCACCAGGACGCGCGATCCCGCTTGCGCCAGCCACCAGGCCGATACGGCCAGGGCCGTGGAGCGCCCGACGCCGCCCTTGATGGAATAGAAGACCACCCGCTTGGCGCCCTCGGTTGCCCCCTCGACGGCCCCCCACCGGCCCTCGGTGAGCAGGCGATCCACGACGGTCACGCGGTCTAGCGGGTAGTGCGGGGCGTTGGCGAGCACCGGCTCCCGGTCCTCCTCGTACAGGATCGCCCGGTCAGCGGCCAGGCCGTGGGGGCCCAGCTCGCTCTCCAGGGTGGAGGCCAACTCCTCCAGCTGGCCTTGCCGATGCTCATCCGCCGAGGCCGCATCAGGAACGACCAGGCTGATCCGCCCGTTCAGGTCGCGGTTGACCACCATCCAATCCAGCGCTTTGAGAAGGCCCTCCCGGGAGGCGAGAATCTCGCGGACTTTCGGCAGTACCTCATCGAACGTCACAGCCATCCCTCCCTTTGGGCCTGCCGGAGCACACGGCACACTTCCTCGGCCCCTTGCCGGTGCTTGTCCACGGTTGGGGGATCGAAACAGCGGCGGGGCCAGTAGCGCTGGTGGATGCTCCAGTCAGCGAACGGGCTTGGTGTGGATAGCTGGTAGTGGGGTGCCTGCGGGCCCTGCCTATAGTGCTCATACCGATGCCAGATGCGGTCAGCGTGCTTCCGGTCCCTATCACGCGAAGGTTGGTCCTGCTGATGATCGTAGGGCATCCCCCAAGCGGACATGAGGGCTTTCAAGCCACACTCTGCAGCTAGGCCGTACAGGTGGTCGGCGTTGGCAAGGCGCCCTGAGCCGAACAGCAGCTCTGCATCCGCCCAGTGCCGGTGGTGGGCATCCTTAAAGTCTGTTCCCAACGAAGTTCCCTTTCTTGAGCTTTTCGTCAAGTATCACCAGCTTGGTTGGCTAGGGTCGTAGACTCAACTTTCGATCGCAACACCGGCTGGCAGTCCGAGCGGACGGTTTCCTGCTCGTACCGCGGGGAGCCTTCCCTGCTGGTCGTGGATACAGACAGCGCGGAGGCTATTCCCGGCACCACTCCGGGATCTGCTGGTCCTGCTTGAGCCGGATCCGGCGCAGCTCCAGGGCGGAGAAGACGCTGTCCAGGTCCCCCGCCTCGGCCTCCCGCAGCCCGGGCAGCGTCGCCGCGGCCTCGCGCTCGAAGCGCTCGGCCAGGGTCGGCTGCGGCGCGCGCCGCCAGGCGCGCTCCCACCAGGCCTTCAGGCGGTCCTCGGCCTCCTGGAGCGTGGCCGCGTCCGGCAGCCGCGCCCCCTTGTCGCTGTTCACGCGGGGGCTGGCGGGCACCAGGTTCCACAGGTCGTCGCAGGGCCAGGCCGCCCAGGGGATGCAGTGGTCGACGTCGAGGGCGTCCCGCCGCAGGCGGCGGCCGCTCCAGACGCAGTGGATGGGCTCGCCGGCCGCCCGCAGGGCCTCGATGCGCTCCCGGGCGAGGCGCACGTCGCGCTGCGGCTCGCGCCAGGCGAGGGCATGCTCCATGGTCCCGGCCGTCAGCGCCCGGCCCTGGCGCTCGGCGTAGTGGGCCATCAGCCGCTTCCACTCGGTGATCAGCGCCGGCTCCACCCAGACGCTGAACCGTTGCAGGGCCCGCCACAGTGTCCGCGGCACCCGGAAGGCGCCGTAGCGCCACAGGAAGGGGGCGTCGAGGACTGCCTCGCCCTGGGGGCGCACGCCGTGGGTGCGTACAGCGTGGAAGACCTGGCCGCCCTGGGGGAAGGTGGTGTAGTAGGCGGGCATCTTGCGGATGGTCTCCGCCGCCTCGCGCAGGGCGAGGGACAGGGCCCGCGCCCGGTCGCCGCTGAAGCGCACGCCGATGCGCAGCTCCTCCGAGTTGACCTGCAGCTCGAGGAGCTTGCGGAAGCCGTCGCCGGCGAAGCCGAGGCCGCGGGGCGTGCCGTCGTGGGGCGGGCGCTGCGGCAGGCGGTGGTGGACGAGGGGCAGGAAGAGCCGGACCCAGATCAGGGCCACGAGCCCCAGCGGCAGCTCGACGTGGCTCTCCGCGTCGCCGTCCTCCGCGGCGACGGCGAGGCCGTCCATGCCGTCGGCGGCGCGGCAGGCGCAGCGCAGCAGCGCCAGCTTGTAGGTGGCGCGCTTGTCGTCGTTGAGGATGATGTGCCGCAGCAGGGGCAGGGCGCCGGTGCCGTCGTCCGGCAGCCGGAGGGCCACCTCGGCCCAGGAGACCTCGGCGCGGCCCAGGGCGTCGCGGCTCTCGCTGACGTGCTCGAGGTACGCCCCGTGCGCGGCGGCGAGCTGCTGGAGCTCGCCGACCGAGACGGCCCGCAGGCCGCGCTCCGGGTCCGCCGGGCCGAGGCGGAGGGTGAGGGCGAGCAGGCCGCCGGGCTTGAGCAGGGTGATCAGCTTGCGGAAGGCGCGGGGCCGCTGCCCCTCGGGGAGGTGCATCCAGACGGCGCTCAGCAGGATGGCGTCGAAGCCCAGCCCCAGCCGGTGGATCTGCTCCAGGCCCGGCAGGCGGTCGTCGAGCCAGCGGATCCGCGGGTGGGGGTGGCGCTCGGCGGCCTCGCGGCGCAGGGCCTCGGCCGGCTCGACGGCGACCACCTCGTGGCCGCGCTCGGCGAGCCAGGCGGCGTCGCGCCCGGAGCCGGCGCCGACGTCGAGGACCGTGCTCTCGCCCGGTGGCGGCAGGCGGTAGATGAGCCAGTTGTGGACGTCGGCGAAGGACAGCGACTCGTAGTCGCCGGCGACGCGCTCGGCGTGCTCGTCGTACCACCGGATGGCCGGGTCCTGCTTGCCGTCCTGCATGCTTGCCCTTGGCGCGGCTGCTCGGGGCGTCCCGCCGGGACGCTACAGGGCGCAGGGCGGAGCGTCCAGGCGCCATGTCCATCCCCGCGTCGCGGTCTCCCTGTCCTCAGCATAGACTCGCTGCCCGCCGCTCACCGCGCTTGAGCCCGCATCGCCTCGGGGCGGCTAGCGCGCGTTCCGGCCCGCTCTCGGCAGGAGCGGCGCGACGGCCTCGGGGGCCAGGGGCGGGGACCAGTAGAATCCCTGGCCGATGGGGCAGCCGCGCGCACGGAGGAAGGCTGCCTGGTGCTCGGTCTCCACGCCCTCGGCGATGGTCTGGAGGCCCAGGCTGCGGGACAGACCCAGGATGGCGTCGAGGATGCCCTCGACGGCCGGCTCCTGGCCGATGCTCTGGATGAAGGAGCGGTCCACCTTGAGGTAGTCCAGCGGCAGGCGCTGGAGGTAGGTCATCGAGGAGTAGCCGGTGCCGAAGTCGTCCAGGGCGAAGCGGATGCCGAGATCGCGCAGCTCGCCGATCTTGTCCAGGGCGGTGTCGACGCTCTCCATCAGCAGGGTCTCGGTGACCTCCATCTTCAGGCACTGGCCTGCCACTCTGGAGCGCTCCAGCCGGGTGCGTACGCTCTCGACCCAGCGCTCCTGCTTGAACTGCGCCGCGCTGACGTTGACGGTCACGCCGAGGGGGAGGGGGGGCACGCCCTCCTCCTGCCAGGTAGCGATCTGGCGCAGTACCTGCTCCAGGATCCAGTCACCGAGCTCGAGGATGGTGTTGCTGCGCTCGGCGAGGGGGATGAACTCGGCCGGCGACACCCAGCCGAGCTCGGGGTGGCGCCAGCGCATGAGGGCCTCCAGGCCGAGGAGCTCCTCCGAGGCGAGATCCCAGAGCGGCTGATAGGCGACGGCGAGCTCGCCGCGCTCGGGCGCGAGGCGCAGCCCCTCGACCATGTGGATGTAGCGCTCGGCCCGGTGGCGGAGCTGGGGGTCGAAGAAGCGCACCTGGTTGCCTCCCTCCTCCTTGGCCCGGGCCAGCGCCAGGCTCACCTCTTGCAGGATCCCCTCGGCGGAGCCCGCTTGCGAGTCGCCGGACTCGCCCGGTGTGCCCGGGAAGAGGGTCATCCCCAGGGAGGCCGTCAATTGCAGGTCACGCTCGCCGGCCTGGAGGGGGGCCAGGAAGCCCTGCCGGATGCCATCGGCGATCCGGTGGCTCCTGGCGGCGCTCTCGGTCTCCTCGCCGGCCAGGTCCAGCGCCAGGACGACGAACTCGTCGGCCCCGAGGTGGTAGAGGACCTCGTTGCCGTGGAGATGCTCGCGGATGCGCTCCGCGATCCGCTGGAGCGTCTCGTCCCCGAGGCGGTAGCCGAGGGAGTCGTTGACCGCCTTGAAGCCGTCGATGTCGATGAGGATGATCGCGCCGAGGCCCGGTTGACGCTGGAGCCGTGCCGCCTCCTCCTCGACGCGCTCCTTGAGGCTGGCCCGGTTGGGCAGGCCGGTGACGAAGTGGCGGTAGCTCAGCTGCTGGATGCGCAGGCGCTCGTCGTGGTGCTCCAGGGCGGCGCTGATATCGGCGGCGAGCTCGTTGAAGAGCTCGACGATCCCCTGCCTCTCGGCGAAGAAGGCCGATTGCCGGGCGTAGACGTTCAGCGTCCCGACGACGGCGCCGCCGCGGGTGATGGGGAAGGCCCCGGCGGAGGCCAGGCCGAAGGCACGGGCCTGCTCGTGCCACGGCTGCATGCGGGGATCCTCGGTGAGGTAGGGGACGATCACGGGGTGCGCCTCGCGGATCGCCTGGCCGATCATGCCCTGCCCCGAGGCCTCCGCGCTCCGGGAGGTGACCTCAATCCCCTCGAGGTAGCCGCTCGCCTCGCCGTGGTAGGCGGCCGGCTGGACCTGCCCCGTGCTGTCGATCAGGCCGACCCAGGCCAACGGCACATCGCTGGCGTCTACGACGATCCGGCACACCTCGTCGTAGAGCTCTTCCGGGGGCGGGCTACGGATGAGCAGCTGGTTGCTGCGGCTCAGGGCCTGGTAGAGGTTGCGCTGCCTGAGCAGCGTCTGCTCGCGCTCAAATCGTTCCGTTAGATCACGGACGATGGCGTAGAAGTAGGGGTGGCCCTGGTGCCACTGGACCCCGATCGTCGCCTCGATCGGGAACTCGGTACCGTCCCGCTTGCGGGCGCGGACCGGCTCGCGCTCGTACATGGTGCGGACCTGGGCGTGTCCCTGCTCGCCGAAGTGCTGCACATGCCCACGGTGGCGCTCCACCGCATCGGGGGGCAGGAGCCGGTCCAAGGGCTCGCCGAGGAGGTCCTGGCTGGTGTACTCGAACAGGGCCTCGGCCGCCTTGTTGAGGGCGTAGATCCGCTGCTGGGGATCGAGGACGACGACGGCGTCGGGGTGCTCGTGTAGGAGGGAGAAGCCGATCTCGGTGGCCAGGCTCTTCTGCAAGTCCATCATGGCGTCTGGCTCTCGCTGGCGGCTCGGCTGTCCCGGGTGCGGCCACGCCGGGCAAGGCCTTGTACAGGAGGGTCATGCAGGCGGGTGTCCGTGGGACTCTAACGCAGCCTCGGGCGCACAGGTAGACGTTCGGCTAGGGGAGCGAATGCGGCAGGTGCCAGCCCCGGCTGGGGCATGGGTTGCTCCGTGTAGCCGCCCTTGCCGTCGCCTGGCACGATGCAGGGTGTAGACGCAAGGCCTGCCAGTCACGGGGTCAAGGAGGCTCGGGCCGTGGAGCCGGTAGCGCTGTCGCCGTCGTGCCCGCTGCGCTAGGCGCTGCGTGCACCCGTCGACGCCGCGCCGCCGGTGCGGTGGCGCGGGTTCCTGGAAGAGGCGAGGAGACCGATATGCACACCACGCGATTCCTGCGAGCCGGCCTGCCGCTGCTGCTGGTGCTCGCCACGCCGGTGGGCGCCGCACAGGGGGCGGAGGGCCCGTACCTCACGGTCCGGGGTGAGTCCGTCATCTCGCGGGCGCCCAACATCGCGGACCTGACAGCCGTCTTCCGCGAGGAGCGTGAGGCCTCGGCGGCGGCGATGGGCGCCCTGAGGGAGCGGATCAATCCGCTGCTCGAGCGCTGGCGCCAGCTTGCGGGGGCCGATACCCGGGTAGTCACGGAGGCCGTGCGCACCGCCCCGGTCCGTGAGCGGCGTGACGGGCGCTCGGAGATCACCGGCTACCAGGCCCTGCTGACGATCCGCATCCAGGGCGCCCCGGCCGATCAGGCCGGGTCCTGGCTCCAGCGGCTGGGGGAGGCGGATCCGCACCAGGTCCGGCCCATCGACTACCGCTACGACGCGGCCGACGAGCAGCGCCACCCGGCGCTGGTGGCCGCTGTCGAGGACGCCGCCGGGAAGGCGGCGGCGATGGCAGAGGCTGCCGATGTCCGCCTGCTCGAGCCTCTGCGGGTGGAGGAGCTGAGCGCCCCGGGCCTGGAGGCGTCCGAGGCGGGTCCGGGGGCCGCCAGGGCCCGCACGGCCGATGCTGCGCGCGAGGCGGCGGATCCGATCGACCTGGCCCCCGATGAGCTCACCTATGAGGCCAGTGTCCGGGTGCGGTACGCGATCGAGCCCCGATGAGGCGCTGCCGGGCGATGCGGCCCCGGGCTAGGGAGCCCGGGGCCTGTATCCGTCGCCCCTGCTGATACCGGGGTTGCGGGATTGGCGCCGATCGGCGGGCAGGGGGCAGGGCCCCGTCCGCGGCCTCAGTAGAGCCGTCGCCGGAATAGCCAGCCCGCTACGGTGAGGCTCACCAGGCCGATCGCCACCATGGGCAGGAACTGTAGCGGCGCCAGGTCCAGGCCCCGGCCCTCGAGGAAGATCCCGCGCAGGACCACCATGAAGTAGCGCAGGGGGTTGAGGTAGGTGATCGCCTGTACCCAGCCGGGCATGTTGGCGATGGGGGTGGCGAAGCCGGACAGGATCACGGCGGGGACGAGGAAGAGGAAGGCGCCGAGCAGGCCCTGCTGCTGCGTGACCGCCAGCGCGGAGATCATCAGCCCGACGCCCACCGCCGAGAGGAGGTAGAGCACGGTGCCCAGGTAGAACACGGCGAGCGAGCCGCGCAGCGGGACCTGGAACCAGGCCACGGCGATGGCAGCGATCACGCTCGCCGCCAGCAGCCCGACCAGGAACCCGGGCAGGGCCTTGCCGATGAGGATCTCTACCGGCCGCAGCGGGGTGACCAGGAGCTGGTCGAAGGTCCCCTCCTCGCGCTCGCGGGCCACGGACAGGGCGGTAACGAGGATGGTGGTCACCGTGACCAGCAGTCCCACGATGCCCGGGACGAAGAACCACTGGCTCTCCAGGTTGGGGTTGAACCAGGCCCGCGTGACCAGCTCGGCCGGCGGGCCACCCGCCCGCCCGGCCTCGACGAGGCGCCGGTCGTTGTAGGCGGCGACGATGCGGCGGGCGTAGTTGAAGGCGATCAGGGCGGTGTTGGAGTTGCGCCCGTCGAGGATGACCTGCGCCGAGGCCGGCTCGCCCCGGGCGAGGTCGCGGCTGAAATCCGGCGGCAGGCGCAGGACGAGGAGGACCTCGCCGGCGTCGATCAGCGGCGCGATCTGGTCGGTGTGGTGGAGGGTGCGGACGCGCTCGAACTGCGCCGAGCCCTCGAACTGGGCCACCAGCTCGCGGCTGGCCTCGCCGCGATCCTCGTTGAGGACGGCGAAGGGGACCTCGTTGAGGTCGAAGGAGGCGGCGTAGCCGAACACCGCCAGCTGGATCACCGGCGTGGCGAG
>CAJXLI010000066.1 GCA_913055575.1 uncultured Ectothiorhodospiraceae bacterium
CTGTTCCGCGCCCTGGCCCCCATGCCCCTGCGCCGCCTCGGCCGGCTGCGCCGCAGCGACCTGCTCAACCGCATGACTGCCGACGTGGAGGCCCTGGACGGCCTCTACCTGCGGATCGTCGGTCCCACCATCGCGGCGGTCGTCACCGTCGCGGTCACCGTCGCGGTGCTTATCGCCCTTACCGGGGCAGCGGGATGGGCCGTTGGCGGCGTCCTGGCGCTGGGCGGGCTGCTGCTGCCGCTGTGGGCCTGGCGTCGGGGCTCTCCCCACGGCGAGGCCGTGGACCGCCACCTCCCGGCGCTACGCGGGGCCGGGGTGGACGCCGTGCAGGGGCTGGCGGAGCTGCGTGCCTGCGGTGCCATCCACCGCCACGAGCGCCGGCTCATGGCGGCTGCCGAGGGCCTCGCCGCCGCCCGGGAGCGGGCGGCGCGCCTGACGGGGGCCGGCGAGGGCGCCGTGGGGCTGCTCAGCCATGCCGCGCTGCTCGTGGCGCTGATCGGCGGTATCGCCCTCCATCAGGCGGGGGCGATCAGCGGGCCCGTGCTAGTCCTCGCGGCCCTGGCCGCCCTGGCGGCCGGCGAGGCGCTCACCGCGCTCCCCGGCGCGTGGCAGCACCTGGGCCGGATCCGGGCCGCCGCCCGCCGGCTGCTCGAGCACGCCGCGCGTAGCGAGGCCGATGGGCCGACGGCGACGCCCCCGAGGTGCGACGCTGCACTGCCCCTGGCGTTGGAGGCGGTTGGCTTCCGCCACGATAACCACGAGGCCCCCCTGCTCGAGGGCTGCGATCTGCGCCTGGACGCCGGGGAGACGGTGGTGGTCTACGGGCCCTCTGGCTGCGGGAAGTCCACCCTCCTGGACCTGGCGGCGGGCCTGCTGGCGCCCCAGGCCGGGCGGGTGACGGTGGGGGGCGTGCCGGTCCACAGCCTCGCGGAGGCCGACCGCTTCGCCTGCATCACCTATCTGCTGCAGCGCACCGAGCTCTTCGCCGACTCCGTCGCCGGCAACCTGCGTATCGCCGCTCCGGAGGCTGACGATGCCCGGCTGTGGCGGGCCCTGCACACCGCTGCCCTGGACGAGCGGATCGCCGCCCACCCGAGCGGGCTCGACGCCTGGGTCGGCGAGGGCGGCGCGCGCCTGTCCGGCGGCGAGGCGCGCCGCCTGGCGCTGGCCCGGCTGGTGCTGGTGGACGCCCCGGTGGTCCTGCTCGATGAGCCGTTCCACGGGCTCGACGACGCCACCGCCGCGCGGGTCGCCAGCCGCCTGGAGCCGTGGCTGGCCGAGCGTACCGCGCTGGTGATCAGCCACGATCCCGACGCCGCGCCAGCGCACCAGCGGCGCCTCGCCTTCGCGGAGCTCGCCGCCGGCGCCAGCGGTTGATCGCGCCGGCGGCTTGGCATCCCGCCCGGCGGGGCGGGATAATGAGCGGCTTTCCCGGACCCGAGCGGAGATCCGCATGAAGCGACACGTGGCCAGTCTCCTGGCGCAGGCCCTGGCGGCCATGCGCGAAGCCGGCGAGCTGCCGGCGGATATCGAGCTGCCGCAGGTGCAGGTCGAGCGCGCCCGCGACCGTGCCCACGGCGACTACGCCGCCAACACGGCGATGGTCCTGGCCAAGCCGGCAGGGCAGAAGCCGCGCGAGCTGGCCGAGGCCATCCGTGCCCGCCTGCCGGCCTCCGAGGCCATCGCGGGCGTCGAGGTCGCCGGGCCGGGCTTCCTCAACTTCACCCTAGCCGCCGCGGCCCGCCACGAGGCGGTGCGCGCCGCCCTGCGCGAGGGCCCGGCCTTCGGCCGCGGCGACGCCGGCGCCGGCCACCGCGTCCACATCGAGTACGTCTCGGCCAACCCCACCGGCCCGCTCCACGTCGGCCACGGCCGCGGCGCCGCCTTCGGCGATGCCCTGGCGAGCCTCCTCGAGACGGCCGGCTACGACGTCCACCGCGAGTACTACGTCAACGACGCCGGCCGGCAGGTCGATATCCTCGCCGTCTCGCTGTGGCTGCGCTATCTGCAGGCCGCCGGCGTGGCCGTGCCGTTCCCGGAGAAGGGCTACCGGGGCGACTATATCGCCACCCACGCCCGCGAGCTACTCGACGCCGACGGCCACGCCCACGTGCACGGCGCGGACGCGGTGACGGCGGGGCTGCCGGCGGACGAGGCGGATCCCGAGGCGTACCTGGACGCCCTGGCCACCCGGGCCCGGTCCCTGCTCGGCGAGGCGGCCTACCGCCGGGTCCTCGACTTCGCCCTGGGAGCCATCCTCGGCGATATCCGGGCGGAGCTGGCCGCCTTCGGGATCCGCTTCGACCGCTACTTCTCCGAGCGGGAGCTCGCCGATAGCGGCCGTATCGAGGGCGCCGTGCAGCGGCTCACCGACGCTGGCTACACCTACGAGGCCGAGGGTGCGCTGTGGTTCCGCGCCGCCGAGCTCGGCGACGACAAGGACCGCGTCCTGCGCCGGGACAACGGGCTGACCACCTACTTCGCCGCCGATGTGGCCTACCACCTGGAGAAGCTCGAGCGCGGCTTCCACACCCTGGTCAATGTCTGGGGGGCCGACCACCACGGCTACGTGCCCCGGGTGAAGGCGGCGCTCCAGGCCCTCGGGGTCGACGCCGAGCGGCTGGATGTGCGCCTGGTGCAGTTCGCCGTCCTCTACCGCGGCGGCGAGAAGCTGCCCATGTCCACCCGCGCCGGCGAGTTCGTCACCCTGCGCGAGCTGCGCGACGAGGTGGGCAAGGACGCGGCGCGCTTCTTCTACGTCATGCGCCGCTCCGAGCAGCACATGGATTTCGACCTGGACCTGGCCAAGTCGGAGTCGGCCGATAACCCGGTCTACTATTGCCAGTACGCCCACGCGCGCATCTGCAGCGTGTTCCGGCAGCTCGCCGAGCGCGGCCTGGCGTGCCGGGACGCGCCCGAGGAGGCGGCGCTGGCGCGCCTCGATACCGAGCACGAGGCGGTCCTGCTCGACCTGATCGGCCGCTACCCGGAGGTCATCGAGGCCGCCGCCGTCTCCCGCGAGCCCCACCAGGTAGCGCAGTACCTGCGTGAGCTGGCCGGGGCCTTCCACACCTACTACAACGCGGTGCCGTTCATCATCGACGACCAGCCGCTGCGCGATGCCCGCCTGACCCTGGTCCGGGCCACGCAGCAGGTCCTCGCCAACGGCCTGGCGCTCCTCGGGGTAGACGCGCCGCAGAGCATGTGAGCCCATGGCGCAGCGACGCAGCAAAGGCAGCGGCACGACCGAGCGCAGCGGCGGCAAGGCGCGCGCCGCGAAGGGGCGCAGCGGCGCCCAGGCGAGCCGCCGCGAGCGGCGCCGCGTCCCCGGCTGGGTATGGCTGCTAGCCGGGGCCGCCCTCGGCGCCGGGGCGCTCTACTTTACCCAGTACCAGCAGCAGCGCGAGGGGGCCGAGCCCCCTGCCTCGGCTCCCGAGCCGGAGCAGGAGGAGCAAGAGCCCGAGGAAGCGGCGTCCGCGGCGAAGGAGGAGCGCAGCTACGACTTCTACGAGCTGCTGATGGAGGACAAGGTCTCGGTGCCGGAGGAGGAGCCGGAGGCCGCCGACAAGCGGCGCACCGAGGATGAGGAGCAGGACGAGATCACCCGCGCCGCCACCTTTGAGCCGGGCGAGAGCTACCTCCTCCAGGCCGGCTCCTTCCAGCGCCACCAGGATGCCGAGAGTATGCGCGCCAGCCTGGCCCTGATCGGGCTGCCGGCCCAGGTCCACACCGTGGAGCTGGACGACGGCAAGGAGTGGCATCGCGTCCGGGTCGGCCCCTTTGAGGAGAGCGAGCGCCTCGAGGAGGCGCGCTCGCGCATGGAGGACAACGGCATCCAGCCGCTGATGCTGCGGCAGAAGGGCTAACGAGCGCCCCCGCGGCGCGGGGCCGTCCGTCCCGAATCGCTTCCAGGGCGTCCGGCGAGCGTCGCCGGGCGCCGAGGTTTTTCGAAGGAGAGAGCGTCCATGATCATCTTGCGCAGCATCCTGTTGCTCGCCACCGTCGCCTGCCTGGGCTTCCTGGGGTATACGCTCGCCACCGTCGGCGCCCCCGCGCCGGTGCTCGACGAGCTGCAACGGTTGATCGGTAGCCCGTGGGTCCAGGTGCTGCTGGCGTCCTACTACCTGGGCGTGCTCTGCTGCGTTGCCGCCATCGTGGTCATCGAGAGGCGCCCGGCGGTGATGGTCCCTTGGCTCGTGGCCGGGCTGCTGGTCACGTATCCAGCGCTGGTCTTCTGGCTGCTGCTCCGCGGCCTGCCGGAGATGGGCGAGCGCAGCAGCCGGCGCCTGCGCACCCTGGGCTGACGCGCCGGCGCCGCGCCGGCCCGGGGGCTCGCCTCCCGGGCGGTATCTGCCTCACTCCGCCTTGAGCTCCGCCGTGCGCAGCCGGTAGAGCGCGGAGATGTCCTCGTCGCCGTAGCCCTGCTCGACCAGTCGGTCGTAGTCGGCCAGCGTGCGCTCGATGAGGTCGAGATCGATGCCCTGCGCCGCGAGCACGTCGCGGACGATGGCCAGGTCCTTGCGGTGGAGGGCGACCTTGAAGCCAGGCGGGAAGCGGTCCTCGACCGCGTTCGGGCCGCGGTTGAGGAGCTGCCAGTTGCTGGCGGCACCGGCGCCCAGGACCTCGATGACCTGGTGCAGATCGAGGCCCTGGCCCCTGCCGTACGCCAGGCCCGCGGCGACACCCTGGATGACGCCGGCGACCATGACCTGGTTGACCGCCTTGGTCGCCTGCCCGGCGCCCACCGGCCCCATGTGGTGGGCGGCGCCGCATATCGGGTCGAGGGCGGGCTGCACGCGCTGCAGGGTCGCCTCCTCGCCGCCGATCATCATGACCATGGTGCCCTTGCGGGCCCCCTCCGGCCCGCCGGATACCGGTGCGTCGAGCAGCTCGGCCCCGGCGCGGCGCAGGCGGCCGGCGGCGGTGCGGGCCGTATCCGGCGCGACCGTCGAGGTATCCACCACGACCTTGCCCGGCTCGAGGCCGGCCTGGAGGGCGTCGATGACCTCGAGGACGTCATCGTCGGCGCCGACACTGAGGAAGATGACATCCGCCGCCGCGGCCACGGTGGCCGGCTCCTCGGCTAGCGCCACGCCGTGCGCCTCGGCGAGGGCCTCCGCCTTGTCGCGGCTGCGGTTCCAGACCGTCGCCAGCATCCCCGCCTGGGCGAGATTGGCGGCGATGCCGCTGCCCATGGCCCCGAGGCCGATAACGCCTGCCCACATGCTGCTACCTCCATTGCTGGTCCCCGGCACGGGTCGGTGCTCAGGGCGTCTCCAGGTATGTGCCGCCGAGCAGCCCGGCCTCTAGATCGGCCAGGCAGGCCCGGCGCGCGGTGTCGTCCAGGTCCGCGGCGGCCACCCGGCGGCGGTACGCGCCGCTGAGCTCCCGCTCGTCGAAGCCCACCGAGCTCAGTACCGCCCCGACACTGTCGCCGCGCTCGGCGGCCGCGAAGCGGTGGCCGTCACCGTCCACCTCCACGTTCACCGAGTCCGTAGCGCCGAAGAGGTTGTGCCGGTCGCCGAGGATCTCCTGGTAGGCGCCGACCATGAAGATCCCGAGCCAGAGCGGCTCGCCCGGTTCCGGCTCGGGGAGGGGGAGGGTGCTCTCGACGCCGTCGCCGTCGACGTAGAGCGAGACGGTACCGTCGGAGTCGCAGGTCAGGTCCTGTACCACGCCGCGCCGGTTGACCGGCCGATCGAGCCCGGACAGGGGCACGATGGGGAAGACCTGGTCGATAGCCCAGACGTCGGGGATCGACTGGAAGACCGAGAAATTGGTGAAGAGCTTGTCCGCCAGGCGCTCGTTGAGGGCGTCGAGCACCTCGCGCTGGTGGGGCCGTCCGGCGTTGAGCCGTCCCCGCAGCCGGTTGCCGATGGCCTGGTAGCAGCGCTCGGCGTAGGCGCGCTGGGGCAGGTCGATCACCCCGTGGAGGTAGAGGCTGTGCGCCTCCTCCAGGTAGTGGCAGGCGTCGTGGTAGACCTCCGTGGCCGGGCGGTGCCCGTACGCCTCCACGGCGCGGTGGAGCTTGCGCAGTACGGCGGGCGCGTCCTCACCGGGCGGTTCCGGCGGCTCGGCGCTCCGGGTGTCGGTGTCGATGACCGGGGCGACCAGCACAGCGTGGTGGGCGGTCATGGCCCGGCCGCTCTCGGTGATGATGGCCGGGTGGGGCAGGCCCGCCTCGTCGCAGATGGCACGCAGGGCGCCGACGACGTTCTGCGCGTACTCGTCGATGCTGTAGTTCATCGAGCAGAAGGCCCGCGAGCGGGTGCCCTCGTAGTCCACGCCCAGGCCGCCGCCGACGTCCACCTGGGTCACAGGGGCGCCGAGCCGGCGCAGCTCGGCGTAGAAGCGCGCCCCCTCGGCGAGGCCGCTGCGGATGTCGTGGACATTGGCGATCTGCGAGCCCAGGTGGAAGTGCAGCATTCCCAGGCCGTCGAGCAGGCCCGCCTCGCGTAGCTCCTCGACGACCGCCAGGGCGTCGGCGGCGGAGAGCCCGAACTTGGAGCGCTCCCCGCCGGTGTTCTGCCACTTCCCGGCGCTGATGGAGGCCAGCCGGATACGTAGCCCCAGCCGCGGGTGGATGCCCAGCCGGCGCGCCTCGCGGATGATCAGCCGGGCCTCGGAGCGCTTCTCCAGGACCAGGTGGACTCGCAGCCCCAGCTGCAGGCCGCGCAGGGCGAGGCGGACGTACTCCGGATCCTTGTAGCCGTTGCAGATGATCGTCCCGCCCTCCGGTGCCAGGGCGAGGACAGCCATCAGCTCCGGCTTGCTACCCGCCTCCAGGCCGACGCGCTCGCCGTCGCCGACGATCTCCTCGATGACCGAGCGCTGCTGGTTCACCTTGATGGGGTAGACCGGCCGATAGGCCCCTGTAAAGCCGGCGCTCGCCATGGCCCGGTCGAAGGCGTCGCAGAGGGTGTCGATCCGGTCGCGGAGGATGGCCGGGAAGCGGATGAGCACCGGCGGTGACACCCCCTGGCCGGGCAGCTCGGCCACAATCTGGCGCAGGTCCACGGCCGGCCCGTCACCGCCCCGAGGGCGTACGCGCAGGCGCCCCTGCTCCGAGACATCGAAGTAGCCGTCGCTCCAGCGTGGCACATTGTAGACCTCGCGGGCGGGCTGGCCGCTCCAGTCGTCGCTCATGGGCCCGGTTACGCCTGGTGGCGGAGGATCGGTGGCGATGGTGCCGCGGCGCCATCGTGGCCCGGGATGGTAACATTCGCGCATCCGCGGCGAGTGGAACCGAGCAACTGAATCCATTGGTGGAGGCGCGATGCGCGAGGGATGGTTTACCGAATCGGTCGAGGATGAAGGCGTCGCCTTCTCCCTGGCTATCGATGACAAGCTCCACGAGGAGCATAGCGACTACCAGCACATCGAGGTCTACCGCACCCGGCAGTGGGGGCGGCTGCTGGTGCTCGACGGCTGCGTCATGCTCACCGAGCGCGACGAGTTCCTCTACCACGAGATGATGGCCCACCCGGCGCTGTTCGCCCACCGCGAGCCCCGCCGCGTAGCCATCGTCGGCGGCGGCGACTGCGGCATCCTGCGCGAGGTGCTGCGCCACCCGGGGGTCGAGCACGCCCTGCAGGTCGAGCTCGACGAGCGGGTCACCCGGGTCGCCGAGGCGTACCTGCCGGATCTGTGCACCGCCAATGACGATGAGCGCGCCGAGCTGCGCTTCACGGACGGCCTGCGCTGGGTCCGCGAGGTGGAGCCCGAGTCGCTGGATGTGGTCATCGTCGACAGCACCGATCCGGTGGGGCCGGCGGCCGGGCTGTTCACCAAGGAGTTCCTCGGCGACGTCCGCCGTGCCCTGGGGCCGGGCGGGATCGTCGTGCAGCAGAGCGAGTCGCCGCTGCTCCACCGCGACTCGGTTATCGCCCCCCTGCACCGGGCCGCCGGCGAGGCCGGCTTCGACGGGGTCCACACCCTGACCTTCCCGGTGCCGAGCTATCCCTCCGGCTGGTGGTCGGCCACGCTCATGGTCAACGGCGGCGACCCGCGCAACTTCCGGGAGTCGGACTCCGAGGAGAAGCCGTTCGCGACGCAGTACTACAACGCCGATATCCACCGGGCGGCGCTGGCGATCCCCGAGATGCTGCGCTGAGGCCCTAGGTCAGGCGATCGAGCCGCAGCCGCTCCCGCTCGTCGAACAGCCGCCGCGCCGCGAGCCAGACCGCGGCCAGGGTGCCGAAGCCGGTGCCGACGGTGATCAGGAGCATGATCAGGACCTGGTACTTCACCGCCTCCAGCGGCGGGGCGCCGGCGAGGATCTGGCCGGTCATCATGCCGGGCAGGCTGACGATGCCGGCGGCGGCCATGGCGTTGATCATGGGGATCATCCCCGAGCGCATGGCGTCGCGGCGAACCTGCTCGACGGCCACGTTCCAGGGCTCGCCCAGGGCCAGGCGGGTCTCGATGACGTCGCGCTGCTGCCAGGCGCCGTCGGTGAGCCGGTCCACGGCCAGGGCGACACCGTTCATGGTGTTACCCAGCAGCATGCCGAGCAGGGGGATGGCGTACTGCGGCTGATACCACGGCTCCGGCTGGACCAGGGCCACCAGGGCGAGGACGGCGACGCTGAACGAGGACAGGAACATCGCCGCGGTGCCCAGGCCGAAGCCCCAGAACCCGGTGAAGCGCCGCTTCTGCCGGGCCATGACCTCCCGGCCGGCCACGAGGAGCATGACGCTGCCCATCAGCGCCACCCAGTAGAGGGTGGCGTTGGCGAAGAGGGTCTCCAGGACCAAGCCGACGAGCAGGAGCTGGACCACGGTGCGGGCGGCGGCGATGAGCAGCGAGCGCGCCACCCCCAGCCGGCCGGCCCGCGCGAGGGCGGCCAGGACGATGATCAGGCCCCCGGCGAGGGCCAGGTCCAGCGGCTGGAGCTCGATGATCTCCGGGGTCACAATTGCGCCTCCCGGGCCGTGCCGTCGTGGAGGGTGAAGGGCTGCGCCTCGAGCCGCCGGGCCTGCGCCGGGTCGTGGGTGACCCAGACGGCGGCCAGGCCGGCCTCGCGCCGGGCCTGGACGACGCGCTCGACGGCCTCGGTGGTGGCGTCGTCCAGGTTGGCCGTGGGCTCATCCAGGAGCAGGACCCGGGGCCGCAGGGCGACCGCCCGGGCCAGCCCGAGGCGGCTGCGCTCGCCGGTGGAGAGCCGGCGTACCGACCAGTCGGCGACGTCGGTATCGAAGCCCAGCGTCGCCAGGGTGTCCGGCTCGATGGCAGCCAGGTGGTCGCCGACACGCTCCGCCCACCAGGCGCCGTCCGCCGGCAGGTAGATCACGGCCTGGCGCCACGTGTGGCCGGCGAAGGCCGCCCGCGGTGTACCGTCCAGGTAGGCCTCGCCCTCATGGGGGTCGAGGTCGGCGATGGCCCGCAGCAGGCGGCTCTTGCCGGAGCCCGAGGGACCGGCGAGGGTCGCGCAGCCGCCGGGTGGCACCGCCAGCCTCGGCCAGGTGGCCACGACGCAGCGGAGGTCATCGACGATCAGTCCCGCCTCGGTACCCAAGCCGCTGCCCTATAGCGGCCGGTTGGCGCCGACGCCGAGGCGTGTGGTGCTTCCGGCACCGGCGGTGGCTACGCGCGAGGCGGCCAGCGGGCGCCCGGCCTCGGCGGTGGCCGTGGCGGCGGCGCGCGCCCCGGCGCGGGTTGCTGCTGCGCGGGGGAGCCACTTGCTCTGCATGTGCGTCCTTACCCTGTGCCTCGTGTCGAGAGATGGCCATCGAGGGCGCCAGGATAACGGCTGTATCTCCGTTATGCGTCCACGCCTGACAAAAAAAAGCGGGCGCCGCAGCGCCCGCCAGGTCTCCCGGTCTTGGGAGTCGAGGAGGAGAGGATCGTGGGCTGGCCCTCAGGCGCGCCCGCCCGTGAGGTCCGGGTAGGCCTCCATCCCGCACTCGCCGACGTCGAGGCCGTTGACCTCTTCCTCTTCGTCGACCCGGATGCCCAGGGTCCACTTGAGCACCGCCCAGACGAGGAGGCTGGCGAGGAAGACGAAGGCGAAGATGGCCGCGATCCCGGCGAGCTGGCCGCCGAAGGTGGCGTTCTCATTGGACAGGAGGACGGCGAGGACACCCCAGATGCCGGCGGTGCCGTGGGCGGAGATGGCCCCTACCGGGTCGTCGAGCTTGAGCCGGTCGAGGGCGAGGATGGACAGGACCACCAGCAGGCCGCCGACGGCGCCGACGAGGCTCGCGAGCAGCGGCGAGGGGGAGCTGGGCGCCGCGGTGATGGAGACCAGCCCGGCGATGGCGCCGTTCAGCGCCATGGTCAGGTCCGCTTTGCCGAACAGGGCGCGGGCGAGGAGCAGCGCCGCGACCACGCCGGCAGCGGCAGCCAGGTTGGTGTTCATGAAGACCTTGGCCACGGCGTTGGCGGCGTCGACCGAGGCGACGGAGAGCTCCGAGCCGCCGTTGAAGCCGAACCAGCCGAGCCAGAGGATGAAGGTGCCCAGGGCCGCCAGCGGCATGTTGGTGCCGGGGATGGCGCGGATCTCACCGCCGGAGCCGTACTTGCCCTTGCGCGGGCCGAGCATCAGCACGCCGGCGAGGGCCGCAGCGGCGCCGGCCATGTGCACGATGCCGGAGCCGGCGTAGTCGGAGAAGCCGAGCTGGTCGAGGAAGCCGCCGCCCCAGCTCCACAGGCCCTGGATGGGGTAGATGAAGCCGGTGAGCACCACCGCAAAGATAAAGAAGGACCAGAGCTTCATCCGCTCGGCGACGGCGCCGGAGACGATGGACATCGCCGTGGCCACGAAGACCACCTGGA
>CAJXLI010000067.1 GCA_913055575.1 uncultured Ectothiorhodospiraceae bacterium
AGTCTTGCCGTGGTCCACGTGGCCGATCGTGCCGACGTTCACGTGCGGCTTGGTACGCTCATACTTTTCCTTGGACACGCCACACCTCGTCTATCTTGTACGGTCTTGGTCTGGGACTTCGTAACGGCGCTCGCTTACGACGCCTTCTGGATCACTTCCTGGGCGATGCTCGACGGCGCCTCGTGGTACTCCTCGAACTCCATGGTGTACGAGGCGCGCCCCTGCGTGTTCGAGCGCAGGTCCGTCGCGTAGCCGAACATCTCCTTCAACGGCACCTGGGCGCGGATCTGCTTGCCGTTGGGGATGTCCTCCATCTTCTGGACGGTACCGCGACGGCGGTTGAGGTCGCCGACCACGTCGCCCATGTACTCCTCCGGTGTGACGACCTCGACCTTCATCACCGGCTCGAGCAGGACCGGATCGGCCTTCATGAAGCCCTCGCGGAAGGCCATGGAGCCGGCGATCTTGAACGCCATCTCGGAGGAGTCGACGTCGTGGTAGGAGCCGTCGAACAGCTCCACGCCGACGTCCACCACCGGGTAGCCGGCGAGGACGCCCTCCTCCATGACCTCGCGGCAGCCCTGGTCGACGGAGGGGACGTACTCCTTGGGCACGACGCCGCCGACGATCTTGCTCTCGAAGTTGTACCCCTCGCCGCGCTCGCGGGGGAAGAGCCGGACGTAGACGTGGCCGTACTGGCCCCGGCCGCCGGACTGGCGGATGAACTTGCCCTCCTGCTCGACCTGCCCGCGGATGGTCTCGCGGTAGGCGACCTGGGGCTGGCCGACGTTGGCCTCGACCTTGAACTCCCGCTTGAGCCGGTCGACGATGATGTCGAGGTGGAGCTCCCCCATCCCGGAGATGATGGTCTGGCCGGACTCCTCGTCGGTGCGCACGCGGAAGGAGGGGTCCTCCTGCGCCAGCCGGCCGAGGGCCTGCCCCATCTTCTCCTGGTCCGAGCGGGTCTTCGGCTCCACGGCCACGGCGATCACCGGCTCCGGGAACTCCATGCGCTCCAGGGTGATCTTGTTGCTCGGGTCGCAGAGGGTATCGCCGGTGGTGACCTCCTTGAGCCCCACCGCGGCGGCGATATCGCCGGCCCGGACCTCCTTGATCTCCTCGCGCTGGTTGGAGTGCATCTGCAGCAGGCGGCCGATGCGCTCCTTCTTGCCCTTGACCGGGTTGAAGACCTGGTCGCCGGAGCTCAGCACGCCGGAGTAGACGCGCACGAAGGTGAGGTTGCCGACGTACGGATCCGAGGCGATCTTGAACGCCAGCGCCGAGAAGGGCTCGTGGTCGGAGGCCTGCCGGGCGACGACGGTCCCCTCCTCGTCATCGAGCTCGCCCTCGATGGCGGGGACCTCGTTCGGCGCCGGGAGGTACTCGACCACGGCGTCGAGCAGCGTCTGCACGCCCTTGTTCTTGAACGCCGAGCCGCACATGCAGAGGACGATCTCGGTGTCCAGGGTGCGCTTGCGCAGGCCGCGCTTGATGTCCTCGGCGCTGAGCTCGCCCTCGGCGAGGTAGCGCTCCATGAGCTCCTCATCGGCCTCGGCGGCGGACTCGACCATGTACTCGCGGGCCGACTGCGCCTCGTCCTGGAGCGCCTCGGGGATCTCGGTCTCGGTGTAGGTGATGCCCTGCGGATCGCGGTCCCAGTAGATCGCCGACATGCGGATGAGGTCGACGACGCCGGCGAACTGGTCCTCGGAGCCGATGGGGAGCTGGATCGGCACCGCGTGGGCGCCGAGGCGCTGGCGCATCTGGTCTACCACGGTGGCGAAGTTCGCGCCGGCGCGGTCCATCTTGTTGACGAAGGCCAGGCGCGGGACGCTGTACTTGTTCGCCTGCCGCCAGACCGTCTCCGACTGGGGCTCCACACCGCCGACCGCGCAGAAGACGGCGATGGTGCCGTCGAGGACACGCAGCGAGCGCTCCACCTCGATGGTGAAGTCGACGTGGCCCGGCGTATCGATGATATTGATCCGGGTCTCCGGGTACTGCTGGTCCATGCCCCGCCAGAAGCAGGTGGTCGCGGCGGAGGTGATGGTGATGCCGCGCTCCTGCTCCTGGGACATCCAATCCATGACCGCCGCCCCGTCGTGGGTCTCACCCATCTTGTGCGAGACACCGGTATAGAACAGGATGCGCTCGGTCGCAGTGGTCTTGCCGGCATCGATGTGAGCGGCGATGCCGATGTTCCGGTAGCGCTCGATGGGTGTCGTGCGTGCCACGGTGGAATACCCCGTCGTCTTCAGCTTCAGCGTGTTGCTACTGCGTTTACCAGCGGTAGTGCGAGAAGGCCTTGTTGGCCTCGGCCATGCGGTGCGTGTCCTCGCGCTTCTTCACGGCCGTGCCGCGGCTCTCGGCGGCCTCGAGCATCTCGTTGGCCAGGCGTGCCGCCATGGTCCGCTCGCCGCGCCGGCGCGAGGCCTCGAGCAGCCAGCGCATGGCCAGGGTCTGGCGCCGCTCCGGGCGCACCTCGACCGGGACCTGGTAGGTGGCTCCGCCGACACGGCGGGACTTGACCTCGACCCGCGGCTTGACGTTATCGAGCGCCGTCTCCATGACCTCAACCGGGTTGTCGTGCTTGGAGCCGATCCGCTCCAGGGCGCCGTACAGGATGCGCTCGGCGACGGAGCGCTTGCCGTCGCTCATGACCATGTTGACGAACTTGGTCAGGACCTCGCTCCCGTACTTCGGGTCGGGAAGGATCTTGCGCTTGGGTACTTCTCGTCTCCTAGGCATGACTTGGGTCCCGTTACTTCTTCTTCGGGCGCTTGGCGCCGTACTTGGATCGACCCTGCCGGCGCTTGTCGACACCCGCCGTATCCGCGGCACCGCGGACGACGTGGTAGCGCACACCAGGCAGGTCCTTGACACGTCCGCCGCGGATCAGGACGACCGAGTGCTCCTGGAGGTTGTGCCCCTCACCGCCGATGTAGGAGGCCACCTCGTAGCCGTTGGTCAGACGAACACGCGCCACCTTGCGCAGCGCGGAGTTCGGCTTCTTCGGCGTCGTGGTGTAGACGCGCGTGCAGACGCCGCGCTTCTGCGGGCACCCCGCCAACGCCGGTGTGCTGTTCTTCGCCGTGCGCTTGGTGCGCCCCTTGCGCACCAGTTGGTTCGCTGTCGCCATAGGGTTTCGCGCTCCGTACCGACCCAAAAACGACAGGCCGGTCTACCGGCCTGTCGAAGACGCGGCATTCTAGGGCGATGCCACGTCCGTGTCAATGGATACGCCCCGGCGGACCGGGGCGCACGACTGGCGTTGCGGTTACTGCTCGTCCCCGCCGGGGCTCGGCTCCTCACCGGGGAGCTCGCTACCGGAAGCATCGCCGAGGCTGCCGAAGACCTCCTCAGCCTGCTGCTCCGGGGTAGCCGCAGCGTCCTCTGGGGCCTCTTGCCGCCGCGCGGCGTGGTAGGCGAAGCCCGAGCCCGCCGGAATGAGCCGGCCGACGATGACGTTCTCCTTGAGACCGCGCAGCTCGTCGCGGGTCCCGCGGGTGGCAGCCTCGGTGAGCACCCGGGTGGTCTCCTGGAAAGAGGCCGCCGAGATGAACGACTCGGTGGACAGCGACGCCTTGGTGATGCCGAGCAGCGCGGGCTCGAACTGCGCCGGCTGCTTGCTGGCGGCCTCGAGCGCCTCGTTCTCCTCGAGCACCCGGGCCCGGTCGAGCTGCTCCCCCTTGAGGTGGCGGGCGTCGCCAGGATCCGTGATGATCGCCTTGCGCATCATCTGCCGGATGATCACCTCGATGTGCTTGTCGTTGAGCCCCACGCCCTGGAGGCGGAAGACGTCCTGGATCTCCTGGACGATGTACTCGGCGAGCTTGGTCACGCCGAGCAGGCGCAGGATGTCGTGGGGGTTGGGCTCGCCATCGGCGATGGTCTCGCCCTTCTCCACGTGCTCACCCTCGAAGACCGTGACGTTACGCTGCTTGGGGATGAGCTCCTCGTGGGTGCTCCCATCCGGGCGCGTGACGATCAGCCGCTGCTTGCCCTTGGTCTCCTTGCCGAAGCCCACGGTGCCGGAGGCCTCGGCCAGGATGGCCGGCTCCTTCGGCTTGCGGGCCTCGAACAGGTCGGCCACCCGGGGCAAGCCGCCGGTGATGTCACGGGTCTTCGACGCCTCCTGCGGGATACGCGCCACGGCGTCGCCGACGGCCACCTGGTCGCCGTCGTCGAGGGAGACGAGGGCGTCGCCCGGGAGGTAGTAGTGCGCCGGGATCTGCGTACCGGCGATGTTGAGGTCGTTGCCCGCCTCGTCGACGAGCTTGATCATCGGCCGCAGGTCCTTGTAGGCGACCCGCTCCTCGGTGACCCGGCCGTTAGCGTCGGTCACCTGGCGCCTGTGCTCGCCGGTACCGCGGTTCTTCGGGTCGGTGACGACCAGGCTGGACAGCCCCGTGACCTCGTCCACCTCGCGCTGGAAGGTGACGCCCTCGATGAAGTCGTGGAAGCGTACGTAGCCGTCCACCTCCGTGACGATGGGGTGGGTGTGGGGATCCCAGTTGGCCACCACCTGCCCGGCCTCCACCGGGTCCTCGTCGCCGACGCTGAGCACGGCGCCGTAGGGGATCTTGTAGCGCTCGCGCTCGCGGCCGTGCTCGTCCATGACGGTGAGCTCGCCGGAGCGGGAGACGGCCACGTAGTTGCCCGAGTGGTGCTGCACGGTCTTGATGTTGTGCAGCCGGACCTTGCCGGCGTTGCGCACCTCCACCTGGGAGGCCGCCGCCGCCCGGGAGGCGGCGCCGCCGATGTGGAAGGTCCGCATGGTCAGCTGCGTACCGGGCTCGCCGATGGACTGCGCAGCGATGACACCGACGGCCTCGCCGATGTTCACGCCGTGGCCGCGGGCCAGGTCGCGGCCGTAGCACTTGGCGCAGACGCCGTAGCGGGTCTTGCAGGTGACCGCGGAGCGGACCTTGATCTCGTCGACGCCCATGCGCTCGAGCCGCTCGACCCAGTCCTCGTCAAGCAGGGTGCCCGCCTCGACGGCGAGCTCATTCGCGCCGGGGACCGGGACATCCTCGGCCACCACCCGGCCGAGGACCCGCTCGGCGAGGGTCTCGACCACGTCACCGCCCTCGATGATCGGGGTCTGGACCAGGCCGTCCGTGGTGCCGCAGTCCTCCTCGGTGACCACCAGGTCCTGCGAGACGTCCACCAGGCGCCGGGTGAGGTAGCCGGAGTTGGCGGTCTTCAGGGCCGTGTCCGCCAGGCCCTTCCGGGCGCCGTGGGTGGAGATGAAGTACTGCAGGACGTTGAGGCCCTCGCGGAAGTTGGCCGTGATCGGCGTCTCGATGATGGAGCCGTCCGGCTTGGCCATGAGGCCGCGCATGCCGGCCAGCTGCCGGATCTGCGCCGCGGAGCCGCGGGCGCCGGAGTCCGCCATGATGAACACGGAGTTCAGGGACTTCTGCTCCGTCTCGTTGCCCTCGGCGTCGATGACGGTCTCCTTGCCCATCTTCTCCATCATCGCCGAGGCGACCTGGTCGTTGGTGTGCGCCCAGATGTCGACGACCTTGTTGTAGCGCTCGCCGCTGGTGACCAGGCCGGAGGCGTACTGCTCCTCGATCTCGCGGATCTCCTCCTGGGCCTCGTTCAGGCTCTGCTCCTTCTCCGGCGGGATCTCCATGTCG
Organism: uncultured Ectothiorhodospiraceae bacterium; assembly: GCA_913055575.1. Classification (GTDB taxonomy): domain Bacteria; phylum Pseudomonadota; class Gammaproteobacteria; order Nitrococcales; family Halorhodospiraceae; genus Halorhodospira. The sequence continues at coordinate 5,646 of CAJXLI010000067.1, forward strand.
TCGACGCCCATGGAGACGCCGGCCTTGGTGGAGAAGAAAAAGCCCGTATACATCAGCTGGTCGGCGAACACCACCGTGCCCTTGAGGCCGACACGCCGGTAGCACTCATTGACCAGCGAGGAGATCGCCTTCTTGTCGAGCTCGCGGTCGACGAGGTCGAACGACAGCCCGTCCGGGACGATGTCGTAGAGCAGCACCCGGCCGACGGTCGTCTGGCGCCGGGAGACGCGCTCGACCAGCTCGCCGCTGTCGTCGAAGACCCACTCGCGCAGGCGCACCTCGACGCGGGCGCCGAGCTCGGCGGCCCCGGTCTCGTAGGCGCGGTGGACCTCCTCGATGTTGGCGAAGCGCATGCCCTCGCCGCGGACGTTGATGCGCTCGCTCGTCATGTAGTAGACGCCGAGGACCACGTCCTGGGAGGGGACGATGATGGGCTCGCCGGAGGCGGGCGAGAGGATGTTGTTCGTGGACATCATCATCGTCCGCGACTCGAGCTGCGCCTCGAGCGACAGCGGCACGTGCACCGCCATCTGGTCGCCGTCGAAGTCGGCGTTGTAGGGCGTGCACACCAGCGGATGGAGCTGGATGGCCTTGCCCTCGATGAGCACCGGCTCGAAGGCCTGGATGCCGAGGCGGTGGAGCGTCGGCGCGCGATTGAGGAGCACCGGGTGCTCGCGGATGACCTCGTCGAGGATGTCCCAGACCTCGGGGGTCTCACGCTCGACCATCTTCTTGGCCGCCTTGATGGTGGTGGCCATGCCGCGGCGCTGGAGCTTGGAGAAGATGAACGGCTTGAACAGCTCCAGGGCCATGCGCTTGGGCAGGCCGCACTGGTGGAGCCGCAGCGTCGGGCCGACCACGATGACCGAGCGCCCGGAGTAGTCCACGCGCTTGCCGAGCAGGTTCTGCCGGAACCGGCCCTGCTTGCCCTTGATCATGTCTGCCAGGGACTTGAGCGGGCGCTTGTTGGTGCCGGTAATAGCCCGCCCGCGGCGGCCGTTGTCGAGCAGCGCGTCCACGGACTCCTGCAGCATGCGCTTCTCGTTGCGCACGATGATATCCGGGGCGGCGAGCTCGAGCAGCCGCTTGAGGCGGTTGTTGCGGTTGATGACCCGCCGATAGAGGTCGTTGAGATCCGAAGTGGCGAAGCGGCCGCCGTCGAGGGGCACCAGCGGGCGCAGGTCCGGCGGCAGGACCGGCAGCACGGTCATGATGAGCCACTCCGGCTTGTTGCCGGACTCGAGGAACGCCTCAAAGAGCTTGAGCCGCTTGGACAGACGCTTGATCTTGGACTCGGAGCCGGTGGCCTCCATGTCCTCCCGCAGGCGGCGGGCCTCGGCCTCCAGGTCCATGCCCTTGAGGATCTCGAGCACCGCCTCGGCGCCCATGCGGGCGTCGAACTCGTCACCGTGCTCCTCGACGGCCTCGAGGTACTGCTCGTCGGTGAGCAGCTGGCCCTGCTCCAGCGGCGTCATGCCCGGCTCGATGACGATGTACGCCTCGAAGTAGAGCACCCGCTCGACATCCCGCAGGGTCATGTCGAGCAGCAGGCCGATACGCGACGGCAGGCTCTTGAGGAACCAGATGTGCGCCACCGGGCTGGCCAGGTCGATGTGGCCCATGCGCTCGCGCCGCACCTTGGCCTGGGTCACCTCGACGCCGCACTTCTCGCAGACCACGCCCCGGTGCTTGAGCCGCTTGTACTTGCCGCACAGGCACTCGTAGTCCTTCACCGGGCCGAAGATCTTGGCGCAGAAGAGGCCGTCACGCTCCGGCTTGAAGGTGCGGTAGTTGATCGTCTCCGGCTTCTTGACCTCGCCGTAGGACCAGGAACGGATCCGCTCGGGCGATGCCAGCCCGATTCGGATCGCGTCGAAGTCCTCAAGCTGACCGCCCGGCTGCTTGAACATGTTCAGAAGATCTTTCATATCTGCTGCCCGCTCGCGCGTTGATCCCAAGACGCCACGGCAGAAGCCGCGGCTGCGATCTCCGGGGGCCGGCTCTCGTCCGGCGCCCGGAGGCCGCTGATTGTGCTGTGCCGCGTTCCAGGGCCGGCGCCGCCTGCGGCGGGCGCCGGCCGCTGCGTGCTGAACGCGCCTGTCAGTCGTCCCTCTCCAGCTCGATATTGATACCCAAGGACCGGATCTCCTTGACGAGGACGTTGAACGACTCCGGCATACCGGCCTCCATGCGGTGGTCGCCATCGACGATGTTCTTGTACATCTTCGTCCGGCCGCTGACGTCGTCGGATTTGACCGTGAGCATCTCCTGGAGGGTGTAGGCGGCGCCGTAGGCCTCCAGGGCCCAGACCTCCATCTCGCCGAAGCGCTGGCCGCCGAACTGCGCCTTGCCGCCCAGCGGCTGCTGGGTGACCAGCGAGTACGGCCCGGTAGCGCGGGCGTGGACCTTGTCATCGACCAGGTGGTTGAGCTTGAGCATGTACATGTAGCCCACCGTCACCGGCCGGTCGAAGGCGTCGCCGGTGCGCCCATCGTAGAGCGTGGTCTGCCCCGACTCGGGCAGCCCGGCCAGGCGCAGCCAGCGCTTGATCTCCTCCTCGCGGGCGCCGTCGAAGACCGGCGTCGCCGTCGGCACGCCGCCGCGCAGGTTGCGGCAGAGCTCGTAGACCTCCGCCTCGGTAAGGGTCTCGAGCTGCTCGTTGCGCCCGGAGGCGTTGTAGACCTCCGAGAGGAAGCCGCGCAGCTCCTGGGCCTGGGCCTGCTGGTCGACCATCTCCCCGATGCGGTGGCCCAGCCCGCGCGCGGCCCAGCCGAGGTGCGTCTCCAGGACCTGGCCGACATTCATCCGCGACGGCACGCCCAGCGGCGACAGGACCACGTCCACCGGCGTGCCGTCGTCCATGAACGGCATGTCCTCCTCGGGGACGATGGAGGAGATGACGCCCTTGTTGCCGTGCCGGCCGGCGAACTTGTCGCCGGGCTGGAGCCGGCGCTTGACGGCGAGGTGGACCTTGATCGTCTTGAGCACCCCGGGGGAGAGGTCGTCACCGGCGGTGATCTTCTCCTTCTTCTCCTCGAAGCGCTTCTCGAAGCGATCGCGCTGGGTCTCCAGCTGGTGGCGCACGGCCTCGAGGTGCTGGTTCACGGCCTCGTCGCGCATGCGGATCTCGAACCAGCGCTCACGCGGCAGGTCGTGGAGGTACGCCGCCGTCACCTCGGCGCCGCTGCCCAGGCCCTTGGGCCCGCCCTCGGCGATCTTGCCGACGAGCAGCCGCTCGAGGCGGGCGTAGGCGTCGTCCTCGAAGATCCGCGCCTCGTCGTCGAGGTCCTTGCGCACCCGGGCGATCTCGTCGCGCTCGATGCCGCGGGCGCGCTCGTCCTTCTCGACGCCGTCGCGGGTGAAGACCTGCACGTCGATGACGGTCCCGTCCATGCCGGTGGGCACGCGCAGCGAGGTGTCCTTCACGTCGGAGGCCTTCTCGCCGAAGATCGCGCGCAGCAGCTTCTCCTCCGGCGTCAGCTGCGTCTCGCCCTTGGGGGTCACCTTGCCGACGAGCAGGTCGCCGGCCTTGACCTCGGCGCCGATGTAGACGATGCCCGCCTCGTCGAGCCGGGAGAGGGCCGACTCGGAGACGTTGGGGATATCCGCGGTGATCTCCTCACTGCCGAGCTTGGTATCGCGCGCGACGCAGGTCAGCTCCTCGATGTGCACCGAGGTGTAGCGATCCTCCTTGACCAGGCGCTCGGAGACGAGGATGGAGTCCTCGAAGTTGTAGCCGTTCCACGGCATGAAGGCGACGAGCATGTTCTGGCCCAGCGCCAGCTCGCCCATGTCCGTGGAGGGGCCGTCGGCCAGGGCGTCGCCGCGGCCGACCTCGTCGCCGACGTGCACCAGCGGCTTCTGGCTGAAGCAGGTGTTCTGGTTCGAGCGCGTGTACTTGGTCAGGTTGTAGATATCCACGCCCGGCTCGCCGGCGGTGGTCTCGTCGTCGTGGACGCGCACCACCACGCGGCTGGAGTCCACCTGCTCGACCACGCCGCCGCGCTCGGCGGAGACGATGACGCCGGAGTCACGGGCGACGCTGCGCTCGATCCCGGTACCCACCAGGGGCTTGTCGGCGCGCAGCGTCGGCACCGCCTGGCGCTGCATGTTCGCGCCCATGAGCGCCCGGTTGGCGTCGTCGTGCTCGAGGAACGGCACCAGTGAGGCCGCCACGGACACGATCTGCCGCGGCGAGACGTCCATGTACTGGACGCGGTCCGGCGAGGCCATGGTGAACTCGTTCTGGTGCCGGCAGGAGATCAGGTCATCGGCCAGGTAGCCGTCCTCGTCCACCCGGGCGTTCGCCTGGGCGATGACGTAGCGCGACTCCTGGATGGCCGACAGGTACTCGACCTGATCGGTAACCTGGCCGTCGATCACCTTGCGGTAGGCCGTCTCCAGGAAGCCGTAGCGGTTGGCCTGGGAGTAGACGGCCAGGGAGTTGATCAGGCCGATATTCGGCCCCTCCGGCGTCTCGATGGGGCAGACCCGGCCGTAGTGGGTCGGGTGGACGTCGCGGACCTCGAAGCCGGCCCGCTCGCGGGTCAGGCCGCCCGGGCCGAGCGCCGAGATGCGGCGCTTGTGGGTGACCTCCGAGAGCGGGTTGTTCTGGTCCATGAACTGCGACAGCTGCGAGGAGCCGAAGAACTCCTTGATCGCCGCCGCTACGGGCTTGGCGTTGATCAGCTCCTGGGGCATCAGCCCCTCACTCTCGGCGAGCGACAGGCGCTCCTTGACGGCGCGCTCGACGCGGACGAGGCCGACGCGGAAGACGTTCTCCGCCATCTCGCCCACCGAGCGCACGCGGCGGTTGCCGAGGTGGTCGATGTCGTCGGTCTGGCCGTTGCCGTTGCGGATGTCGATGAGCTCGCGCAGCACGGCGAGGATGTCGGAGTCGTCGCCGTA
>CAJXLI010000068.1 GCA_913055575.1 uncultured Ectothiorhodospiraceae bacterium
GTGCTCCTGCTCGGCATCCGCATCCCGCCGAACTACGGCCAGGCCTACACCGAGCGCTTCGAGGCCATCTACCCCGACCTGGCCGAGGCGCACGATGCGCCGCTCGTCCCCTTCCTCCTCGAGGACGTCTGGGACGAGGCGGGGATGATGCAGGAAGACGGCATCCATCCGACGGCGGCGGCGCAGCCGGTGATCGCCGAGACGGTGTGGCAGGAGCTGCGCCGGCTCCTCGACCGGTAGCGGATCAGCGCTGCCGCTCGCCCCCGAACCACTCGAGCATCCGCGGCAGCAGGGCGCGCAGCTCCAGCGCCATGAGCGAGAAGTCCGCGTCGATCTGCTCGGCCTCGCTCTCCGGATCGCGGTCGCCGGCCTGGTCACGGACGACGTCGTGGAACTTCAGGCGGCGGAGGTGGAGATCGGTATCGAGGACGCCGCTGATCCGCTCGTCGTAGGTGATCGCCAGGCGACGGACGCGCTTGCCGGCGTCGATGTGGGCGCGGATCTCCCCGGCGCTCAGGTCCTGGCGCTTGACGCGCACCTCGCAGCCCTCGGCGTTGGGGTCCTCGAGCACGGCCTCCTCGCCGAGCTCCAGGTCGCCGGGCAGCTGCTGCTGCGCCAGCCAGCGGGTCATGATCGTCCCGGGCCCCTCCTCCGTCTCCGGTGGAGCCAGGGGCAGGTCGCCCCACGCCTCGCGCAGCTGCTCGACGAAGTGCTCGGCCTGCTTGTCGGAGCCGGCGTCCACCACCAGGTAGCCGGCCTCGGTGTCGATATACCCCCAGGTCCGCTTGTGCCGGCTGAACGCCCGCGGCATGAGGTCGGTGACCACCTCGTCGCGGATGCGGTCGCGCTCGCGCTTGCGCACCTTCCGGTGCTCGGCGGCCTCGACGGCGCTGATGCGCTCGTCCAGGGCCTCGCGGATGACCGCCGCGGGCAGGAGCTTGGTCTCCTCCTGCAGGCAGAGCAGCAGGCTGCCGGCCGCCGCATGGACCAGCGGCGCGCCGGGCCCGAGCGGCGGCACGAAGCCGCTGCGGCTCGGCTCCAGCGCCCCGCAGGGGGTGAAGGCCAGCGTCGCGAGGCGGCTGTCGGCGCTCTCCGGGTCGTAGGCGACCGGCTCACGCAGCCGGTACGGGATCAGGTTACGAAACCACATGCGGTGCCAGCCGGTTGCGTAGCTCGAGGGCCCGGCGTCCGGCCTCCTGCCGGTCGTCGCCGAGGACCGTGATGTGGCCCATCTTGCGCCCCGGGCGCGGCGCATCCTTGCCGTAGAGGTGGAGGGTGGCGGCGGGGTCGCGGAAGGCCTCGGCCCACGGCGGCGTGCCGGCATCCCAGACGTCGCCGAGGAGATTGACCATGGCCGCCGGCGCCAGGCGCCGGGTACTGCCCAGGGGCAGGCCGCAGACGGCGCGCAGCTGCTGGTCGAACTGCGACGTCGCCGCCCCCTCGATGGTCAGGTGGCCGGAGTTGTGCGGGCGCGGGGCGACTTCGTTGACCATCAGCCGCCCCGACCCGTCGAGGAAGAACTCCACGCAGTAGGTGCCGACGGCGTCGAGCCCCGCGCCCACGGCGCGGGCGATCGCCACCGCCTCCTCGCTCGTGCGGGGATCGAGCTCGGCGTCGCTGACGGACAGGTCGAGGATGTGGTCCCGATGCCGGTTCTCGGTGACGCCGTAATGGGCGAAGCTGCCGTCCACGCCGCGGGCGGCGACGACGGAGACCTCCATGGCCAGGTCGATACAGGCCTCGACGACCACCGCCTCCGCACCGATGCTCGGCCAGACCGCGGCCACCTCGTCGGCGCTATCGACCCTGGCCTGGCCCTTGCCGTCGTAGCCCAGGCCGGCGCTCTTGATGACCGCCGGGGGGCCGATACGCTGCACCGCCGCCGCGGCCGCCTCGCCACCGGTCACCGCCTCGAACGGCGCCGTGGGCAGCCCCTGCTCGCGCAGGAAGGCCTTCTCCCGGGCGCGGTCCTGGGTCGTCCGCAAGGTGTGCGGCGAGGGGCGTACCGGCAGGTGCTCGGCGGCGGCCTCGACGGCGGCTGCCGAGAGATTCTCGAACTCGTAGGTGAGCACGCTGAGCTCGCCGGCGAGCCCGCGCAGCAGCTCCGGGCTCGGCTCGGCGTCGTGGACCTCATCGGCCACCTGCCCCGCCGGGGTGGCCGTCCCCGGGGCGATGACGTGGACGCGGTAGCCGGAGCGCCGGGCGGCCGCGGCGAGCATGCGCCCCAGCTGCCCCCCGCCGAGGATCCCGATGGCGGCGCCGGGCAGGATGGGCGCCGCGCTCATGGGAGCTCCTCGCCGTGCACCCGCTCGGCCTGCTGCTCACGGTAGGCCCGCAGGGCCTCGGCGTAGCCCGCCTCCTCGCGGGCGAGCATGGCGACGGCGAACAGCGCCGCATTGCGCGCCCCGGAGGTGCCGATGGCGAAGGTGGCCGTGGGCACCCCGGCGGGCATCTGCACGATGGACAGCAGCGAGTCGAGGCCGCTGAGCGCTTTGGACTGCACCGGCACCCCGAGCACCGGGACGAGGGTCTGCGCGGCGAGCATGCCCGGCAAGTGGGCAGCACCGCCGGCACCGGCGATGATCGCCCGCAGGCCGCGCTGCTCCGCCTCGGCGGCGTAGTCGGCCATAAGCTGCGGCGTCCGGTGGGCCGAGACCACTCGGCTCTCGTGGGGGACCTGGAACTCGCGTAGCACCTCGGCGGCCTCGGAGAGGGTATCCCAGTCCGAACGGCTCCCCATCACGACGCCCACTAGCGGCTGCGCCTCGGTCATAACGGGTCCACTCGCAAAAAGCCAGAGATTGTAGCACAAGGCGCGGGATCAGGAACGGGATGGCCCCAGGGTCCCGCGTAGATGGGCCCTGGGGCCGGGCGTCCTGCTAGGCCGCGCAGGCTAGTTTAGCCGGGTTAATGCCGGGCGCCAACCCGGCCCGCTGCGGGCTCACTCGTCGTAGAGGACACCATGCCGGACGTAGCTGCCGGGCGCCTCCTCGATGGGCTGGTAGCGCTCCGAGCCTACCGGGCGCGCGGGGACCAGCTCGCCGCCGTACTCGGCCAGCCACTGACCCCAGTCGTTCCACCAGGAGCCCTCGTGGGCCTCGGCGCCGGCGAGCCACTCGTCCTGGTCCACCGTCTTGGCGGTGTTGGTCCAGTAGCCGTACTTGTTCTTGTGCGGGGGATTGATGACCCCGGCGATGTGGCCCGAGCCGCCGAGGACATAGCGCGTCGGCCCGGCGAGCAGCCGCGGGCCGCGGATGGTGCTCTGCCACGGGGCGATGTGGTCTTCCCGGGCGGACATGAAGTAGGCCGGCACATCGATCCGGCCCAGGTCGATGGGCTCGCCCGCCAGCTCGATGCTGCCCGGCTCCTTGAGCAGATTGCGCTGGTACATGTTGCGCAGGTAGAAGCTGTGCATCTTCGCCGGCATGTTGGTGGAGTCGGAGTTCCAGTAGAGCAGGTCGAAGGGGAAGGGCTCGTCGCCCTTGAGGTAGTTGTGCACGAAGAACGACCAGACCAGGTCATTGGCGCGGAGCATGTTGAAGGTGGAGGCCATATAGCGGCCCTCCAGGTAGCCCTTGTCGCCCATGCGCCGCTCCAGGGCGCTGATCTGCTCCTCGTCGAGGAAGACCTCGAGCTCGCCGGGATACTCGAAGTCGAGCATGCAGGTGAGGAAGCTGGCGGCCCGGACGCGGTGATCGCCGCGCGCGGCCAGCCAGGCCAGGGTGCAGGCCGACAGGGTGCCGCCGAGGCAGTAGCCGACCAGGTTCACCTCCTCGCTGCCGGTAACCGCCCGGACCACGTCCAGCGCGGCCACCGGCCCCTCGAGCATGTAGTCCTCGAAGCCCCTGTCGGCCAGGCGCTCGTCGGGGTTGCGCCAGGAGATGATGAAGACCGTGTGGCCCTGGCTGACCAACCAGCGTACCAGGGACTTCTCCTCGCTGAGGTCCATGATGTAATACTTGTTGATCCAGGCGGGGACCAGCAGCAGCGGCCGGCTGTGGACCTGCTCGGTGATCGGCTCGTACTGGATGAGCTGCATGAGCTCGTTCTGGTAGACGACCTTGCCGGGGGTCGTGGCCAGGTTGACGCCGACCTCGAAGGCGTCGTGGTCCGTCATCTTGATATCGAGCCGCCCCCGGCCGCGCTTGAGGTCGTCGAGGAGGTTGCTCAGCCCCTGGAGCAGGTTCTGCCCGCCGGTCTCGACGGTCCTCTCCAGCACCTCGGGGTTGGTGGCGGCGAAGTTCGACGGCGCCATGGCGTCGATGAAGGCCCGGGTGTAGAAGTCGACCTTCTTCTTGGTCTGATCATCCAGCCCCTCGACGTCCCGCACCACGCTGTGGGTGTGATCCGCCGCGAGCAGATAGGACTGCTTCACGAAACCGAAGAAGGGGTGATCCTCCCAATGATCGTGCTTGAAGCGCCGGTCCCCCTGGCCCGGCTCGGCTACCGGCTCGGGCTCCAGGCCCCAGAGGCGCAGGGTCGTGCTCTGCATCAGGCTCATGCAGTCCTGCCAGAACGAGACCTGCGCCTGCATCAGGCGCCCCGGGTCGGCCATGAGGCGGGAGGCCAGCTGCTGGAACAGCTGCGCCATCTGCGCGGCGTCCTCCACGGTCACGTGGTGGGCCGACTGCTCCTGGCGGAGGAACGCCTGCACCAGCTCCTGGCTCTTGGTGGTCACCTCCGACAGGGTCTGCGCCAGCGCCTCGTAGTCGACCTCCGGCATCCGGGTGCCCTTCTCTTCTGCCATACCGCTCCTCGCGCTCGGGGATCTCGGGTCCGGTCATGCTGTGCTCTCAGGGGGACATCATAATGCAAGGGGGCGACCGGTGCGACGCGGACCTGGACCGGGGCCTGCGCGGCGTGATGCCCGGGGGCCGGGCCTCGGCCGGCGAGGCGGTGGCCTGGGCGGAACGGCTCGGCGTGCCGCTGCTCGAGGCCTACCCCGACGGCCCCGGCGTGGCGCTGGTGGCCGAGGCGCCGCCGGCGCTACAGATCCTCGGGCGCAAGGCCCCGGGGCCGGTGCGGCTCGACTTCACCGACCCGCGGCTGCAGCGGCGCGCGGCCGGCACGACGGTACGCCGCGATCCGCTAGCCCGGGCCGTCGGGCTGCACCGGCGACCGGGGACCGCCGTAGTCGACGCCACCGCCGGCCTCGGCCGGGACGGCTGGATCCTCGCCCACCTCGGCGCCCGGGTCGCCTGGGTCGAGGCGAGCCCGACCCTGGCCGTCCTGCTCCGGGGCGCCCTGGACCGGGCCGCCAACGAGCCGGGCCTGAGCGCGACGGCGCAGCGGCTCGCGCTCCACCCCGGGGACTTGCGCCAGGTCCTGGGCGAGCTGCCGGCTGCGGAGCGGGAAGTCGTCTACCTGGACCCCATGTACCCCAGCGGCACCACCCGCGGCGGCGTCGGCCGGGAGGCGCAGGCGCTGCGCCAGCTCCACGGCGGCACGGCGGGCGCCACCGACGGTGAGCTGCTGGCGGCGGCCCGGGAGCACGCCACCCGGCAGGTGGTAGTCAAGCGGCCGCAACGGGCACACCCCGTCGACGGGCCGGCGCCGGCGCGATCTGTCCCCGGCCGTGCAATCCGCTTCGACATCTACGCCCCGGCCTAGGGGCGCTCGATAGGGAGGAATCGGTACCCGGGTACCGGGACGAGACGAGGCCGGACCCCTGCGGGGATCCGGCCTCGGCAGCGCCGCCGATACGGCGGCGTGGGCTGGCGATGTGGCTGGGGGAGGTGGATTCGAACCACCGCTGACGGAGTCAGAGTCCGTAGTCCTACCGCTAGACGATCCCCCAGCGGAAACCTTGGCCGCGACGCGTCAGCGCTTGGAGAACTGCGTCGCGCGACGGGCCTTGTGCAACCCGATCTTCTTGCGCTCGACCATGCGCGCATCGCGCGTGATGAAACCGGCGCGGCGCAGGGGCGTCTTCAGCTCGTCGTCGTAGTCGACCAGCGCCCGGGCGATGCCGTGGCGCACCGCGCCTGCTTGCCCGCTGGAGCCACCGCCACAGACTGTCGCCTTGACGTCGAACTTGTCAAGGCCATCCACCTGGTCCAGGGCTTGGCGTACGATCATGCGCCCCGTCTCGCGCCCGAAGTACTCCTCGAGCGGGCGCCCATTGACGGTGATGTTGCCGCTGCCCGGGGTCAGGAAGACGCGGGCGGAGGAGGTCTTGCGGCGTCCGGTTCCGTAGTATTGCTGCTTGGCCATGGTCTCGATCGATCCTGGTTGTAGAGCCTCAGAGCTCCAGCGGCTGCGGCTGCTGCGCGTGGTGCCGATGCTCATTGCCGGCGTAGACCTTGAGCTTCTTCAGCATCGCGCGGCCCAGACGGTTCTTCGGCAGCATCCCGCGCACCGCGTGCTCGATCAGGCGCTCCGGGTGGCGCGCACGCACCTCGGCCACGTTACGGCTCTTGATGCCGCCCGGGTACCCGGTGTGCCAGACGTACTGCTTGTCCTGCTCTTTCTTGCCGGTCAGCCGGATCTTGTCCGCGTTGACGACGACAATATAGTCGCCCGCATCAACGTGCGGCGTGAAAACCGGCTTGTGCTTGCCGCGCAGGCGGCGGGCGATCTCGCTGGCCAGCCGCCCGAGCGTCTTGTCGGTGGCGTCGACCAGATACCAGTCGCGTTGGACCTCTGCGGGCTTGGCGCTATACGTCTTCATCGCTTCGCTCTCTCCGTCGAGGACCGCGCATATTAACCAAGGCCGGCGTCTTTCGCAACCACCACCACCGGCGGCCTCGGCGCGCGGCGCTCAGACTTCTTGCGTGGCCGGCAGGTTGCGGCCGGCGAAGATCTCCATCATCTCCCGGCGCAGGTGCCTGCGGATGGTGTTCGCCTCCTCCTCGCTGAGGTCGGCGCTCGACTCCCCGAAGAGGTAGTTATCCAGGTCGAATTCCCGGAGGATCATCTTCGTGTGGAAGATGTTCTCCTGATAGACGTTCACGTCGAGGGTCTGGTAGCGCTCCTTGGTATCCTCCGAGAGGTAGTTCTGGATCGAGTTGATCTCGTGGTCGATGAAGTGCTTGTGCCCCTCCACGTCGCGGGTAAAGCCCCGGACGCGGTAGTCCATCGTCACGATGTCCGAGTCGAAGGAGTGGATCAGGTAGTTGAGCGCCGTCAGCGGCGAGATCACCCCGCAGGTGGAGACATCGATATCCGCCCGGAAGGTGCTCACCCCCTTGTCCGGATGCATCTCCGGGTAGGTGTGCACCGTGATGTGCGACTTGTCCAGATGGGCCACGACATCATCGGGCAGCGGCCCCGGCCGCGCCTCGGCGCCCTCTTCCGCCTCCTCGGGGGTAACGGGCCCCTCGGAGATCAGGATGGTGACGCTCGCGCCCTGCGGATCGTAGTCCTGCCGGGCCACGTTGAGGACGTTGGCGCCGATGATCTCCGCGACATTGGTCAGGATATCGGTCAGGCGCTCGGCGTTGTACTCCTCGTCGATATACTCGATATAGGCCCGTCGCTGCTCCTCGGTCTTGGCATAGCAGACGTCGTAGATGTTGAAGCTCAACGACTTGGTCAGGTTGTTGAAGCCATGGAGCCGGACACGGGTGAAATCGACCAACGCCTAAGACCCTCCCGTCGCAGGTGACAGATTCCCTAAGAAGGCAAAATTATGCACAAAATCAGCAGCTACGCCACCATTGTAACCGCCCGGCGGGCGCGGCGCGCCCCCGGCGGTGAGCGGTGAGCGGCGGGCTCAGCCGGGGACGCCGAGGTCGCCGAAGAGCCCCGGCAGGCGGGCGCCCGGGCTCGAGGCGGCCATGAGCGCCTCCCCCACGAGGAAGGCGTGGATGCCGGCGGCACGCAGCCGGGCGACATCATCGCTGCTGTGGATGCCGCTCTCGGAGACCGCCAGCGCCCCCTCCGGGATGGCCTCGGCCAGGGCCTCGCTGGTGACCAGGTCCGTGACGAAGGTGCGCAGGTCCCGGTTATTCACCCCGACCAGCGCGGGTCCCAGCCGGCGCGCCCGCGCCAGCTCCTCGGCGTCGTGGACCTCGATGAGGGCATCCATGCCGAGCTCGACGGCCAGCGCATGGAGCTCATCGAGCTGTGCGTCCCCGAGCGCGGCGGCGATCAGCAGGATGCAGTCCGCCCCCAGGGTACGGGCCTCATAGACCTGGTAGGCGTCCACCGTGAAGTCCTTGCGCAGCACGGGCAGGTCCACCGCCTCGCGGACAGCCTGCAGGTGGCTGTCGTCGCCCTGGAAGAAGTCGCGATCCGTGAGCACCGACAGGCAGGCGGCGCCGTGGCGCTGGTAGTCGACAGCCAGGGCAGCCGGGTCGTAGTCCGCGCGGATCACGCCACGGCTCGGCGAGCCGCACTTGAGCTCGGCGATGACACCGGCCTCACCGCGGGCCACCCGCCGCGCCAGGGCGTCCTCGAAGCCGCGCGCCGGAGGCAGATCGGCGGCGGCGGCGGAGAGCTCCCGCAGCGGACGGGCCTCGGCGCGCTCCACGACCTCCTCGGCCTTGCGCCGCAGGATCCGCCGCAGCACGTCGGGAGTTCCCCCTCCGGCGCCGCTCACGGCCCGCACTCCTGCGTAGCGGCCACGAACCGCTCCAGCACCCGCGCCGCCGCCCCCGAGGCCATCAGCTCCCGGGCCTGCGCAATGCCGGCCGGCAGATCGCTGGACCGGCCAGCCACGTAGAGGGCGGCACCGGCGTTGGCGGCGATCAGCTCGGTCGCGGCGATGCGCTCCCCGGCGAAGGCGGCGCGGATCATGGCGAGGCTATCGCTGGCGCCGGCGACAGTGGTCTCGTGCAGCGGCGCCTCGCGTAGGCCGAGGCCACGCGGGGTCACGGTGTACTCCCGGACCTCGCCGTCGCGGAGCTCGGCGATCCGGGTCGGCGCGGCGATGCTGATCTCATCCAGGCCGTCCTCGGCGTGGACCACCAGCACGTGCTCGCTGCCCAGCTCGCCCAGGACCTCCGCCACCGGGCGAACCCACTCCGCGCCGAAAACGCCGAGCAGCTGCCGCCGCGCCCCGGCCGGGTTGGTCAGCGGCCCGAGGAGGTTGAACAGGCTCCGCACCCCGACCTCCCGGCGCGGCCCGACGGCGTGCCGCATGGCGCCGTGGTGAGCGGGGGCGAACAGGAAGCCGACCCCGGTCCGGCGCAGGCACTCGGCGACGTCATCGCGGCTCAGATCGAGATTGGCGCCGGCCATCTCGAGCAGGTCGGCGCTGCCGCTGCTGCCGGAGACCGAGCGATTGCCGTGCTTGGCCACCGGCGCCCCGCCGGCGGCGGTGACAAAGGCGGCGGCGGTGGAGACATTGAGCGTCCCGTGGGCATCGCCCCCGGTACCGCAGGTATCCACGACACCGGAGAGGTCATCGACCTGGACGGGATCGGCGAGCTCGCGCATGACGCTGGCGGCGGCGGCGATCTCGTCCACCGTCTCGCCCTTCATCCGCAGGCCCACCAGGAACCCGCCGATCTGCGCCGGCGTGGCACCCCCCGTCATGATGGTGCGCATCACCTCCGTCATCTCGTCGCCGGCGAGGTCCTGGCGGTCCGTCACGCGGCGCAGGGCGGTCTGTAGGTCCATAGGGGGCCTCGGCCGTTCCAGGGTTCAGCGCCGCCCGAGTCTCGGGCCCCAGGGCGGCAGTTGCAAGAGGGAGCCACCGGGAGCAGCGTACGGGGGCCGATCAAGCCAGCGCTTTCGGCTGCTCGATAAAGTTGCGCAGCAGATCGTGGCCGGCGTGGGTGAGGATGGACTCCGGATGGAACTGCACCCCCTCCACGGGCAGGCGCCGGTGGCGCAGGCCCATGACCTCATCCACGGCGCCCTGCGGCCCCTCGGTCCAGGCCGTGATCTCCAGCGCCGCCGGCACCGACTCGCGCTCGACGATCAGCGAGTGGTAGCGGGTGGCCTCCAGCGGCTCGGCCAGGCCGTCGAAGACGCCCTGGCCCTGGTGGCGGACGGCGGAGGTCTTGCCGTGCATGACCTCGCGGGCACGCACGACCCGGCCCCCGAAGGCCTGGCCGATGGCCTGGTGGCCCAGGCAGACCCCGAGGATGGGGATCTCGCCGGCCAGGGCCTCGATAAGCGCCAGAGAGATGCCGGCCTCGTCGGGGGTGCACGGCCCCGGCGAGAGGACGATGCGCTCCGGCCCCAGGCGGCGGACCTCGGCGACGCTGATCTCGTCGTTGCGCACCACCTCGACCCGCGCCCCGAGCTCGCCCAGGTACTGGACGAGGTTCCAGGTGAACGAGTCGTAGTTGTCGATCATCAGGATCATAGGCCCGCCTCGGCCATCTCCACGGCGCGCATC
>CAJXLI010000069.1 GCA_913055575.1 uncultured Ectothiorhodospiraceae bacterium
ATGGCCGGGTAGAGGACCTCCTCGACCACGGCGGAGAGGCGGTGGATCTCGTCGATGAACAGGACGTCGCCGGGCTCCAGGTTGGTCAGGATGGCGGCGAGGTCGCCGGGGCGGTCGAGCACCGGCCCGGAGCTCTGGCGCAGGTTGGCCCCCATCTCCCCGGCGATGATGTGCGCGAGCGTCGTCTTGCCCAGCCCCGGCGGGCCGAACAGCAGCGTGTGGTCCAGGGCCTCGGTGCGGCCGCGGGCGGCGTGGATGAAGATCTCCAGCTGCTCGCGGACGCCGTGCTGGCCGACGTAGTCGCTCAGGGCGCCGGGCCGCAGGGTGCGCTCGATGGCCTCCTCGTCGCCCGCGGGGGCGCCGTCGATGATGCGCTCGGCCGGCTGCTGCTCGTCCGCCATCGCTGCCTAGCCCCCGCGCGGGACGGCGTGCTGCAGGGCACGGCGGATGATCGCCTCGCAACCCATACCCGCCTCGGCGGCGTGGCGGGCCATGCGGGTCGCCTCGGGCGGCTTGTAGCCCAGGGCGATGAGCCCCTCCGTCGCCTCGGCCACCGGGTCCGCGTCGCCGGAGGCGGCCTCCGCGGCGCCGGCCGGCTCGCCTCCGGCGGCGGCCGGCGCGGCCCCCAAGCCGCTGTCCTCGAGCCGATCGCGCAGCTCCACGATGAGCCGCTCGGCGGTCTTGCGGCCGATCCCCGGGACGTCGGTCAGCCGCCTGGGGTCGTCGTCGCGCACGCAGCGGATCAGCTCCTCGCCGTCGACGCCCGACAGGAGGGCCAGGCCGAGCTTCGGTCCCACGCCGGAGACGCGGATCAGGCGGCGGAAGAGATCGCGCTCGTTCCGCGAGCGGAAGCCGAAGAGGGTCTGTCCGTCCTCGCGCACGCTCAGGTGGGTGTGCAGGAGCACCTCCTGGCCTGCCTCGGGGAGGGCCTCGATGGTCGACAGCGGGGCATCCACCTCGTAGCCGAGGCCGCCCACGTCCACGACCAGCGTCGGCGGCCGCTTCTCGATGAGCGTCCCGCGGAGCCGGGTGATCATGATCGGCCTCCCGCGGCGGCGCCCAGCGGTGAGCTGCGGTGCTGCGCGTGGCACAGGGCGGTGGCGAGGGCGTCGGCGGCGTCCTCCGCCGGCTGGCTGCGCAGCCGCAGCAGGGCGCGGACCATGTAGCCCACCTGCCCCTTGCCGGCGCGGCCGCTGCCGACCACCGCCTGCTTGATGCGGGCCGGGGCGTACTCGGCCACCGGCAGGCCGGCGCTGACGCAGGCGGCCAGCGCCGCGCCACGGGCGTGGCCGAGCTTCAGGGCGGTGTCCGCGTTGCGGTGGACGAAGACCTGCTCCAGGGCCACCTCCTCGGGCTGGTGCTCGGCGACGAGGCCGGCCAGACCCTGGAAGATCTGGCCGAGGCGCTCCGGCAGGGGGGCCTGCCGGGGCAGGTGGAGCGTCCCCTCGGCCACGAGGCGGGCCGAGGGTCCGTCGTCGACGATGCCGTAGCCGGTGACCCGCGAGCCGGGGTCGATGCCGAGGATGCGGGTCATGGCCTAGCCTTCTTCGTAGACCTCCGCCGGCAGCTCGGCGTTCGTGTAGACGTGCTGGACGTCGTCCAGGTCCTCCAGGCGGTCGATGAGCCGCGCCGTGCTCTCGGCGTTCTCGCCCTCGATCTGGACGGTCAGGTCCGGGCGCTGGGTGACGTCGGCCTGCGCCGGCTCCAGCCCGGCGCCGATGAGCGCCTCGCGGACCCCGCGGTAGGCCTCCGGGGTGGTGAGCACCTCCAGGGAGCCATCCTCGTTCTCCACCAGGTCGTCGGCGCCGGCCTCCAGCGCCACCTCCAGGACCTGGTCGCTGTCCGTGCCCGGCGCGAAGACCAGCACCCCCCGCTCCTGGAAGAGGTAGGCTACCGAGTTGTCGGTGCCCATCTTGCCGCCGTGCTTGGTGAAGGCGTGGCGGACCTCGGAGACGGTGCGGTTGCGGTTGTCGGTCATGCAGTCGACCATGATCGCCGCGCCGCCCGGGCCGTAGCCCTCGTAGCGGATCTCCTCGTAGTTGGTGATCTCCTCGAGCCCGGCGCCCTTCTTGATGGCGGCGTCCGCGCGGTCCTTGGGCAGGTTCGCGGCGAAGGCGCGCTCCAGGGCCAGCCGCAGCCGCGGATTGGTCTCCGGATCGGGCCCACCCATGCGCGCTGCGATGGTGATCTCCCGGATGTGCTTGGTGAAGATCTTGGACCGCTTGGCGTCCTGCGCCCACTTGTGGCGCTTGATATTGGCCCATTTACTGTGTCCGGCCATGGCTGCACGCGCTTCTCAGGCGGTGGATTCGACCCCGGATGGTACCACGCCAGGTCCCCCGGGCCGAGGCTGGCTGCCGGGGCGCGCGGCGTTAGACTGAGACCGTCCCGAGGCGAGCGAGAGCGCTGTGACCGCATCCCTGCATACCCGGAGCTTGCCCTACATCGCGGACGGGGCCGCTGCCCTGCGCGCGCTCGGCGGCGAGCCGTGGTCGATGTGGCTGGATAGCGGCCACGACGGCTGCGGCGGCGGCCGCTACGCCGTCCTGGTCGCCCGCCCGGTAGCCACGCTGGTCACCGCCGGCGGCGTGACCACCATCCGCCGCGGCGGCCGGACCGAGCGCCGCCAGGGGGATCCGCTGGCCCACCTGGCGGCCGTGCTCGAGGCGCTGGGCCCGCACCCGCTGCATCCGGAGCTCCCCTTCACTGGCGGTGCCGTGGGCTATTTCGCCTACGATCTCGGCCGCCGCCTGATGGGCGTGCCGGGCCCCGAGCCGGCGGTGCCCGAGATGGCGGTGGGCGTCTACGACAGCGCCCTGGTCACGGACCACTACGCCGGCGAGACAGTGGCCGTAGGCCGGCGGCTGGATCCCGAGTGGCTAGCGGCGGTGGAGCGGCGCCTGGACGGCGATGCCGCGCCGGAGCCGCTGCACGCCGTGGGGGCTATGCAACGGGCGCCGGACGAGGCCGGCTACGCCGCCGCCTTCCAGCGGGTGCAGGGCTATCTCCACGCGGGCGACTGCTACCAGGTCAATCTCGCGCGGCGCTTCTCGGTGGGCTATCGGGGCGATCCGCAGGCAGCCTACCTGGCGCTGCGCGGCGCCTCCCCGGCCCCCTTCGGCGCCTGGTTGCGGCTGCCCGGCTGCGATGTCCTCAGCCTCTCGCCGGAGCGCTTCCTGCGCCTCGAGGGCGACGGCCGGGTGGTCACGGAGCCGATCAAGGGGACCCGGCCGCGTCAGGCGGACGCCGTGGCGGATGCGGCCGCCCGCGAGGCGCTCCTCGCCAGCCGCAAGGACCGCGCCGAGAACGTGATGATTGTCGACCTGCTGCGCAACGACCTGGGCAAGGGCTGCGTGACCGGGAGCGTGGGGGTGCCGTCGCTGTGCCGGGCGGAGCGCTTCGCCCGGGTCCACCACCTGGTGAGCACGGTGACCGGGCAGCTGCCGCCGGGGCGCGGGGCTACGGACCTGCTGCGCGACTGCCTGCCCGGCGGCTCCATCACGGGTGCCCCCAAGCGCCGGGCCATGGAGATCATCGCCGAGCTGGAGCCAGGGGCGCGGGGCGTCTACTGCGGGGCGATCGGCTACCTGGGCCTGGACGGCCGTATGGACACCAATATCGCCATCCGGACCGCCGTCTGCGCCGGCGGCACCATGACCTACTGGGCCGGTGGCGGCGTGGTGGCCGACTCGACCTGTGGCGCCGAGCTGGCGGAGACACGGGACAAGGCGGCGGCCTTCCTGGACCTGGCTGCGGGCGGCTAGCCGGTGCCAGCCGGGGCGCCTGTCAGCCGGGGCGCCCACTTGCTTGACACCTCGCGCCCTGCAGCATAGCGTCAATCCGTCTATCCCGGAGGATCCCATGTCGGATACGCGGATCATCAAGAAGTACCCCAACCGGCGGCTCTACGACACCGCCATCTCGAGCTACATCACGCTGGCGGACGTCAAGCGTCTGGTGCTCGAGGGTGTAGAGTTCCAGGTTGTGGATGCCAAGTCCCGGGAGGATATTACCCGCAGCATCCTGCTGCAGATCATCAGCGAGGAGGAGGAGGGCGGCGAGCCGATCTTCTCGAGCCAGCTGCTCGCCCAGCTGATCCGCGCCTACGGCGGCAACATGCAGAGCATGCTCACCAGCTACCTGGAGAAGAGCCTGGAGCTGTGGGCCGAGCAGCACCGGGTCGTCCAGGAGGGTGCCCGCGATCTCATGGACCACAACCCCGTGGGCCTCATGACGCAGCTCGCCGAGCGCAACCTGGCGCTGTGGCGGCAGCTGGGCGGATTCGATACCGGCCAGGCCAAGGACGACGATACCGAGGGGCCATCGGCCTCCGGGCCAAGCGCCGATGGCGATGACCGCTCCGGTCAAGACGATGGGCCGTCCTCCTCCGGCTGATCGCTCGCTCCGCCTCTCCCCCCGCACTGATGCCTCGCATCCCGCCCGGACCCCGCACCTGCGAGCCGGCCTGACCGGCGGATCCTCGCTACACCACCTGCGCCGCTAGCGCGAGCGGCCCCTGGTAGGCCCCGCCCGGGGTAGGCCCCTTGGCGTTGACATGCATTGCACCGCAGCATAGAGTACTGATCAATCACTCATGTTGCGATGCACAAGGCGGCCCAACGTAGCCGCGCCGCACGGGGCATGGGCGCACGTTTTCAAGAGAGCGAGGAATCGTCATGGCAGGTCGTTTAGCCCTGGTAACCGGAGGCAACGGCGGGATCGGTACCGCCGTGTGCCGTCGGCTCGCCGCGGACGGGTATCGCGTGGTCACCACGTGCATGGACGCCGAGGCGGAGCGGATCGAGGATTGGCAGGCCCAGCTGCGCGCCGAGGGCCACGAGGTTGGCTACGTCGAGTGCAACGTGGCGGACTACGACGCCTGCCAGCGCATGGGCGAGCAGCTCAGGCAGCAGTTCGGCGAGGTCGAGGTGCTGGTCAACCTGGCTGGCATTACCCGCGACGGCTTCTGCCACAAGATGGCGTCGGAGGACTGGCAGGCAGTCACCGACGTCAACCTCGATAGTGTCTTCAACGTCACGCGGCAGCTGCTGCCGGGCATGCGCGAGCAGGGCTTCGGGCGCATCGTCAACATCTCCTCGGTCAACGGCCAGACCGGGCAGCTCGGGCAGGCCAACTACTCGGCGGCCAAGGCGGGCATGCACGGCTTCACCATGGCCGTCGCCAAGGAGAACGCCCGCAAGGGCGTCTCGGTCAACTCCGTCTCGCCGGGCTACGTCGCCACGCCGATGACGGACGCCATGCCCAGCGACGTCCGCGACCAGATCGTCTCGCAGATCCCGCTCGGCCGCATGGCGGAGCCCGAGGAGATCGCCCGTGTCGTGGCGTTCCTCGTTGCCGACGAGTCGGGCTATATCACCGGCGCCAATATCCCGGTCAACGGCGCGCTGTTCTGCAGCTTCTAGAGGGTATGGCTGGATAACCTCAGGTTATGGAAGGGCTTGACGCTCGAAGGTGATCGAACTATCATGTTGCGTAGCAACATCGACGGGCAAGCCAAGCCGAGCGAGGTAGTCATCGGGTTGCTGCGGCCGTCGAACGTGCCAGCAAGATGGATCTTTAGCCGGTCTCCTCCTGGCGGCGTCTCCTCCCCGGAGACAACTGTCGCCAACCCCTTGGCCCCCTGCATCCGCAGGGGGTTTTTTTTGCCCGGCACCCTGGGCGCCGGCGGCCGCCGGCGCCGGTCCAGCAGCCCTGTGCTGCCCCTGGCGCCTGCGTTTTCCCCGACGCCTGGCAGGTGCCGCTGGGCGGTGCCGCGCCCCGCTCAGCCGGCCAGCCACGAGACCACCCGCGGGACCAGCTCGCGGTGCGCCCGGCGGCTGATGAACACCCCCAGGTGGCCGCCCGGGAACGCCAGCTCCTCGTAGGGCGAGCCCCGCACGTGGGCGCCCAGGGCCCGCGCCGCCGGCGGCGGCACCAGGTGGTCCTGCTGGGCGAAGATGTTCAGGATCGGCTGGCGGATGTCGCCGAGGCGGATGCGTTGCCCGGCGACCTCCAGGCTGCCGTCGAGCAGGGCGTTGCGCTGGTAGAGCTCGCGGGCGAACTCGGCGAAGGCGGCGGCCGCCTGGTCCGGGCTGTCGTACATCCAGCGCTCCAGGCGCAGGAAGTCGTGCAGCGCCTCCGGGTGGCCGGCGAGCTCCGGCATCTCCGCGTAGCGCTGGGCGAGCAGCTGGTACGGCTTGAGCGCGACGAAGACGCCGTTGAGCCACTCAGCGGGGATGTTGCCCAGGGTCTGTGCCGCCCGGTCGAAGTCCACCTGCTGCGCCATGCGGCTGAGGTGGTCGCCCGGGGTGCGGCAGTCCACCGGCGTGACCAGGGTGACGAGCCGCCGGACCCGCTCCGGGTGCAGGGCCGCCAGGCACAGGGCGAAGACGCCGCCCTGGCACACGCCGAGCAGGTCCGGGGCCTCGCCTTCGTCGGTCTGGATGTCCTGCGCCGCTCCCGCCAGGAGGCCGTCGATGTAGTCGGTCAGGGTGAGGAAGCGGTCGGCGCCCCGCGGCCGCCCCCAGTCCAGGAGGTAGACCGGGTGCCCGGCGTCGCACAGCGCGCGGATCAGGGAGCGGCGCTCGGTCAGGTCGAGGATGAAGGGGCGGTTGACCAGGGAGTAGACGACCAGGACCGGGCGCCGCCGTTCCGCCCCTCGGGGCGGGTAGCGCCGCAGGGTGGCGCCGTGGCTGTAGTGGGCGTAGGTCTCGAAGGGGGTCGCGCCGCGGGTGTCCACGGGCAGCTCGGCCGCCTCGTCCAGGGCCTGCACGAGGCGGCGCTGCCAGGCAGATAGCTCTTCTCCGGTGTTGCCGGGCTCGGTCACGGGCTGTCGTGCCCCTCACTCTGCCGGCGCAGGGTGGCGACCTCCTCGCGCAGGCGGGCGATCTCGGCGCGCAGGGCCTCGATCTCCTCGCTGCCGGCGCTCCCGCGGCGCTCGCGCTCCAGCTGGACCAGGCGCCGTTGGGTGTCGATGAAGTCCTCCCGGTTGGGCAGGTCGAGGTGGCGCAGTCCGGCGTCGAGCTGCGCCTGGCAGCTGCCGATGAGCTCCGTGGTGGCGTTGGTCAGGCGGCCGAAGGCCGTGGCCCAGCGCTCGGAGCCGAGCAGGGCATCGTGGCGGGCCTCGCCGGCTGCCACCCACCACCGGTGCAGCTCCTGGCAGCTCTGCGGCAGGGTGCCCTCCGGGTCGTCGGCGGCCTCGCCGAGCTGCCTCTCCAGGTCCTGCAGGCCGGCGCGCACGGTCTCGAGGAGCGCCGCCGCGCACTCGCTGTAGGCGGTGGTGTAGCGGTGGAGGGCGGCCTGGGTCTCCTGGGTGCGCCCCACGGCATCCTGCCACGGCCCCAGGCGGGCCAGGCTCTGCAGCCAGGGCGCCAGCCACGCCGGATCGGCCTCCTGGCCGGCCCCGGGCTCCTGGCCGGCGAGGCCCTCGGCCAGGGTGCGCAGCCCGATCAGGGCGGTGTCGAGCTGGGCGTAGAGGGCCTGGAAGGCGGCGGCGCACGCCGGGCCCGGGCGGCCACCGTCGGCCTGCAGGGCCTCCCAGAGGCGGGGGATCGGACCGGCGCCGCCCATGCTCCGGAGCCACTCGTTATCGAAGGCCTCGCTAGCCGCCATGATCGCGCCACCCGGGGAATGTGCCGGCAGTCTACTAACCCGTGCAGAACGCTGGCCAGCGCCTGCTGCTGCGGCGGCGTACCGCCTAGTCGTGGCCCTGCTGCTGCCAGCGCGCCTTGAGGGCGTTGGCCCGAGCGCGCTGGTAGTCGTTGGCGCTGGCGTGGCGGATGGCGTTGTTCAGCTGCGCGATGGCCAGCTCGATGTCGCCGCGGGTGTGGTGGTACCGGGCCAGCGTGATGTAGCCCTTGGCCTCGTGGCCGCTGGCGTGGGCAGCCTCGGCGAGCAGGCGCAGCAGCGGTAGCGAGCGGCCCTGCTCCCGTGCCGCTCGGCTGAGCTCGCGGTGGGCCTTCTCCGCTTGTCCGGCGGCCAGGAGGGTCTCGGCGTGGCGGTAGGTGGCCGCGCCGCTGCCGGGGTAGAGGGCGCGGGCCTCACGGTAGGCCTGCAGCGCCTCCTCCGTCCGGCCCGAGGCGCGCAGGATCTCGCCGCGGCCGAGCAGGACGTGGAGCCGCTCGCCGTCTACCGTCTCCAGGGTGTCGAGCAGCGCCAGGGCCTGGGCGTGCCGGCCCTCCTCCCGCGACAGGGCGAGCGCCAGGCCGTAGAGGGCCGCCGCCCGCGCCGTCGGGTCGTCGCTGCTGCGCGCGAGCCGGTCGCGCATGATCGCCACGGCGCTGGTGCTCGCCTCCTCGTTGGCGAGCACCTGCAGGCGGGCCCGGATGAAGGGGTGGCGGCCGCTGACGTAGCTCGCCTCGGTCGACAGGCGCGCCGCGGTGTTCTGGGCTGCCGTGATCCGGCTCTCGGTGAGCGGGTGGGTGCTCAGGTACACCGGCGGCTTCTCGGCGTAGCGCGAGGCGTCGGCCAGGCGCTGGAAGAAGCTCGGCATGCCGTCGGGGTCGAAGCCGGCCGTGGCCAGGGTGCCGACGCCGACGCGATCGGCCTCGCGCTCGTGGCTGCGCGAGTAGGCGAGCTGCTGCTGGATGGGGGCGGCGATGCCGGCCATGACGGCGGCGCTGCCGGCCTGGGGATTCTGGCTGCCGACGAGGATGCCCGCCAGGATGGCCGCCGCCGTCTGCAGGTTGAGCTGTTTCGCACGGGCGTAGCGCCGGGCGATATGGCGCCGGCTGACGTGGGCGATCTCGTGGGCGAGCACGCCGGCGAGCTCGCTCTCGGTGCGGGTCTCGCGGATCAGCCCGGTGTGGATCCCCACGTGGCCGCCGGGCAGGGCGAAGGCGTTGATCCGGTCGCTGTCGATGACGAAGAAGTGGTAGTTGTAGCCGGGGCGCTCGCTGTGGCTCGCGAGCCGCGTGCCGAGATCGGCGATGTACTCGTTGACCTCCGGGTCGTTGAGCAGCGGCAGCTGCTGCCGGACCTTCTGCATGGCCTCGGCGCCGAGCTCTTGCTCCTTGTAGACGGGCAGGGCATTGCCGCCCGGTGGCCCGAGCTGCGGCAGCTCGAGCCGGTCTGCCCCGCCCGCGGTGGCGGGAGAGGTGGCCGCGAGCAGCAGGGCCGCTGCCAGGAGCGCGGCAACGTGGCGACGCAGACATGCCGACATAGCTACACCTAGGACCTGGAAGCGCAGCGACGAGTTCCTACACAGCAAGTCTAGCCCGCCTGCGTTACCATCCCGGCGTTGTTCACCGAGGAGGGACACCCTTGGAGCTGATTCGCCGCTGGCTGGGCCGGACCTTCAACGATCCGCAAATCACCGCTTTCCTCCTCCTGCTCGTGGCTGGCCTGGGGGCGGTGCTGCTGTTCGGCAGCATCCTGGCCCCGCTCATCGCCGCCCTGGTCATCGCCTACCTGCTCGAGGGGGTGGTGCGCGTCTTCGAGCGCTACGGCGTCCACCGGATCCCCGCCGTCGTGGTCGTGATCCTGTTCCTGGTCACGTTCCTGATCCTGGTGGTGTTCGCGTTGATCCCGCTGCTCTACGGCCAGGTCGCGCAGCTAGTGGATCAGCTCCCGGCTATCCTGGAGCAGGGGCAGCACCTGCTGCTGCAGCTGCCCGAGCATTATCCGCAGTTGTTCTCCGAGTCCGGGATCCGCCAGATGCTCGACACGGCCCGGCAGGACATCACCAACTACGGCCAGAGCGTGGTGGCCACGGTGACGGTGGGGTCGCTGCTGATCCTGGGGACGCTGACCGTCCACGCGGTGCTCGTGCCGTTCCTGGTCTTCTTCCTGCTCAAGGACAAGCGGCGGCTGGTGCAGTGGGCGAGCGACCACCTGCCGCGCCACCGCGCCTTCGCCAATGAGGTGTGGCTGGATGTGGATGAGCAGATCGGCAACTACGTCCGCGGCAAGTTCATCGAGATCTTCATCGTCTGGGGGGTGACCTACCTGACCTTCTCGCTGCTCGGGGTCCCCTTCGCCCTGCTGCTGGCCGTGGCCACGGGGCTGTCGGTGATCATCCCGTACATCGGTGCCTTCACCATGACCCTGCCGGTAGCGCTGATCGCCTACTTCCACTTCGGGGTGAGCCAGGAGCTCGTCTACGTGCTGATCGCCTACGCCGTCATCCAGATCCTCGACGGCAACGTCCTGGTGCCGCTGCTGTTCTCCGAGGTGGTCAATCTCCACCCGGTGGCGATCATCGTCTCCATCGTGGTCTTCAGCGGCCTCTGGGGGTTCTGGGGGGTCTTCTTCGCCATCCC
>CAJXLI010000070.1 GCA_913055575.1 uncultured Ectothiorhodospiraceae bacterium
GAGGAGATCTCGCGGTAGCGCTCCTGGGCCGGCAGCCAGACCTCCAGGTCGTAGGTGCGCGCCGCGGAGAAGCCGATATCGCCGCTGCATAGGGAGACCACCCGGTAGGGCAGCGCCAGGCGGCGCAGCACCGTCTCGGCGTGGCCGGTAAGCGCCTCGAGGGCGTCCCAGGACTCGTGGGGCCGGGTGACCTGGACCAGCTCCACCTTCTCGAACTGGTGCTGGCGGATCATGCCGCGTGTGTCCTTCCCGTAGCTGCCCGCCTCCGAGCGGAAGCACGGCGTATGGCAGACGAGGCGCAGCGGCAGCTCCGCATCCTCGACGATGCAGTCCTGGACCAGGTTGGTCACCGGGACCTCGCCCGTAGGCGCGAGATAGAAGGGCGGGTCGTGGTCGACCTTGAACAGGTCCGCCTCGAACTTGGGCAGCTGCCCGGTCCCGGTCAGGGAGCGGGCATTGACCAAATACGGGACGTAGGCCTCCTCGTAGCCGTGCTCACCGGTGTGGAGATCGAGCATGAACTGCGTCAACGCCCGGTGCAGGCGGGCGAGCTCACCGCGAAGGGTGACGAAGCGGCTGCCGGCGATACGTGCGGCGGCCTCGAAGCCCATACCGCCCATGAGCTCGCCCAGCTCGACGTGGTCCCGGGGCTTGAAGTCGAGCGCCGGGATACCGCCCCACTGGCGCAGCTCGGCATTATCTGCCTCGTCCTCGCCGTCGGGGACCTCGCCGTCGAGCAGGTTCGGCAGGCTCAGGTGCCACTGCTCCAGCTCCTCCTGCACAGCGGCGAGGGCCTGCTCGGCCTCGCCGAGCCGGTCACCGAGATCGCTGACCTCGGCCTTGAGCGGCTCGATATCCTCGCCGCGCCGCTTGGCCGCACCGATCTCCTTGGAGCGGCGGTTGCGCTCGCTCTGCAGCTCCTGCGTCTGCTGCTGCAGCTCGCGGCGGCGGGCATCCAGCTCCCGGTAGGCAGCGGCATCGAACTCGACACCGCGCCGCGCCAGATTGGCAGCGACGCCCTCGGGATCTTGGCGCAGCAGCTTGGGATCGATCATAGGGGTCGTAAGCTCCTTCGCTTGCGAAACGAACGCCCAGCAAGCGATGGTCGCGCCCCGGGCCGAGGCGGCACCGAGCCGCGGCCTCAGCGCTCCCGTGCCCGGAGCCGCCTGAGGCGCTCGGCGATCCGTTGCTCCAGGCCCCGATCGCTGGGCTCGTAGTAGCGGGTGCCCACCAGGGCATCCGGCATGTACTGGACGCCGGCGGCGTAGGCCTCCGGCTCGTCGTGGGGGTAGCGATAGCCGCTACCGAAGCCTTGCGCCTGCATCATGCCCGTCGGCGCATTGCGCAGGTGCAGGGGCACCTCGAGCGAGCCGTGGTGCTGGACGTCCCGCTCGGCCGCCTGCCAGGCCGTGTAGACGCGGTTGCTCTTGGGTGCCGAGGCCTCGTAGGCAGCGGCCTGGGCCAGCACCAGATCGCCCTCGGGCGAGCCCAGCCGCTCGTAGGCCTCGGCGGCGCTGGTCGCGACCTGCAGGGCCCGGGGATCGGCGTTGCCGATATCCTCCGAGGCGACACGGATCAGCCGCCGGGCGATGTAGAGCGGCTCGCAGCCGCCGTCGAGCATCCGCGCCAGCCAGTACAGCGTGGCATCCGGGTCCGAGCCGCGGATGGCCTTGTGCAGCGCCGATATCTGATCGTAGAAGTCGTCGCCGCCCTTGTCGAAGCGCCGGGCTCCGCCGGTCACCGCCTCGGCGACCGTATCGGCGTCGATGACCCGACCCCCGGCCAGATCCGCCGCGATCTCCAGCGCCGAGAGCAGCCGCCGCGCATCGCCGTCAGCAGCGCGCAGCAGCAGGGCTCGCCCCTCGTCGCTAACGGTTAGCCCGAGACCGCCCAGCCCGCGCTCGGCATCTGCCAGGGCCCGATCGAGCAGGGCGCCCAGGGCCTCCTCATCCAGGGCGCGGAGCCTGTAGACCCGCGCCCGGGAGAGCAGCGCCTTGTTCAGCTCGAAGGACGGATTCTCCGTGGTGGCGCCGACGAGGACGACGGTGCCGTCCTCGACGTAGGGCAGGAAAGCGTCCTGCTGCGCCTTGTTGAAGCGGTGCACCTCGTCGATGAACAGCACCGTAAGCCACCCCGCCTGCCAGCGCTCGCTGGCCTCGGCCATGGCGGCGCGGATCTCTTTCACCCCGGCAGCCACCGCCGAGAGGGTCAGCAGGCGCGCCTGCGCGTGGTCGGCTACCAGGCGCGCCAGGGTGGTCTTGCCGCTGCCCGGCGGCCCCCACAGGATCATGGAGTGGGGGCGCCCGGCGGCCACGCTCTCGGCGAGTGCCCGCCCCGGATCGAGCAGGTGCCCCTGCCCGGCCATCTCATCGATGCTGCGCGGGCGCATGCGCTCGCCCAGGGGCGCACCCACCGCTGCTGTCACTGGCCGCCCTCTCGCGGATCGGCCTCGTAGATATCCACCCCCTCCGGCGGCTCGAACTCGAAGCGCTCCGCGTCCAGATCGGCATCAAGCTGCACGTCGCTGAGCGCTACGCGGGTCACCTGCCCCAGGGCGTCATGGATCTCCAGGGACTCGGGCCGGCCCTCGGTCATGGTCAGGCGGGCCTCGTCGAAAGCCTGCCCCCCGTCGCGCGGGGTCAGCCGGACGAAATCGTCGGTAGCCTCGATCTCGAAGGCCTCCGAGAGCTCGCTGTAGTCCCCGGCCAGCAGCTGCGCCGGCGCGGTGCCCAGGGCCCGGTCCTGATCGCGGACGGTGACCTGATCGAGCCCCACGTCGTAGACCCACAGCCGCTCGCCGTCGGCGACGATCTCCTGGACGAACGCACCCTCGTAGGACCAGTGGAAGCGATCGGGGCGATGGATGGCGAACTCACCGCTGGACTGCGCTACCACCTCACCGCTGTCCTCGACGGTCCGCTGCTCGAACTCGCCCTCGACGGTCTCGACCTGCTGGTAGTACGCCTCTAGCGCCTCGAGCTGCCCGGCCTGCACGGCGCCGGCAGCTAGGGCGACAACGGGGACAGTTACGGCGGCCAGGGCCGCACGGGGTGCTGCTCGCGGCATGGTGATTGCTGCCTCTTATTGGGAAACCAAGCGCTCTGGATAGCGTTGTTATAGGATACCGTTGGCGCAGGCAGATCGTCACGTCCGTCCCGGGCCCGCCTGCCGCGCGCCACGGGAGATCGGCATGGGCCTCGCCGAGGCGCAACGACTCGCGCATGGACGCCTGGACCGTACCCGTCGCAGCGGCGGCGATGCCGCCGGCGTACGGGGCGCGCGGGGCGCGCCGTAGCGGGTGCGGAGGCGCTAGCGGCGCGGGTCAGCCATCGCCTGCCTCCGGCGGTGGCGGGGCGAGGACCTCGCGGCTGCCGTTGGACTGCAGCGGGCCGACCACGCCGGCGGACTCCATCTCCTCCACCAACCGCGCCGCACGGTTGTAGCCGATCTTCAGCCGCCGCTGCACCCCGGAGATGGACGCCTTGCGCGTCTCGGTGACCACGCGTACAGCGTCGTCGTAGAGCGGATCGCTCTCCCCACTGCCTCCGCCGTTGCTGCCGCCCTCGCCCGGCACACCGGGGAGGGGTGCCGAGTCGCTGGTATCCTGGAGGACCTCGTCCACGTACTCCGGCTCGGCCACCGACTTGAGGTGCTCCACCACGCGATGGACCTCCTCATCGGTGACAAAGGCGCCGTGGGCACGCTGCGGGACACCGCTGCCCGGCGGTACGTAGAGCATGTCGCCGTAGCCGAGCAGGGCCTCGGCCCCCTGCTGGTCGAGGATGGTCCGCGAGTCCACCTTGGAGGAGACCTGGAAGCCGATGCGGGTCGGGATATTGGCCTTGATCAGGCCGGTGATCACGTCCACCGAGGGCCGCTGCGTGGCGAGAATCAGGTGGATGCCAGCGGCGCGCGCCTTTTGCGCCAGGCGCGCGATGAGCTCCTCGACCTTCTTGCCGACGATCATCATCATGTCAGCGAGCTCGTCGACCACCACCACGATGTACGGCAGCTCCTCGAGCTCGGGCGCCTGGGGCACCTCCCCGTCGAGGGTCTGCATGTTGGGGTCGTTGGCGTCGAACAGCGGGTCGCGCAGCGGCTCACCGGCCTCGCGCGCGGCGCGCACCCGCTCGTTGAAGCCGTCGACGTTGCGTACGCCGAGCGCGGCCATGAGCCGGTAGCGGCGCTCCATCTCGGCGACGCACCAGCGCAGGGCGTTGGCGGCGTCGTTCATGTCCGTGACCACCGGCGCGAGCAGGTGCGGGATGCCGTCGTAGACCGACAGCTCCAGCATCTTGGGATCGACCATGATCAGCCGTGTCCGGTCCGGCGTGTTCCGGTAGAGCAGGGACAGGATCATGGCGTTGATCCCCACCGACTTGCCGGAGCCGGTGGTGCCGGCCACCAGCAGGTGGGGCATCTTGGCCAGGTCCGCGGTCACCGGGTTGCCGCCGATATCCTTCCCCAGGGCCACAGTCAGCGGCGACCTCGAGCGCACGTAGTCCTGGGACCGGATCAGCTCCGACAGGGCGATGACGTCGCGCTGCTCGTTGGGGATCTCCAGGCCCACGGTCGACTTGCCGGGGATGACCTCCACGACCCGTACCGAGCGCACGGACATGGCTCGCGCCAGGTCCTTGGCGAGATTGGAGATCTGGCTGACCTTCACGCCGGCGGCCGGCAGGACCTCGAACCGGGTGATGACCGGTCCGGGCTGCACGGTCTCCACCTGGACCTGGACGCCGAACTCGCGCAAGCGCTCCTCAAGCTGCCGCGACATGGCGCTGAGCGTCTCGGCGCTATACCCCCCCTGGTCGCCCGGGGGCTCCTCGAGCAGGTCTAGGGGGGGGATGGGAGAGCTCGGTACGGACCGGCCGCGCTTACCGCCCGGCTTCCTCGGCTTGCGGCGCGGCTTCTCGGCTGCCGGCTCCGTCGGCGATGCCGGCTCGAGCGCCGCATCCGGCCCGGTACCGGCTCCCCCGCTGTCGCCGGCGGGCAGGGGCTGGACGGCCTGGCGCACGGCCTCACCTCGCTCCACCCCGCCGTCACCACCGCCAGCCGCCGGCGGCGCGATGCGCGGCGTCTCCTGCGGCTCGTCACGGGGGATACCGCCGGGACGGGGCGCCTGGAGACGCGCCCGCACAGCCTGTCCCCGTGCGGCCAGCCGATCCAGGAGGGAGCGGCCGAGACGCTGCCGCAGGTAGGCGTACAGCGCCAACGTCCAGCGCCCTACCCGCTCCGTCAACGCCAGCCAGGAGAAGCCGGTAGCCAGCGTGAGGGCGGCCAGGAACAGCGCCGCCGCTATCAGGGACGCCCCGACGAAGCCCAGCCAGCTGTACAGCTGGCCGGCGCTGAGGTCGCCGACGAGTCCACCGGCGCCGAGGGGCAGGCCTGCGCCACGGAAGTGGAGCGTGGCCAGGGCCGCACCGGAGAGCAGGGCGAGGAGCAGCCCCACGGCCCGGACGAGCAGCGCCAGCGGGTCGAAGGCCGGCTCGTCGAGCACGCGGAAGAGCCGGTAGGTGGCCCACCCCATGAACAGGGGCACCAGGTAGGCGAGATAGCCGAACAGCAGCAAGGCCAGCTCGGCGAACCAGGCGCCGGCGACACCGCCGACATTCTCCACCTCGGCGACAGCGCTGACACGGCTCCACCCCGGATCGGCGGCGTCGTAGCTCCACAGCGCCAGGAGCATGAACACCGCAACCCCCCCGAGGACGACCATCACCGCCTCGCGCAGCCGGCGCTGCAGCTGGTGGCCTAGGAAGGGCTCTTCGCCCGTGTCTTCCTCTGTCTTCGCCACAGCCGTCGCACCTCGTCAGGGATCGATCCACTATTGTCAGTGACCACCGCGACAGCGGCAAGCCGCCGCGCAGCGGCAGACGCCTGCACGCGCTGGCAGCCAAGCGGTATGATGGGGCCTGACGCCCCCAGTCCCAGGTATCTGGACCGAGCAAGAGGGCAGCCGCAGCGATGCGACGGCTACGCTGGCTCAACGAGCGCGCCCCCGAGGAGCCGTTCCCCGCGGCGGAAGAGGCCATGACCGATCCCAACGGCTTGCTGGCCGTAGGCGGTGACCTCTCCCCGGAACGGCTCATCACGGCCTATCGCAACGGCATCTTCCCCTGGTACGGCGAGGGGCAGCCGATCCTGTGGTGGAGCCCCGACCCGCGGGGCCTCTTCCTCCCGGGTGGCTTCCATATCAGCCGCAGCCTCCGGCGGCGCCTGAACCGGGGCCAACTGACCGTAACGCTGGATGCGGAGTTCGAGGCGGTCGTCGCCGGCTGCGCGGCGCCGCGCCCGGGCCAGGACGGGACCTGGATCACCCGGGAGATGATGGACGCCTATACCGAGCTCCACCACCGCGGGTGTGCGCACTCCGCGGAGGTCTGGCTCGAGGACGAGCTGGTCGGCGGCGTCTACGGCGTCGCCCTGCACGGCGCCTTCTTCGGGGAGTCGATGTTCAGCCGGGTCGAGGACGCCTCCAAGATCGGGCTGACCTGGCTGACCGGGCAGCTCTGGCGCTGGGGGTTCCACCTCTTCGACTGCCAGATGAGCAACCCGCACCTGGAGCGCCTGGGCGTGCGTGAGATCCCCCGCAGCGAGTACCTGCACCGGCTCGAGGCCGCCCTGCAGGCCCCCCACCGACCCGGGCCCTGGCGTCTGGACAGCGGCCTGAGCCCGCTGGCGGAGCACCGCAAGCACCGGGAGGCGGCCGCGTGACCCAGGGGCGTAGGCAGGTGCCGCTGCTGCGCACGGGGTGCCACGAGTGCGCCTACGTCAGCGGCCGGACCGCGCGGCTCGAGTTCCTGGCGCCGACAACGCCGCTGAGCGAGACGCGCTATCGGCTACTGCTCGAGCAGGGGTTTCGACGCAGCGGGCCGTACGTCTACCGGCCGGCCTGCCCCGCCTGCAGCGCCTGCCAGTCCCTGCGCCTGCCGGTCGAGCACTTCCGCCCGCGGCGCCGGCACCGGCGCTGCCAGCGCGACAACGCCGACCTCCACGTCACGCCGCGCCGCCCGGCCCTTACCTCGGAGCACCTGGATCTCTACCAGCGCTACCTGGACCACCGCCACCCCGGCAGCACCATGGCAGATCCGGACGCCGACGAGGCGCAGGGCTTCTTCACGGCCCCCTGGTGCGCCACCACCCTACTCTACGAGTTCCGGACCGCGCCGGAAGGCCCGCTGCTGGCGGTAGCGGTCACCGACATCCTGCCCGGGGCCCTGTCCGCGGTCTACACCTTCTACGAGCCGAACGCGGAGCGCCGCGGCCTCGGGAACCTGGCCGTGCTCTGGCAGATCAGCGAGGCCCGGCGTCTCGGCGCACGGCACCTCTACCTGGGCTACTGGATCCCCGACGCTCCGGCCATGGCGTACAAGGCCGGCTTCCGGCCCCATGAGGTCTACGACGGGCGGCAGTGGCACGAGGTCGGGTGACCGGCTGGCCACGCTTGCTGCCGGCGGCGCTCCTCGGTATAGTTCACGCCTCCGGAAGGTCCCAGGAGCCTATACGGGACCCGTACACTGACTCGGCAAGCGATCACGGATCAGAGAGGCGCATGGCGAAGGAAGACTCCATCCGGATGCAGGGGGTGATTACCGACACCCTGCCCAATACGATGTTTCGCGTGGAGCTGGAGAACGGCCACATCGTGACCGCGCACATCTCCGGCAAGATGCGCAAGCACTATATCCGCATCCTCACCGGCGACAAGGTCACGGTGGAGCTGACGCCGTACGACCTGAGCAAGGGCCGTATCGTCTACCGCGAGCGCTAGGCGGCAGCATGCGCGCATGCGCTTAGCTGAGCAGCCTGCCCTGCTGCCCAGCGCCCGGAGCCGGCAGGCCGCCGCACCGGCGGGGCACGGGCTCCGGGCGCTGCAGGCCAGGGCGTGCGGGATTACACGCCTTCCGTATCCCTCTCCCGTACCCGGATGGCGAGCTCGCCATTC
The DNA here is from genome assembly GCA_913055575.1 of uncultured Ectothiorhodospiraceae bacterium. Classification (GTDB taxonomy): domain Bacteria; phylum Pseudomonadota; class Gammaproteobacteria; order Nitrococcales; family Halorhodospiraceae; genus Halorhodospira. Next base: position 7,952 of record CAJXLI010000070.1, read on the forward strand.
TCGACGGTGACCTCGGCCTCGCCGCCTCCCGTCAGGTCGCCGAACAGCAGTTGCTCGGCCAGGGGCTTTTTGATGTGCTGCTGGATGACGCGGGCCATGGGGCGGGCGCCCATCTGGGGATCGTAGCCCTTCTCGCCGATCCAGTGCCGGGCGTCACCGTCCACCACCAGCGTGACCTGCTTCTCGGCCAGCTGCACGGACAGCTCGCGGATGAACTTGTCCACCACCCGCTGGATCGTCTCCTGGTCGAGCGGCTGGAACTGGATCACCGCATCGATCCGGTTGCGGAACTCCGGCGTGAAGGTCCGCCGTATAGCCTCCATGCTGTCCTGCTGGGTCGTCTCCGTGGTAAAGCCGATGGAGCGCTTGCTCATCTCCTCGGCGCCGGCGTTGGTGGTCATGACCAGGACCACGTTGCGGAAGTCGGCCTCCCGACCGTTGTTGTCGGTGAGCGTACCGTGGTCCATGACCTGCAGCAGCAGGTTGAAGACATCCGGGTGGGCCTTCTCAATCTCGTCGAGCAGCACCACCGAGTGCGGGTGCTTGATCACCTCCTCGGTGAGCAGGCCGCCCTGGTCGTAGCCCACGTAGCCCGGCGGCGCGCCGATCAGCCGCGATACGGCGTGCCGCTCCATGTACTCGGACATGTCGAAGCGGATCAGCTCCACGCCGGTCAACTCGGCTAGCCGCCGGGTAACCTCGGTCTTGCCCACGCCGGTGGGACCGGCGAAGAGGAAGCTGCCCGTCGGCCGATTCGGCGTGCCGAGACCGGCACGGGACATCTTGATGGTCGACGCCAGGCTCTCGATCGCCTCGTCCTGGCCGAAGATCAACCCCTTGAGCTCGCTCTCGAGGCTCTCGAGGACCTTCATATCCTGGTTGGAGACCCGCTTGGGCGGGATGCGGGCGATCTTGGCCACGATGGACTCGACATCCGGCAGCCCCACCGTCTTGCGCCGCTTGGAGCGCGGCCGCAGGCGCAGCCGGGCGCCGGCCTCGTCGATGACGTCGATGGCCTTGTCGGGCAGCCGCCGGTCGTTGATGTACTTCGCCGACAGCTCGGCGGCGCCCTGCAGGGCCGGCTCGGTGAAGCGGACATTGTGGTGCGCCTCGAAGCGGCTCTTCAGCCCCTTGAGGATCTGCACCGTATCCTCCACAGAGGGCTCGGTGACGTCGATCTTCTGGAACCGGCGCGCCAGGGCGCGGTCCTTCTCGAAGATGCTGCGGTACTCCTGGTACGTCGTCGAGCCGATGCAGCGCAGCTCCCCGGAGGCGAGCATGGGCTTGATCAGGTTCGAGGCGTCCATGACCCCCCCGGACGCGGACCCGGCCCCGATGATGGTGTGGACCTCATCGATGAACAGGATCGAGCCGCTGTCCTTCTTGAGCTGGTGCAGGACCCCCTTGATCCGCTTCTCGAAGTCGCCGCGGTACTTGGTGCCAGCGACCAGGGCGCCGAGATCCAGCGCGTAGATCGTGCTCTCCTTGAGCACGTCCGGCACCTCGCCCTCGACGATCTGCTTGGCTAGCCCCTCGGCGATGGCCGTCTTGCCGACCCCGGCCTCGCCGACGAACAGCGGGTTGTTCTTGCGCCGCCGGCACAGGACCTGGACCGTGCGCTCGATCTCGTAGCGGCGGCCGATGAGCGGATCGATCTGCCCGGAACGGGCCCGCTCGTTGAGGTTGCTGGCGTACTGCTCCAGCGGTGACTCCCCCTGGCCGGTCTCGCCCGTGCCGTCCTCGTCCGCCGGGCCACTCTCTTCCTTGCCCATATCTTCTTCACCCCCCACCGAGGAGATGCCGTGGGATATGTAGTTCACCACGTCGAGCCGGGAGATATTCTGCTTGTGCAGGAAGTAGACCGCCTGCGACTCCTGCTCGCTGAAGATCGCAACCAGGACATTGGCACCCGTCACCTCACGCTTGCCCGACGACTGCACGTGGAGGATGGCGCGCTGCAGGACACGCTGGAAGCCCAGCGTCGGCTGCGTCTCGCGGCTGTCGTTGAC
>CAJXLI010000071.1 GCA_913055575.1 uncultured Ectothiorhodospiraceae bacterium
GCGCATGCGCATGAAGGCGTTGGTGATGTAGCGCAGGCGGTCGTAGCCGGCCAGGTCGTCGGACCAGGCGTCGGGCTGGTCGCCGTAGAGGTTGGCCATCAGCTCGTCCATGGGGATCTCGCCGCGCAGCACGGCCTCGAGCTCCCGGGCGCGCTGCTGCGCCTCCGCGACGCTCCACGCCGGCGGCAGGCCGGCGTGGACCAGCGCGTAGCCCATCGACGCGTCGACGTGGATCAGGGGCCGGTGCCGCAGCCACTCGACCAGCTCCGCGCCGTCCGGGGCCTCCAGCACGTCGCGCAGGGTATCTACCCCCTTCAGCTGGCCCTGGCCGCTCCAGACCGAGAGCAGGTGGATATCGTGGTTGCCGAGGACGGTAACGGCCCCGTCGCCGAGCTGGTTGCGGACCAGGCGCAGGGCGCCGAGGGAGTCCGGGCCGCGGTTGACCAGATCCCCCACGAACCAGATGCGGTCCTGGGCTGGGTCGAAGCGGATCTGCTCGAGCAGGCGCTCGAGCCGCTCGCGACATCCCTGGATGTCACCGATTGCGTACGTGGCCAATGACAGCCTCCTTCCTATCCTTGCCGACTTCCACGCCCTGAGGATCTCACGCCGGCGCGGTGTGCTGCAGCTTCTCGCCGAGGGCGTCGAGCAGCTCGTGGTGGGCCTTGGCGAAGGCCTCGATCCCCTCGCGCTCCAGATCGGCAAGGATGCGGTCGAGCGTCACGCCCATGCCGCGCAGCTCCTCGAGCACCGCCGGGGCCTGCGCCAGGCCCGCGGTGAGCCGCTCCCGCGGCGCCCCGCTCTGGCGGTACGCCTCGTAGGTCGCCGGCGGCAGCGTGATGACCGTCTCCGGGCCGGCGAGGGCCTCGGCGTAGTAGGTTGCCGGGTAGCGCTCGCCCTTGACCCCGGTGCTCGCCCAGAGCAGCCGCTGCGGGCGCGCCCCGGCCTGGCGCAGGGCGGCGAAGGCGTCGCCGTGGAACAGCTCCCGGAAGACGCCGTAGGCCGCCCGGGCGTTGGCGATCGCCGCCCGGCCGTACCACGGCTCCGCCCGCTCCGGGGCCAGCTCCGCGAGGAGCGGGTCGACCTTGGCGTCGAGGCGGCTGATGAACAGGCTCGCTACCGAGACAGGCTCGCTGACCGGCTCGCCGGCCTGGCGGCGGCGCTCCAGCGCGCGGAGGTACGCCTCGGCGACCTGGCGGTAGCGCTCGACGCCGAAGATCAGCGTGACGTTCACCGGTATGCCGCGGACGATGAGCGCCTCGAAGGCCGCCACCCCCGCATCGGTGGCCGGGACCTTGATCATGACGTTGGGGTGGCCCACCTCGGCGTGCAGGCGCTGCGCCTCGGCCACCGTCCCGGCGGTATCCTCGGCCAGCTCCGGGGCAACCTCCATGCTCACGTAGCCGTCCACCCCCTCCGTACGGGCGTAGACCGGCCGCAGGACGCCCGCCGCCTCGCGGATGTCGGCCATGGCCAGCGCCTCGAAGACCGCCGACGGGTCGCGGCCGACCCGGCTTACGGCCTCGGCGATGGCCGCATCGTAGGCCGCCGAGCCAGCGATGGCCTTCTGGAAGATCGCCGGATTGGTGGTCACCCCCGAGAGGCCATCCTCCTCGACCAGCCGCCCCAGCTCATCCGGCAGCATGGCCCGGTGGATATTGTCGTACCACACGCTCTGGCCCAGCTCGGCCAGCCCGCGGAGCGGATTTCCTGTCATGGCCACCTCGTCACCTTAGCTATGCTGATGCTGCGATCAGTATAACCAGGGGTAATGGGGGCAGGAAACGCGCCCGGCAGCGGCCACCGGCAGCCCCGGCCCTCACGGAGCCCGCCACGAGCCGGTATACTAGACTGCTGTCACACCCTCACGCGGAAGTGGAGGCGGCTGTGCGGCGCTATCGCCCGGGGGCCATGCTCCTGCTGCTGGTGATCCTGCTCGCCGGCGGCTGCGGGCAGAAGACCGATCTCTACCTGCCCGAGGACCCCGATGGGAAGGAGGACACATCGTGAGCGCAGGGTTCCGGTACCGCGAGGACGGCCGGCTGTGGGCCGAGGACGTCCCGCTCGAGACACTGGCGCAGCGCTTCGGGACGCCGTGCTACGTCTACGCCCGCAGCGCCATCGAGGACCGCTGGCACCGCTACCAGCAGGCCCTCGGCAGCCGCGGCCGCATCTGCTACGCCGTCAAGGCCAACGGCAACCTCGCCCTGCTGGGGCTGCTGGCCCGCCAGGGCGCAGGCTTCGATATCGTCTCCGGCGGCGAGCTCGCCCGGGTCCTGCGCGCCGGCGGCGACCCCGCGTCGGTGATCTTCTCCGGCGTCGGCAAGGGCACTGAGGAGATCCGCCAGGCGCTTGCGGCGGGGATCCGCTGCCTCAACGCCGAGTCGGCCGCCGAGCTCGAGCGCATCTCCGCCATCGCCGCGGAGAGCGGCCAGCCGGCGCCGGTGGCGCTGCGTATCAATCCGGACGTCAACCCGGAGACGCACCCGTACATCGCCACCGGCCTGGCGGAGAGCAAGTTCGGCATCCCCCTCGAGGAGGCCGAGGCCCTCTACCAGCAGGCCCACCGAGATCCCAACCTGGCGGTCCGCGGGATTGCCTGCCACATCGGCTCGCAGCTGATGTCGGTCGCCCCCCTGGCCGAGGCCGCCGAGCGGCTGGCCGATCTGGCCCGGCGCCTCCAGGAGCAGGGCATCGCCCTGGAGCACATCGACGTCGGCGGCGGCCTCGGGGTGCGCTACGTCGACGAGCAGCCGCCCGAGCCGGACGAGCACGTCGCCGCCGTCACGGCCCCGCTCGCCGATCTCGGGGTGGAGATCCTGCTCGAGCCGGGCCGGGCCATCGTCGCCGAGGCCGGCATCCTGCTCACCCGGGTCGAGTACTGCAAGCGCAACGGCAGCAAGGCGTTCGCGGTGGTCGACGCCGGGATGAACGACTACCTGCGCCCGGCGCTCTACGGCGCTGCCCACGCCATCGACCCGGTCATCCGGAGCGACGGGCCATCCCGCACCACGGCCGTGGTCGGCCCCGTCTGCGAGTCGGCGGACACCCTCGCCGAGGCCTGCCCGCTGGCAGTAGCGCCCGGGGCGCTCCTCGCCGTGCGCGGCGCCGGCGCCTACGGGGCGTCCATGGCCTCCCAGTACAACGCCCGGCCGCGACCGCCGGAGGTCATCGTCGACGGCGATCGCGCCCACCTGGTCCGCCGCCGCGAGACCATCGACGACCTGGTGCGCGGCGAGGCCCTGCTCCCGGAGGACTAGCCCGTGCGCTTCACGAAGATGGAGGCCCTGGGCAACGACTTCGTCGTCCTCGACGGCATCCGCCAGCACGTGCCGCTGACCCCGGAGGCGATCCGGGGGCTCGCCGACCGGCGCCGCGGCGTCGGCTTCGACCAGCTGCTGATCGCCGAGCCGCCCACCCAGCCAGCCGCCGACGTGCGCTACCGTATCTACAATGCCGACGGCAGCGAGGTGGAGCACTGCGGCAACGGCGTCCGCTGCCTGGCGCGCTTCGTCGTCGAGGCGGGCCTGGTCCAGCCCGGCCGGCTACGCATCGAGACCAGCGGCCGCATGACGGAGGCCGAGACCCGTCCCGACGGGCGCGTCACGGTCGACATGGGCGTCCCCGAGCTGGAGCCGGCCTGCCTCCCCTTCCGGGCGCCGGCGCAGCAGCAGCGCTATACCCTGGCCACCAGCCGCGGCGAGCAGGCCATCGGCGCTGTCTCCATGGGCAACCCCCATGCCGTGCTCGCCGTCGAGGACGCCGACACAGCCCCCGTGGCCACGCTCGGCCCGGAGATCGAGGCCCACCCGAGCTTCCCCGAGCGCGTCAACGTCGGCTTCATGGAGATCGTCGACCGCGGCCGGGTACGCTTACGGGTCTACGAGCGCGGGGTGGGCGAGACCCCGGCCTGCGGCACCGGGGCCTGCGCCGCGGTGGTCGCCGGGCGGCTCTGGGAGCGGCTGGGCCCGATGGTGGCGGTCGACATGGCCGGCGGGCCGCTCGTGGTAGACTGGCACGGTCCGGAGCGATCGGTGTGGATGACCGGCGCGGCGCACACGGTCTTCCACGGGGAGATCGACTGGCCGCTATCCGCGCGGACTACGGGACCGCCACCCGGCTAGCAAGCAGGACGAGACGGTTTGACGGAAAGCGCCAAGCGTAACGACGGCACGCTGCTCGACGAGGGCGAGGTAGCCGGCTACCTGGCCAGCCACCCCGACCTGCTGCAGCGCTATCCGGAGGTCCTCGGGCAGCTGGAGATCCACCACGACTGCGGGGACGCCGTCTCGCTGATCGAGCGCCAGGTCCGCGTGCTGCGCGAGGAGAACGCCGGCCTGCGCCGGCGGCTCGACGACATGGTCCGCGTGGCGCGGCAGAACGAGGGTACCGCCGAGCGCCTCCACGAGCTGACCCTCGACCTGTTCGCCGCCGACGACCTCCAGGCGGCGGTGGAGGCCCTGCGGGCCGGGCTGCGCGAGGGCTTCCAGGCCGACGCCGTAGGCCTGCTGCTCATCGCGCCGGAGACCGAGGGCGCCGTCGCTGGCGACCCCATCCCGGAGCTGCTCCACGCCGACGACCCGGATCTGGTCCGCTTCCAGCCCATCCTCGAGTGCGGCCGGCCCAGCTGCGGCCCACCGACCGATGCCCAGCGCCGGACCCTGTTCGCGGATACCGAGGACCGGGTGGCCAGCGCCGCGCTGGTGCCGATGGTCGACGAGCGCCGGGTGGGCCTGCTCGGTATCGGCAGCCACGACCCCGACCGCTACCACGCCGGCCAGGGGACGGTCTTCCTGCGCCGGCTGGGCACCACCGCGGCGCGGATCCTGGACCGGCTGCTGCAGCGGGGCTGAGACCATGGACGCAGCGTGGCTGGAGCGCTTCGACCGCTACCTGGCCACGGAGCGCCGCCTGGCCGAGCGGACCCGCCAGCGCTACCGGCGCGACCTGGAGGCCTTCCGACGCCACTGCAGCGACCGCGGCCTGGAGGACTGGGCCGACGTCGGCCACGAGCTGGTGCGCGGCTTCATCGCCCGGGGCCGGCGCCGCGGCCTGGCTGCCACCACCCTGGGCCGCCAGCTCGCGGCGGTGCGCAGCCTCTACCGCTTCCTGCTGCGCGAGGGGGTCGTCCAGGCCGACCCGGCGGCCGGGGTCCGCCCGCCCCGTGCCCGGCGCCGCCTGCCCGGCACCCTGGACCCCGACGAGGTAGCCGGCCTCCTCGACGGCGCCGACCCGGAAGACCCCCTGCAGGCCCGCGATGCAGCGCTCTTCGAGCTGATCTACACCAGCGGCCTACGCCTGTCCGAGGTGGTCGGGCTGGACCTGGCCGACCTGGACCGTAGCGAGGGGCTGGTGCGCGTGGTCGGCGGCAAGGGCGCCAAGGACCGGATCGTGCCCGTAGGCCGGCAGGCGCTGCAGGCGCTGGCGGCGTGGCTGCAGCACCGGCCGGCCTGGGCGGATCCGGCCAGCCCGGCCATCTTCGTCGGCCGCCACGGCGGACGGCTCGGCGGGCGCAGCGTGCAGCGGCGGCTGCAGCGGATGGCGCAGCGGCGCGGGGTACAGCGGCGGGTCCACCCGCACATGCTGCGCCACTCCTTCGCGACCCACCTGCTGGAGTCGAGCGGGGACCTGCGAGCGGTGCAGGAGCTGCTCGGCCACCAGGACATCGCCTCGACCCAGGTCTACACGCACCTGGACTTCCAGCACCTGGCGCAGGTCTACGATAGCGCCCATCCGCGGGCACGGCGGCAACGGGACGACGACCCCGAGGGGCCGGGCTCGTGATGCGCCCGGGCTCGTCGACCCGCGCGCGACGCTGTCCGGTACAATGGCCGTGCCAGCAATAGGAGGCGAGATTTGGAGACTCTGCACGGTACCACGATCCTCGCAGTCCGGCGCCAAGGGCAGGTCGCCATCGGCGGCGACGGGCAGGTCAGCCTCGGCAACACCGTGCTCAAGGGCAACGCGCGCAAGGTGCGCCGGCTCTACCACGGCCGCGTCCTCGCCGGCTTCGCCGGAGCCACCGCCGACGCCTTCACGCTCTTCGAGCGCTTCGAGAGCCAGCTCGAGAAGCACCACGGGCAACTCGCCCGCTCCGCCGTGGAGCTGGCCAAGGAGTGGCGCTCCGACCGCATGCTGCGCCGTCTCGAGGCGCTGCTCGTGGTCGCGGACACGGATACCGTCCTCACCCTCTCGGGCACGGGCGACGTCATCGAGCCCGAGCACGAGCTGATGGCGGTCGGCTCCGGCGGGCCCTACGCCCAGGCCGCCGGACGCGCCCTGCTGGAGTCCACGGAGCTAGCCGCGCCGGAGATCACCCGCCGGGCGCTGGAGATCGCCGGCGATATCTGCGTCTACACCAACCGGCAGATCACCGTGGAGACCCTGCCCGACGAGACCCCCGAGGAGACGTGACATGTCCGAAGCCACGATGACCCCGCGCGAGATCGTCCAGGAGCTGGACCAGCACATCGTCGGTCAGGCCGAGGCCAAGCGCGCCGTAGCCATCGCCCTGCGCAACCGCTGGCGGCGCATGCAGGTCGAGGACCCCCTGCGCAGCGAGATCACCCCCAAGAACATCCTGATGATCGGCCCGACCGGGGTGGGCAAGACGGAGATCGCCCGGCGCCTGGCACGCCTGGCGCGGGCGCCGTTCATCAAGATCGAGGCCACCAAGTTCACCGAGGTCGGCTACGTCGGCCGCGACGTGGAGTCCATCGTCCGCGACCTGACCGACCTGGCCCTGAACCTGGTCCGCGAGGAGGCCATGGAGCGGATGCGCCCCAAGGCGGAGCGCGCCGTGGAGGAGCGCCTGCTCGATACCCTGCTGCCCGGCCCGAGCAGCGGCGGCGATCAGGATACCGAGCCGTCCAGCTCCACCCGGGAGAAGTTCCGGCAGAAGATCCGCAACGGCGAGCTCGACGACCGCGAGGTGGAGGTCGAGGTCCAGGGCAGCGGCTCCGGCGTGGACATCGCGGCCCCGCCGGGCATGGAGGAGATGTCCAACCAGCTCCAGGGGCTGTTCCGCAACCTCGGGCAGCAGCAGACGCAGCGGCGCAAGCTCCCCCTCGCCGAGGCCAAGCGGATCCTGCTCGATGAGGAGGCGGCCAAGCTGATCAACGAGGAGGAGGTCAAGTCGGAGGCCATCCAGCGCGTCGAGGAGCAGGGCATCGTCTTCCTCGACGAGCTGGACAAGGTCACCAAGCGCGCCGAGCAGAGCAGCGGCGGCGACATCTCCCGCGAGGGGGTCCAGCGCGATCTGCTACCGCTGGTCGAGGGTGCCACCGTCTCCACCAAGCACGGCATGGTCCATACCGACCACATCCTGTTCATCGCCTCGGGCGCCTTCCACGAGGCCAAGCCCTCGGACCTGATCCCCGAGCTGCAGGGCCGCCTGCCCATCCGCGTCGAGCTCGACGCCCTGGGCACCGAGGACTTCGTGCGCATCCTCACCGAGCCGAGCAGCTCGCTGGTCGCGCAGTACAAGGCCCTGATGCGCGCCGAGGATCTGGGCCTCGAGTTCACCCAGGACGGCGTGCAGCGCATCGCCGAGGTGGCCCGGCAGGTCAACGAGCGCACGGAGAATATCGGCGCCCGTCGCCTGCACACGGTCATGGAGCGGCTGCTGGAGCGGCTCTCCTACGAGGCCGCCGACCGCAGCGGCGAGACCTGCACCGTGGACGCGGCCTACGTGGACGAGCACCTGGGCGACCTGGCCGAGGACGAGGATCTTAGCCGGTATATCCTCTAGGGGGCCGGCGCGCAGTCAGCAACCCGCAGGACGGGGAGGAGAGGATAGCGTGAGCGAGGACAAGACCACCCACTTCGGCTACCGCGAGGTCCCGCTGGAGGAGAAGGCCGAGCGGGTCGCCTCCGTCTTCGACTCGGTGGCGGACCGCTACGACCTCATGAACGACCTGATGTCCGGCGGCATGCACCGGCTCTGGAAGCGCCAGGCGATCCACCACGCCAAGCTGCGCCCCGGTCTACAGATGCTGGACCTCGCCGGCGGGACCGGCGACCTGGCCAGCCTGGCCATGCCGGCGCTCGGCGCCGACGGCCAGGTCGTGGTGAGCGACATCAACCTGTCGATGCTCGCCCGCGGGCGCGATCGGCTCATCGACCAGGGCGTCGGCGCCCAGGCGGCCTACGTCCTCGCCGACGCCGAGGAGCTGCCCTTCCCCGACGCCTCGTTCGACCGGGTGGCCATGGGCTTCGGGCTGCGCAACGTCACCCGCAAGGAGAACGCCCTGGCGGAGATGCGCCGTATCCTGCGCCCCGGCGGGCAGGCGGTGATCCTGGAGTTCTCCCACGTCTACGTGCCCGCCCTGCGGCCGCTCTACGACCTCTACTCCTTCCGCCTCATGCCGATGATGGGCAAGCTGGTGGTCAACGACGCGGAGAGCTACCGCTACCTGGCGGAATCCATCCGCATGCACCCGGAGGCCTCGACGCTCAAGGGCATGATGGAGGACGCCGGCTTCGAGGATTGCGACTACACCCTGCTGACCGCCGGCGTGGCCGCTATCCATACCGGCTGGGCCTACTGAGGCGGCATGCAGCCATGCTCGATACCCTGCTCAACCGGCTCATCCACCTCGATCCGGATGCCGGCGAGCTCCTCGAGCCGCTCGCCGGCCGGCGGGTGCGGCTGAGCGTCGAGGGCTTCCCCGAGGTCGTGGTGCGCTTCACCCCCGACGGCGTGGCGCTTTGCGGGGAGAATGCGCCCGGCACCGAGGTGGACGCCGAGCTCAGCGCCACCCGGGAGGCGCTGCGCTCGCTGCTCATGGAGGGCGGCAGCGAGGCCGTCGGCCGCTTCCGCATCCGCGGCGAGGTGGTGGTCGCGCAGCGCCTGCGCGACCTGCTCAGCGGGCTGCGCCCCGACTGGGAGGGGCCGCTGACCCGCTTCCTCGGCGATACCGCCGGGCACTGGAGCGCCGAGGCCCTGCGCGGCACCGGGCGCTGGCTCCGCGACAGCAGCGCCCGGGGGGCGCGGGACCTCGGCGAGTGGCTGACCGAGGAGTCGGGGCTGCTCGCCGAGCCGGCGCGGGCGCGCGCGTTCCTCGACGAGGTCGACCGGCTGCGCGCCGACGCCGACCGCCTGGCGGCCCGTGTGCAGCGGCTGGAACGGGGCAGGCGATGATCGGACCGCGGCGGATCCTGCGCCTGATCCGGATCCAGCTGGTCATGCTGCGCAACGGCGTCGACGACGTCGTCCTCGCGGCGCCGATGTTCCGGCCCCTGCGCTTCCTGGTCATCTTCATGCCGTGGCGCTGGGTCCGGCACAAGGCCCCGCGCGGCGTCCGGGTCCGCCGCGCCCTGGAGGAGCTCGGCCCGATCTTCGTCAAGCTCGGCCAGATCCTCTCCACCCGCCAGGACCTGCTGCCCCCCGACGTCGCCTCGGAGCTGGCCCGGCTCCAGGACCGCGTGCCGCCCTTCCCCCACGAGGACGCCCGGCGCATCGTCGAGCGCACCTACGGCTGCGCCATCGAGGAGGTCTTCGCCCACTTCGACGACACGCCCATCGCCTCGGCCTCCATCGCCCAGGTCCACAGCGCGCAGCTCCACGACGGCACGGAGGTCGTGGTCAAGGTGGTCCGGCCGGGGATACCGGCGATCATCCGCCGCGATCTGGACCTGCTGCACACCGCGGCCTGGCTGGCCGAGCGCTACGTCCCCGACGCCCAGCGCCTGCACCCGGTGGAGGTGATCCGCGAATTCGAGAAGAACCTCTACGACGAGCTCGACCTGATGCGCGAGGCGGCCAACGCCTCGCAGCTGCGGCGCAACTTCGA
>CAJXLI010000072.1 GCA_913055575.1 uncultured Ectothiorhodospiraceae bacterium
CGGGCCCTGGGCGCCGAGCGCCGCGACGGGCGCTGGCACTACGCGGGCGAGCCGATCACCCTCACCGTGCTCATCCGTACCGAGGACAACCGCAAGCAGGTCGGCGACTACGTGGCCAACCTGATGGCGGACCTCGGCTTCCGCGTCGAGCGCCTCTACCGCACCGCCCAGGAGGCCTCGCGGATCTGGATGAGCAGCGACCCGGCGGCGGGGCAGTGGCACATCTACACCGGCGCCTGGGTGGCGACCACGATCGACCGCGCCACGGGCAACAACTTCACCTACTACTACACGCCGCGCGGCCGCCCCGACCCGCTGTGGCAGGCCTACGACCCCTCCGAGGCCCTGAGCGAGGCCGCGAAGCGCCTGGAGCGGCGCGCCTACAGCAGCGTCGAGGAGCGTGAGGCGCTCATGGCCGAGGCGCTCAAGCTGGCCATGGAGGACTCGGCGCGCATCTGGCTGGTGGACCAGCTCAGCGTCTGGCCCCACGCCGCCGACGTGGAGGTCGCCGCCGACCTGGCCGGCGGCCTGGCCGGCTCGCAGCTGTGGCCCTACACCCTGCGCTACAGCGGCCGCGTGGGCGGGCGCATCGTGGCCGGCACCCCGAGCATGCTCACCGAGCCGTGGAACCCGGTCGCCGGCAGCAACTGGCTCTACGACCGGATGATCATCCGGGGGCTGACCGACGCGGCGGTCCTGCCGGACCCGTTTACCGGCCTCTACCGGCCGCAGCGCCTGGCCCACGCCGAGGTCACGGTCACCGAGGACGCCCCGGTGACCCGGACCCTGGACTGGGTAACCCTGGAGCGCGCCGAGTCGATCCAGGTCCCCGAGGACGCCTGGATCGACTGGGACCCCGAGGCCGGGCGCATCGTCACCGTCGGCGACAAGCACGACGAGCCGCTAACCGCGCGCTCGCGCACGGTGCTGCGCTACGAGGACGGCTACCTGGAGCGGCGCTGGCACGACGGCTCCCGGGTCTCGGTCGCCGACCTGGTCCTGCCGTGGATCCTCAACTTCGCCCGGGCCGACGAGGCCAGCCCCCTCTACGACGCCTCGCACGTGCCCCGCTTCAAGGTCTACCAGCGCAACTTCCGGGGCTGGCGGATCCTCGACACCGATCCTTTGACCGTCGAGGTCTACAGCGACCAGATCTACCCCGACGCGGAGAACCTGGCCGCCGCGCGGGTCCCCGCCGTGCAGCCCTGGCACGTGCTCAACCTGGGCATCCAGGCCGAGCGCCGCGGGGAGCTCGCCTTCTCCTCGAGCAAGGCGGACCGCATGAAGGTCGAGTGGCTCAACCTGGTCGCCGGGCCGAGCCTGGCGATCCTGCGCGAGCGCCTGGAGCAGGCTGCGGTGCAGGGGCAGGTGCCCTTCGAGGACGCGCTCGGGAGATTCCTGCGCGACGGCGGGCCCAAGGCACGCTACCGCAACCTGGACGCCTGGCAGCGCGAGCACGACCACTTCTGGGTGGACGACGGCCTCTTCTACCTGGACGACGTCCGCCCGGTGGAGGGCACCCTCGTCCTGCGCCGCTACGAGGGGCACCCGGACCCGGCGGACAAGTGGCTGCGCTACAGCGAGCCGCATATCCCGGAGGTCGCGGTGGACGGGCCGCTGATCGTCGAGCAGGGCGAGGCCCTGACCCTCGACGTCCACGTAACCTTCAGCGGCGGGCCCTACCCCACCGAGGATCTCCGCTCGGCCCGGTTCCTGCTCTTCGACAGCGACGACGAGCTGGTCCGCCGCGGTCCGGTCGAGCCGGTCTCGGACGGCCTCTGGCGGGTCCACCTGCCAGCCGATGAGCTGGCGGCCCTGGGCACGGGCGCGAACAGCCTGGAGCTGGCGGTCACCTCCGAGCGCGTGGCCCTGCCGGCGTTCGCCACCCACGCCTTCGCCACCGTACCGGGCGCCGCCGGCAGCGGCGGCGGAGAGGAGGAGTAGCCGTGGCAGCCGACACCCACCGCAGCACGGGCGCCTCGCTGCTGCGCGACCTGCGCCGCCTGGGGATCTTTACCGCCAAGCGGGTGCTGGCGCTGCTCGTGACCGTGGTCATCGGCGTCTACCTGACCATCATCATCGCCAACATGGGCGGGCAGGTGGACGAGCTGCGCATGGCGCAGATCCGCAGCGAGGTGGCCGAGCAGGTCCGCGGCGATCCGGCCTTCCGGGACCTCAGCGCCGAGGAGCGCGAGGCGCTCATGGAGGAGCAGATCCAGCTGGAGGTGGAGCGCCTGGGCCTGGACGAGCCCTTCATCCGGCGCAGCCTCGACTACCTGCGCCAGGCCGTGCTCCTGAACCTCGGCCGCGCCGAGCAGATGCACAGCGACGCCGGGTCGCGGAAGGTGTACAACATCATCGCCGAGCGCCTGCCGGCGACCCTCGTGCTGTTCGGCACCGCCAATCTGCTGGTCTTCTTCGCCTCGGTCCTCGCGGCGCTGTGGCTGTCGCGGCGCTACGGCAGCGGGCTGGACCGGGCGGCCATCGCCCTGGCGCCGAGCTCCGCCGCGCCCGGGTGGTTCTACGGCATCTTCCTGATCCTGCTGCTGGCCTTCGTCATGCCCGTAGCCCCTGCCGGGGGCATGGTCGCCGCCCCGCCACCGGAGGGGCCGTGGGCCTACGCCGCCAGCGTGGTCCGGCACATGGTCCTGCCGGTGCTGGCCATGTTCATCTCGCAGATCTTCATCTCCATCTACTCGTGGCGGACCTTCTTCCTCATCCACGCCAGTGAGGACTACGTGGAGATGGCCCGCGCCAAGGGGCTGCCGGACCGGATGGTGGAGCAGCGCTACATCCTGCGCCCGACGCTCGCGCCCATCGTGACCAGCTTCCTGCTGATGCTCATCGGGCTGTGGAGCGGGGCCATCATCCTCGAGCAGGTCTTCAACTGGCCCGGGCTGGGCACGCTGCTGTTCGAGGCCATCGGCCACCGGGACACCCCGGTGATCATCGGCTCGGTGGTGATCTTCGCCTATCTGCTGGCGGTCACCGTGTTCCTGCTCGACTTCCTCTACGCCATCCTGGACCCCCGGGTCCGCATCGAGGGAGGGCAGTGATGACCCCGTGGCTCCAGGGACTCGCCCGGCTGCGGCAATACCCCTCGGCGCTGGCCGGCCTGGGGATCATCGCCCTGCTGGTGGCGATGGCGGTCTACGCCGTCACGGCCATCCCCTACTCCGAGGCCCGCGAGCTCTGGCGCGGCGGCGAGGCGTGGCAGGACCTGCCGACGAACGCCTCGCCGGTCTGGACCGACCGGCTCCTCGGCGGCAATGCGCCCCGCACCATCCGCGTCGCCACCGACGACGTGGTCATGGAGCAGGAGCGCTACGAGGGCGTGCGGCTGCAGCGCGCCGTCCTGCCGGTAGACTTCCCCTACGGCGGCTTCCCGCAGGAGATCAATCTCTTCGTCGAGAGCCAGTTCGACGAGCGCCAGCCCTTCGTGCGCCTGACCTGGCGCACCCCGGACGGCGAGTCGATCCCGCTCGACGCGCGGCGTGTCGGCGAGAGCGAGCGGATCTCTATATCCCAGGACCGGCAGCTGGAGAGCCGCCTGGGCTTCACCCCGCAGGTCGGGCTCTTCACCGACGCTGAGCCCGGGGCCGACGATCCGCAGGTGCGCCAGGGCACCTACGAGCTGGTCATCGAGGCGATCCAGTTCGAGGAGACGGCCACCCTGGACGCCAACCTGGTCGTCTACGGCCAGGTCCACGGCCTCTTCGGCACCGACCACAAGCGTCGCGACCTGACCGTGGCGCTGCTCTGGGGCACGCCGGTCGCGCTGGCCTTCGGGCTGCTGGCGGCCGTAGGGACGACGCTGACGACGCTGATCATCGCCGCCACCGGCGTCTGGTTCGGCGGCTGGGTGGATGCCGTCATCCAGCGGCTGACCGAGATCAACATCATCCTGCCGCTGCTGCCCATCCTGGTGATGGTCGGGACCCTCTACTCCACGAGCATCTGGCTGATGCTCGGCGTGGTGGTCGTGCTCGGCATCTTCAGCGCCGGGATCAAGATGTACCGCTCCATGCTCCTGCCCATCCGCGAGGCGCCGTACATCGAGGCGGCCCGGGCCTACGGCGCCGGCAATGCGCGGATCATCCTGCGCTACCTGGTGCCGCGCATCTTGCCGGTGCTGATCCCGACCTTCGTGACCCTGATCCCCACCTACGTCTTCCTGGAGGCGTCGCTGGCGGTGCTCGGGCTGGGCGACCCGGTGCTGCCCACCTGGGGGAAGATCCTCAACGACGCCCAGGCGCAGAGCGCCCTCTACCACGGCTTCTACTACTGGGTGCTGGCGCCGGCGGCGCTGCTCATGCTGACGGGGCTGGGCTTCGCCATGCTCGGCTTCGCCCTGGACCGCATCTTCAATCCGCGGCTGAGGAACGTATGATGGCCGCTGCCCCGTTGCTCGAGATCGAGGACCTGGGCCTGAGCTACGCCACCGAGCAGGGCACCCTGCGGGCGGTGGACGGCGTCGACCTGCGGCTGCACCGCAACGAGGCCCTGGCGGTGCTCGGCGAGTCCGGCTGCGGCAAGAGCTCGCTCGCCAAGACCCTGCTGCGCACCCTGCCGCGCAACGCCTACCCGCCTACCGGGCAGCTCCGGCTCGACGGCCGCGACGTCCTGGGGCTGCCCGAGGAGCGCTTCCGGCGGGAGGTGCGCTGGGTCCGCATCGCCCTGGTCATGCAGGCGGCCATGAACGCCCTCAATCCGGTGGTCCGCGTCGGCGAGCAGGTGGCCGAGCCGCTGCGCATCCACCACCGCGCCTCGCGCCGGCAGGCCCGCCAGCGCGCCGCCGAGGCCTTCGAGGAGGTAGGCATCCCCACGGACTTCCTCCGGCGCTACCCCCACGAGCTCTCCGGCGGCATGCGCCAGCGCGCGGTCCTGGCCATGGCGCTGGTCACGGAGCCGGACCTGGTGCTGCTCGACGAGCCCACCTCGGCGCTGGATGTGCTGACCCAGGCCTCGATCATGAACGTGCTCAAGCGCATCAAGCACGAGCGCGGGGTCAGCTTCGTCTTCATCACCCACGACGTGGCCACCGCCAGCGAGCTCGCCGACCGGGTGGCGCTGATGTACGCCGGGCAGGTGGTCGAGGCGGCCAGCGCCCGGGCCTTCTTCAGCGAGCCGGCGCACCCCTACTCCCGGCTGCTGATGGCCTCCGTGCCGCGCCTGTACCAGGAGCAGCCGCCGAGCTCCATCCCCGGCCGGCCGCCGAGCCTGCTCGACCCCCCCGCCGGCTGCCGCTTCGCGGAGCGCTGCCCGTGGGCCTTCGAGCGCTGCAGCGAGCCGCCGCCGATGATCCCCTGCGGCGAGCGCCGCCAGGCCCGCTGCTGGCTCCACCACAGCCCGGGAGGAGCACGATGACGACGCCACAGCCATCCGCCAGTGCCTCGCGGGCCGCGCGCGGCGAGCCGGTGCTCTGCGTCGAGGGCCTGCAAACCCACTTCGACCTGCGCCAGTGGGGCTTCGTGCGCGTGGGCTCGGTGCGCGCCGTGGACGGCGTCGACTTCACGCTCGATGCCGGCGAGACAGTCGCCGTGGTCGGCGAGAGCGGCTGCGGCAAGAGCTCCCTGGCGCGGACCCTGCTGGCCCTGCACCGGCCCACGGACGGGGCCATCCGCTTCGACGGCACCCCGCTCAACGGGCTCAGCGGCAGCGCCCTCAAGGCCTACCGCGGGCGCGTGGGCTACGTCCAGCAGGACCCCTACGGCGCCCTGCCCCCCTTCATGGACATCCAGCGCATCCTCGCCGAGCCGCTGATCATCCACGGCGTACGCGGGCGGGCCGAGCGGGCGCGGCGCATCGACGCCGCCCTGGAGGAGGTAGGGCTCACGCCGGCGGCGGATACCCGCGGGAAGTTCCCGCACCAGCTCAGCGGCGGCCAGCAGCAGCGCGTCGTCATCGCCCGGGCCCTGCTGCTGCGCCCGGCGATGATCATCGCCGACGAGCCGGTCTCCATGCTCGACGCCTCCGTCCGGGTGGAGATCCTCGAGCTCCTCCGCCGCGTGCAGCGCGAGCACCACCTGGCGCTGCTCTACATCACCCACGACCTGTCCACGGTCCGCCACTACGTCGACCGCGCCATGGTCATGTACGGCGGCCGGATCGTGGAGCAGGCGCCGGTGGCGGAGCTGCTCGCCCGCCCCGGGCACCCGTACACCGAGGCCCTGCTCAGCGCCCTCGGCGACCCGGACGCGGACAACGCCCACCGCCAGCGCGAGGTCCCCGGCGGCGAGCCGCCGAGCCTGATCCAGCCGCCGAGCGGCTGCCGCTTCCACCCGCGCTGCCGCCACGCCATGCCGGGCAAGTGCGAGCTGGAGCCGCCACCGCCGGATTTCCGGCCGCGCCCGGATCACCGCATCGCCTGCTGGCTCCACGAGTAGGCCGGTGCGCGGGCTCGAGCACATCCCCTGGCTCTACGACGCCGGCATGGCGGTCTTCGAGCCGCTGGGCATGGGGCGCTGGCGGGAGCGGCTGGTGGCCGGGGCGCGCGGCCGCGTCCTGGAGGTCGGCTGCGGCACCGGCCGGACGCTGCCACGCTACCCGGCGGGGACAGCGGTCTGGGGCGTCGACCCGGACATCCCGGCGCTGCGCCGGGCGCAGCGGCGGGCACCGGGGGCACCGCTCGCCGCGGCACGGGCCGAGGCGCTGCCCTTCCCGGCGCAGGCCTTCGACACCGTGGTCACGAGCCTGTCCTTCTGCAGCGTCGTCGACGTCCCGCAGGGGCTGGCCGAGCTGCGGCGCGTACTGCGCGACGCGGGGGAGCTGCGCATGCTCGAGCACGTCCGCTCGACGGGGCTCGCCGGGCGCTGCCAGGACTGGCTGCAGCCGGCGTGGACCACGATCAGCGGGGGGTGCCACCTCAACCGCGACACGGAGGCGGCGGTCGAGGCGGCAGGCTTCCGGATCGATCCCGGCAGCCGCTGGGCACAGGGGGTGATGCGCTGCTTCACGGCTCGCAAGGCAGCGGCGGGGTCATGACGCCAGGCGCCGCCAGAGATCCGCGAGGTGGGCGAGGAGCCCGGCCACGAGCCACGCCGCGACCGCGTACCAGGCGGCACCGGTGAGCGCCGCGCGCAGGGCGAGGAGCAGGGCGGCGCCGGCGGCCAGATTGGTGAGGATGGCCCCCGGCGCCAGGCCGCGGCCGGTGGCCCGGCCGAGGGCCCATAGCGCGACACCCTCCAGCAGCATCAGCGCCAGGATGGCGTCGACCACCCGGCCGCTCGCGAAGAGCTCCGCCATGCCTTCCCCGCTCTCGCTTCTGCCATCGCCTAGCTAACCGCAAGCCTGGCACGGCGCGGCCTCGGCAGGGCCACGGCCAGGACGACTGGAGCGCCAGGATACCGTCTCAGGGCGGGGCCGTGACACGGCCCCGCTCGAGTGCCATGGTTGAGCTGGTGACCAGGCGGCGGAGGACGACATGGCTACGACCAACAGTGTCGGGATCATCGGCACCGGTCACGTCGGCGTCGCGGCGGCCTACGCCCTCTTCCAGCACCAGAGCGCCGAGGAGCTGGTCCTCGTCGACCGCGACCGCCAGCGGGCTGAGGGCGAGGCCATGGACCTGATGCACGCCCAGCCGCTGATCGGCCGGGTCACGGTGCGGGCCGGCGACTACGCCGATCTCGAGCGCTGCAGCGTCATCGTCGTCAGCGCCGGGGTCAGCCAACAGCCCGGCGAGTCACGCCTGGCGCTGCTCAACCGCAATGCCGCCGTCTTCCGCGACATCGTCGCCGAGCTCGATCGCCACGCCCCGGAGGCGGTGCTGGTGATCGCCACCAATCCGGTAGACGTGCTGACCTACGTGACCCAGCGCCTGAGCGATCGGCCGGCGCAGCGCATCCTCGGCACCGGCACGATGCTCGACACCTCCCGCTTCCGTGCCGCCCTGGGCGACTACTACGGGATCAACCCGCGCTCGGTGCACGCCTACATCCTCGGTGAGCACGGCGACTCCGAGGTCCCGATCTGGAGCGCGACCACCATCGGCGGGGTCCACCCGCAGCGGGCACCGATCAACGGCCGCGCCTTCGACCCGGCGGCCATGGCGCAGCTCTTCGAGCAGGTGCGCAACGCCGCGGCCGAGCTCATCGCCCGCAAGGGCTACACGGACACCGCCATCGGCCTGGTGATCGCCTACCTGGTTCGGGTCATCCTCGAGGATCAGAAGAGCGTCCTGCCGGTGAGCGTTGACCCGGAAGGCGAATGCGGCATCGCCGACGTGTGCCTCAGCCTGCCGTGCGTCGTCGGGCGCCACGGCGTCGAGGCGCGCGTCACGCCGGAACTCGAGGCGCAGGAGTGTGCCCAGCTCCAGGCCTCCGCGCAGGTGCTCCGCGACAGCCTGGCGGGCCTGGAGGTCTGAGCCGCTGCGGCGCGGGGTGACCCGCGATCAGTTGGCCTTGTGGATCGCCCGCTTGCCCACGGCCAGGGCGGCCTCGTGGACGCTCTCGGACAGCGTCGGGTGGGCGTGGATGGTGCGGGCGAGGTCCTCCGCCGAGCCGGCGAACTCCATGGCCACCACGGCCTCGCCGATGAGCTCCGAGGCCTGGGGGCCGATGATGTGCGCCCCGAGGAGACGGTCCGTCTCGGCGTGGGCGATGAGCTTGACCGTCCCGGTGGTACGATCCATGGCCCGCGCCCGGCCGTTGGCGGCGAAGCCGAACACACCGGTGCTGAACGGCACCCCCGCCTTCTTGAGCTGCTCCTCGGTGCGGCCCACCCAGGCGATCTCCGGGTCGGTGTAGATCACCCAGGGGATGGTCTCGTAGTTGACGTGGCCGCCCCTGCCGGCGATGCTCTCGGCGACCATGACGCCCTCCTCCTGGCCCTTGTGGGCGAGCATGGGACCGCGGACGACATCGCCGACGGCGTAGACGTCGGGCAGGTTGGTCCGGCACGCCTCGTCGACGTCGACGAAGCCGCGCTCATCGAGCAGCAGATCCACCTCCTTGGAGCTGAGCTCGTCCGTATTGGGGCGGCGGCCGACGCAGACGATGAGCTTGTCCACCTCCAGCTCCTGGCTGCCGTTCTTGTCCTCGTAGGAGACGGTGACCGTCTCGCCGACCTGGGTGCCGGTCACCCGGCAGCCGAGGCGGATATCGAGGCCCTGCTTCTTGAACGCCTGCTGCCCGGTCCGTGCCACCTGGCGATCCACCGGGCCGAGGAACTCGTCCTGGGCCTCGAGCAGGACCACCTCGGAGCCGAGCCGGCTCCAGACGGACCCCATCTCGAGGCCGATGACCCCGGCGCCGATGATGCCCAGCCGCCGCGGGACCTCGCGGAACTCCAGGGCGCCGTCGGACTTGACCACCTTCTCGTGATCCAGCGGCGCGGCGCCGATCTCGACGCTCCGCGAGCCGGTGGCGAGGATCACAGCGCCGGCCGCGTAGCGCTCGCTGTCGCCGCCGCTGCGGCTGACCTCGACGGTCTTCGGCTCGACGAGCTTGCCGTGGCCGTGGAGCCAATCGATCTTGTTCGCCTTGAACAGCTGCCGGATACCGCCGGTGAGCTCCTTCACCACCCGGTCCTTGCGGGCGATCATCTGCTCGACGTCCAGCGACACGCCCTGGGCGGTGATGCCGTGGGCGCTGAGCTCGCTGCTGACCTTGTGGTACTGCTCCGAGCTGTCGAGCAGGGCCTTGGAGGGGATGCAGCCGACGTTCAGGCAGGTGCCGCCGAGGGCCGGCTGCCCGTCCTTGTAGACGAAGTCGTCGACCACGGCGGTGCTCATGCCGAGCTGCGCGCAGCGGATGGCGGC
>CAJXLI010000073.1 GCA_913055575.1 uncultured Ectothiorhodospiraceae bacterium
ACGTGGGGGATGACCTGCACGGTCCCGCCGAGGTAGTCGCCGCGGCGCTCCTTGCGGATGACGCTCTCGTAGATCCGGCCCGTCGTGTAGTTGCTGTGGCGGGAGACCGGAGCGCGGACGAAACGCTCGTAGTGCCCCAGGTCCAGGTCGGTCTCGGCACCGTCGTCGGTAACGTACACCTCGCCGTGCTGGAACGGGCTCATGGTGCCCGGATCGACGTTGATGTACGGATCCAGCTTGATCATCGTGACCGACAGCCCTCGAGCCTGGAGGATGGCGCCGAGGGAGGCGGCCGAGATCCCCTTGCCCAGGGAAGAGACAACACCGCCGGTAAAGAACAGATATCGCGTCATGGACAGAGCCAAGGGAAGGGTGCGAAGAATAGGATGGCGAGACCTTACCAGAAGGGGGGTATGGCCACAACGCGGGTAAGGCGCCAGGCGCCGTCAGCGCCGGGGCTCCCGGCGGCCTGGCGCTGCGGGGAGGCGGCCCGCCCCTCGCCCCTACCCGGGCGACGCAGGCGTCCCACTTGGCTATGCTGGATCCATGCGCACCCTAGTAGACATGATCGCCGCGCTCCTGCTCCTCGCCGGATGCGCCCTTGCAGGCCCCGTGGCCGCGAGCGGCCATCCGCAGGCCGATATAACCGCCCGGATCGCCCCGTCCGCGGGCCGCCTCGAGGGGGAGATGCGCCTGACCCTGCCCGACACCGAGCCGCTGCCGCTCAGCCTCGGCCCGGGCTTCGAGCTGACCGAGGCGGAGATCGCCAACGGCGAGGTGGAGCGGGTCGGTCAGCGGGGGGTCGTCCTGCGGCCGGCAACAGCCGGGGCGGCCACCCTCCGCTGGTCCGGCGCCCCGCCCGGCAGCGCCCGCTCCTACATCGGAGACCGAGGCGCCTGGCTGGGCGACCAGGCCGGGTGGTACCCGCACCCGACCCGGGGGCGGCTCGGCTACGAGCTCACCGTCGCCCTGCCCGAGCGGCTCCAGGCCGTGGCCAGCGGCAGCCGCCGCCGGGACCGTGTGAGAGACGGGCAGCGGCGGCTCGTCTTCACCCACGAGGGGCCGAGCCTCGGGATCACCCTGCTCGCCGGCGACTGGGACAAGCGCGCCCAGGAGACCGAGTACGGCACGGTCTATACGCTCTTCCCGGAGACCCTCGCCGGGCAGCACGATACCTACCTCGAGCGCACCGCCGCCTACCTCGAGACGTACAGCGAGTGGATCGGCGAGCCGCCGCACGAGACCTACACGGTGGCCGCCGCGCCCTTCCCGGTCGGGCTAGGCTTCGCCGGCTTCACGGCCCTAGGCGAGCGAGTCCTGACGCTACCCTTCATCCCGGGCACCTCCCTGGCCCACGAGGTGGTCCACAACTGGTGGGGGCGCGGCGTCTACACCGCCCCGGAGCAGGGCAACTGGAGCGAGGGCCTTACCCTCTACATGGGCGACTACCACCAGGCCGCGCGCCGGGCGGCCGATGAGGCCCGCCGCATGCGCGGCGACTGGCTGCGCAGCGAGGCGGCCCTCCCGGATACAGCCGACTACCCCCTGGAGGCGTTCCACAGCAACGCCGGCCCCTACGACGAGATCGTCGGCTACAAGCGCGGTGCCTTCCTCTTCCACACCCTGCACCGGGCGCTCGGCGACAGCGGCTTTGACCGCGCCGTGCACCGCTTCTACCGGGCGTACCGCCACCGCGAGGCCGCCTGGGAGGACCTGGCGGCGGCCTTCACCGAGGCCGCCAGGGCCGAGGGCCGCGACCCGGAGCGGATCGCGGCCCTGCTCGACTGGTTCCGCACCGAGACCGAGCTCCCGCGGCTGGTCTTCGACGAGCGCACCCTAACGGTCACCGAGAAGCCAGGGGGCGGCTACCGGGTGGCGGCAGACCTAAGCTGGGATGCGGCCGGCTATCCGGTCCGGGTGCCCGTTACGCTGACCACCGAGGCGGGCACCGCGGCACACCGGACGGTTGCCCTGGAGCCCGGCGAGACCACCCGCGTCACGCTGGCGAGCGAGGCGCCCCCCCGCTACCTCCGGGCGGACCCGGATTACCACGTCTACCGCGAGCTGGTCCCGGGCGAGGGCGCCGCCATCCTGCGCGACACCCTGCTAGCCGAGTCGGTCACCCTGGTCTCCGAGTGGGACGGGGTCACCGGCGCCGCACGGCACGCCCTCTCGGGGCGCGTGGCCCCGGGGCAGGCGGACCGGGAGCGCCCCCTGCTCATCGTCGGCCCGCGCCAGGCGGTGGCCCGCACCCTGGAGGCGGTGCGGGCCTGCGGCATGCAGCGCATCCGCCCCGTAGCCACCTCGCCGGTGGCCTGGGCGAGCACCACCGGCGGCGGGAGGCCGCTGATCGCCCTCGCCGCGGAGTCGCCCGACCAGGCGCGCCAGGCCTTGCGCCGGCTCGGCCGCTACGGCCGGCACAGCTACGTCGCCTTCGGGGCGGGCCACGAGACCGAGACCGGGCTCTACGAGCCCACCGACCGGAACGCCCTGCGCCTGCCGCTTGCGGATCAGCTCGAGGGGGGCTGAGCCGGCAGCCAGCGCACCCGCAGCCCCGGCGAGGCCTGCACCCGCTGGGCCACCCCGTAGCCCGCCACGGCCACCGGCCGATCACCGTGGCAGAGCAGCGGGCGCGCGCCTCGCAGCCACGGCGGGACCCCCAGCGCCTGGAAGAGGCGCTGGGCACGGCGGCGCGCAGCGGCGGTCTCCAGGCCGGCACGGAAGCACACCGTCAGGCCGCAGGCGGCCAGGTCCGGGTCCACCCCAGGCCCGGGCGACCTATCGGCTACGAGCGTGCCGCCCGGCAGGACGAGGACCCGGTTACCGTGCCACGCCCAGAGGCCCGGCGGCCCCTCCGGCTCGGGGGCCGCTGACGGGAGCAGGTGCAGGCGGCCCCGATAGCGCCGGATGCAGCCGTCGGCCCAGGCAAGCTCCGGGTTGCGGTCCGCGCCGGCCTCGAGCAATCCCTGCACCCCCGCCTCCAGCCGGCGGCGCGGCGGCGGCCGGCAGCCGGCAACCTCCAGCCAGCGGCGTACCACGGCGTGCCGCCGGCGCCTTGTCAGGCCGCTGAGGTACGCCACAGCGGGCCGGCCGTCACCGGCGCGGCTCGCCGCCAGGTCGGCGTCCAGGTACTCGGCGAGCAGGGCCCGGTCGGCCTGCAGGGCGGCGGCGCCCGCGGCCATCTCCGCGGCCGCCTCTGGCCAGCGCTCGGTCAGCGACGGCAGGACGCGGCGGCGCAGATACACGCGGTCGTGGCGCTCGTCGCGATTGGCCGGGTCATCCACCCACTCGAGGGCATGCGCCCGAGCGTAGGCGGTGAGCGAGGCGCGGGAGGCCGCGAGTAGCGGACGCGCCAGGCATCCTCGCCCCAGAGGACGCACCGGCGGCATGGCGCTCAGGCCGTGCAGCCCACCGCCGCGCAGGGCGCGCAGCAGCAGGGTCTCCGCCTGGTCCTCGGCGTGGTGGGCGAGCACCAGGCACCCCCCCGGCACGAGATGCTCGCTGAAGGCGCGGTAGCGGGCGCGGCGAGCGGCGCCTTCCAGCCCCTCCCCGGCGGTATCGTGGACCGCCACGCGGCGATACGCCAGCGGCACGCCGAGGTCCTCACACAGCCGTTCGCAGCGCTGCGCCCAGCGGGCGGCGTCGGGATGCAGGCCGTGGTCCACGTGCAGGGCCGTCAGCGGCGCGGGCAGCCGAGGGGCCACCGTTACCAGCGCGTGGAGCAGCGCCACCGAGTCCCGGCCGCCGCTGAGGGCGACCGTGTAGCAGGCAGAACGGGGCGCCAGGGCGAGGAGCCGATCCGCCACGGCGCCCGGTTCGAGCACGCCTAGCCCTGGAGCTGCCCGATCTGCGACAGGCGCCGGTGGCGGTCCGTCACCAGCGCCTCGGGGGTCATGGCAGCGAGGCGCTGCCACTCCTCGAGCAGGGCCTCGCGCAGGCTCTCGGCCACGGCGTCGTAGTCCCGGTGGGCGCCGCCGAGGGGCTCGGGGATGACGCGATCCACCAGCCCCAGCTCGTGGAGGCGCTCGGCGGCCATCTGCATGGCCTCGGCGGCCTCGGCGGCGCGATCGGAGCTCTTCCAGAGGATGGAGGCGCACCCCTCCGGCGAGATCACCGAGTAGACGGAGTAGCGCAACATCAGCAGCCTGTTGCCGACGCTGATCGCCAGCGCCCCGCCGGAGCCGCCCTCGCCGATCACGGTGCAGATCACCGGTACGCGCAGCTGCGCCATCTCGGCGAGATTGCGGGCGATGGCCTCGCTCTGGCCGCGCTCCTCGGCCCCGACGCCCGGATAGGCGCCCGGCGTATCGATGAGGGTGAAGACGGGCAGGTTGAACCGCTCCGCCATGCGCATCAGGCGCAGGGCCTTGCGGTAGCCCTCCGGCCGGGGCATGCCGAAGTTCCGGCGGACCTTCTCCTTGGTATCCCGGCCCTTCTGCTGCCCGAGCACCATGACGGGGTGGCCGTCGAGCCGCGCCAGGCCGCCGACGATGGCCTCGTCATCGGCGAAGGCCCGGTCGCCGTGGAGCTCTTGGAAGTCGGTAAAGATCCGCTCGATATAATCGTAGAAGTAGGGGCGCGCCGGATGCCGGGCCAGCTGCACGATCTGCCAGGCGCTCAGCGAGGAGAAGATCTTCTCCGTCAACGAGCGGCTCTTGGCCTCGAGGCGCTGGATCTCCTCGTGGATATTGACCTCGGAATCCTGGCCGACGTTGCGCAGCTCCTCGATCTTCGCCTCGAGCTCGGCGATCGGCTGCTCGAAATCGAGAAAGTTCTTGGTCATGGACACCCCGTTGCCTCCAGGAATCGCAGGCGTTCGCGCGAACGGTAGCCGCAGCCTGGGCACCTTACCAGATGCGGATCGCCAAGGGGGATCTCAGCCGAGCCGACGCCGATAGGCCGCCAGCACCGTCTCCGCGTCCGGCCGTCCGCTCGTGGTCAAGACCAGGGTCTCGCGCTCGAGCAGGTGGGCTCCGGCCTCCCGGATCAGGGTCTCGAAGAGCCGCTGCGCCAGGCCGGCGCCATCGACGGCGAGCAGCTCGGCCTCCGGGATCCGCAGCTCGACCGGGCAACCCGCCCGGCTCGTCAGCACCAGGCAGCGGGTGCCGCCCTGATCCGCTGCCTCCCCCGGCTCGTACCGCTCCGCCACCCCGTCGGCGCCGGCGTCGCCGGGCGCTGCGGCCCGATCCGCGAACGCCGCCGCCACCCGGCGCAAGGCCGCCCAGGTCGTCGCGCGCACCTCGTCCCAGTCGCTCCCGCCGTCCAACGGCACGCCTCCTACATCCCCGCCGTGCCCTCGAGCATCGACGCCCGTCCCCGGCTACGCCAGAATAGACGCCATCCGGCTGATCCAGGACGCCTAACCGAGGCTCGGCTACCATGCGCATCACCACCGCGAGCTACCAGGGGACCCCGCGCCTCGCCATCCACGGGCAGGACGATCGCTGGGCGGTCTCGCCCGTAGCAGGGGATCTGGGCGCCCACCTCAGCTCCGGCCCCGTCCCCGAGCCGGGCTACGACTGGCCCCGCGTCAGCGCCGAGGCCCTGACCTTCCTCGCCCCCCTGCCCCGGCCGCCACGCAACATCATGTGCCTGGGCATGAACTACGCCGATCACGCCCGCGAGTCCGAGCAGGCCCAGGGCAGCGACCTGGCCCTGCCCGAGGCGCCGGTCGTCTTCACCAAGGCCACCACCAGCGTGGCCGGCCCGTACGCCGACGTCGTCCTGGATCCGGCCGTCACCGAGCAACTCGACTGGGAGGTCGAGCTCGGCGTGGTCATCGGCCGCGGTGGCCGGCACATCAGCGCCGCCGAGGCCCACGCGCACATCTTCGGCTACACCGTCATCAATGATCTCTCGGCGCGGGATCTGCAGTTCCGCCACAAGCAGTTCTTCCTCGGCAAATCCCTGGACGGCGCCTGCCCCATGGGCCCGTGGGTCACCACCGCCGACGCGGTCGCCGATCCCCACGACCTGGCCCTCTCCTGCCACGTCAACGGCGCCGTCAAGCAGCAGTCGCGTACCGCGGCGATGGTCTTCAGCATCCCGAAGATCATCGAGACCCTGTCGCGCATCACGACCCTGATCCCCGGCGACGTCATCGCCACGGGCACGCCCGCTGGCGTAGGCTTCGCCCGCACGCCGCCTGAGTTCTTGCAGCCCGGGGATACCGTGGCCTGCGAGATCGAGCACCTCGGCACCCTGCAGAACCGGATCATCAGCCCCCAGGCGTAACCCGCCGGACCCGGAAACGCCCTGTACGGCCCGTCCCGGCTCCCCGGGGCCGTCTCGCGAGGGACCGGCGTGCGCCTCGCCGCCCCGGGGCAGCCCCCTCGAGGGCAGCCACGGCGGCCGCCGCCGATAAGGGTGAGGGGGCTACCGACATTGCGCTCAATCGTGGTCCAGGGCGGCCATCTGGACCTTGCCGAGCATGGTGTCCGCCTGCTGGCGCTCGGCCTCGAGCTCCTCGGTACCCAGCTCCTCGGCGAGCGCGGTGAAGGTCTCCGCCAGCCGCTCGAAGAACGGCAACGCTGCCTCGGCCCCTTCGGCGGCGAGCACGGCCATGGCCAGCCGCTCCTGGGTCGTGCCCACGGCCCGGCGCGCTTCCGGGGTGGCGTGCTGCTCGGCCAGGGCCTCGCGCAGCTCCAGCGCGTAGCGGTAGATCCCGACGCACTCCGCGAGCCCCTCTGCAGCCTCCTGCACGGCGCCGCAGCGCTCCAGGGCCAGGGCCCAGTCGCGATAGGCGTCATCGCTCTGGCGCTCGTGGGCGACGATCTCGCGCAGCTCCACGACCTGCTGGTAGTAGGGCAGCGCCGCCTCGGGACCGTCCTCCACCAGGATCACCTGGCCGTAGCGCCCCAGGGCGACGCTCCAGTCACGCATGGCCTGGGCGCTGCGATGCTCCTCGGTGAGCGCCTCGGCGAGCCGGCACCACGCCTCATAGCACGGCAGCGCCTCGGCCGCCCCGTCCAGCTCGAAGAGGGCATCCCCGTAGCGCTCCAGGGTGATCCCCCACTCACGGCGGATCTCGTCTCCCCCCTCACCGGCGGCCAGGGCCTCGTCTAGGCAATCCAGGGCCTCCTCGTAGAGGGGGACAGCGGGCTCCGGACCCTCCTCGTCGTAGACGGCATCCGCCTCCTCGGCGACCGCCAGGCCGCGCTCGAGCGGATCCTCGGATCCCGGCGGCGGCCCCTCGGGCCCGCCATCTCCGTTACCCGGACCGGGATCTGCCGGCTCGGGCCCCGCTGCCTCGGCATCGCGCCGGTCCGTCTCGGTGCTCTCGTCGGCATCCGGGTCCCTCTCGGGATCGGTGTCGGGCCCCGGCCCCGCCGTAACGGGCACCGGCCCCGCCGGGGCGGGATCGGCCTCGGCCATATCGGCCGCCGCGGCCGGCGCAGGCGCCGAGCGCGTACCCGGGGCAGGGGCCTCCAGCACGGTGGGCCGCTTACTGCGGAAGCGCCTGCCCCGGGCAGCCGCGCGGCCGTTGACACCGCTCGGCCTGGCGCGGTCCTGCCGGGAAGCGGGGCCGCCGCCAGCCGCCTGGCCCCGCCGAGTGGCCATTGCGCCCCGTTGGCTGCCCTCTTGCCGGTCCTCCCGGTGCCAGCGCCGGATGGTCTTCGCCGACGGCTCGTAGTACCTGGCCAGCTCGGCCGCGCTGTGCCCGGCCTCAACCAGCTCCACGAGCCGGCGGCGAAGCTCCGGCTCATATCTCGGGCGACCCTCTGCCATGCGCAGCTCCCCTGTCGGATGTACGGCGCCTCGATGGAGGCGGTGCAGTGATGGCGGCGGTGCAATCCCTGAAGCCCGTTCCCCTGACGGGGCAAGCGGCCTACAATGATAACTCCTGGAACGCTCACGGACATGGTGGACCCTATCGCCCTGCGCGCGCTGCTCTTCGACGTCGACGGCACCCTGGCCGATACAGAGGGCCAGGGGCATCGGCCTGCGTTCAACGCGGCCTTCCAGGACCACGGCCTCCCCCACCACTGGGATGAGGACACCTACCGACGGCTCCTCGCCGCCGTCCCCGGTGGCCGGGAGCGGCTCCGCCACGCCCTCGCGGAGGCCCCGCCGTCTACGCAGGTCCCGCTCGACGACCTGGCCCGGCAGCTCCACGAGACCAAGAACCACCACTACGCCGAGCGCCTGCGCACCGGCTGCATATCGCCCCGGCCCGGTGTCGAGCGGATGATCAGCGAGGCCCGGGACGCCGGCATCCGCCTGGCCGTGGTCACCACCAGCGCCAGGGCCAACGTCGAGGCCCTCTTC
Source organism: uncultured Ectothiorhodospiraceae bacterium (assembly GCA_913055575.1). GTDB lineage: Bacteria > Pseudomonadota > Gammaproteobacteria > Nitrococcales > Halorhodospiraceae > Halorhodospira. Next base: position 8,269 of record CAJXLI010000073.1, read on the forward strand.
GACGGCGTCCTCCCCGCCACAACCCGGCACGCCTTCGAGGCGCTCATCTGCGCCGAGGATGCCGCCGCCAAGAAGCCGGCCCCGGACGCCTACGCGGAGGCCCTGCGCCGGCTCGGCCTCGCGGCCCGCGACTGCCTGGCCGTAGAGGATTCCGCCAACGGCCTGGGCGCTGCCCGCGCCGCCGGGATCCCGACCCTGGTCACGCGCAGCCCGTGGACCCGGGACGAGGCCTTCACCGGCGCCGCCGCGGTGGTGGACCACCTCGACGACCGCGGCGATGGCGCGCCGCTGAGCCTCCAGGACCTGGCCGCCATCCAGGCCCGCGGATAGCGCGCCGGGCCTTCAGGCGTACCGCCGGCCTGCGGGGCATCCGGGCCCCGCAGGCGCGCTATCAGCGTGGATACTCCACAGCCACCGGCCCATCGGCCACGCGCTCCAGGTTCCGGATCAGCTCGTCGCTCGGGGCGACCGTCCAGCCCTGCCCGAGCACCACCCGGCCCTGCCCTCTCGGGTGGCGGTAGTCGACGTGGACCGGGCTACGCCCCGTGTAGCCGCTCAGCGCCTCGCGCAGCCTCGGCACGACGCCGTTCGCTGCCCGCTCCGCCGTGACCGGGATCACGAGCCGGCCGGCGGCGCGCTCCCGGGCCTGCGCGATGTCCAGGACCTCCTCGGCGGCGATGCGGTAGCCGCCGCTGAAGTCATCGTAGTCCAGGCTGCCACGGACGACCACCAGGGCATCCTTGACCACCACGTCGCGGTAGCGGGAGAAGGCCTCGGGGAAGAGCACCGCCTCGATCCGCCCGGTGCGGTCGTCCAGGGTCAGGGTCGCCAGGCGGCCGCCGCTGGCGGTGTTGCGCACCCGCAGGGCGATCACGAGCCCTGCCGCCGTGACCGTCCGGCTGCCGCGGCCGCCGTTGGTATCGCCGCCGTTGACGCCGGCGCCGCTCGCCAGGCGCTCCAGCCGATCGGTGGCCAAGTACGGCAGCTCCGCCTCGTAGCGATCAACGGGGTGGCCGGTGAGGAACAGCCCCAGGGTCTCCTTCTCCCCGGCGAGGCGCTCCTCGTCCGGCCATTCCGGCACCTCCTGGACGCCCTCCCCGGCGTCGCTGGCCGGGGCGGCCGGCCCCTGCTCGAGGCCGCCGAAGAGATCGGTCTGGCCCGCCGCCCGATCTCGCGTCACCTGCTCCGCGGCGGCCAGGGCCGCCGGGATCTGCGCCATGCCCGAGGCCCGGTTGGGGACGAGGCGATCCAGGCTGCCGGAGCGGCATAGCGCCTCCAGCACGCGGCGGTTGGCCCGGCCCGTGTCGACCCGGCGGCACAGGTCGAACAGGTCCGTAAAGGTGTCGCCGGCCTCGCGGGCGCCGAGCACAGCGTCCAGGGCCGACTCCCCTACCCCCTTGATAGCGCCGAGGCCGTAGACGATGGTCCGCTCGTCCACGGCGCGGAACGGCTTATCGCTGCGGTTGAC
>CAJXLI010000074.1 GCA_913055575.1 uncultured Ectothiorhodospiraceae bacterium
ACGTAGACCGAGGAGGCAGGGTTCTCGCCGACCAGGATCACGGCCAGTCCCGGCCGGCGCAGGCCGTTGTCGAGCCGCTCGCCGACGGCCTCGCCGACCATGGCGCGGCGTTTCGCTGCGATCGCTTTGCCGTCGAGGAGTTGCGCAGACATGGTGCCCCCGGGAATGTTGATGGGGGCGAATTCTCGCATGCGCCGGGGGGTTCGGCACAGGGCCCGTCGCGGGGGGCCGCGTCGCCCGGCCCCTACGCCACGGCTGGCAGCGATCGCCTCGAGCGCCGGTCACGGCGATGGGCGCTCGCCGATTGACGCTGCCGGGCGCCATCGCTATGATCCCCACAGCTAGACCGGAGAGGCCGCCGCCGATGGAGCGGTGGCGTCACGGGGTGTGGCGCAGTCTGGTAGCGCACCTGCTTTGGGAGCAGGGAGTCGGGGGTTCAAATCCCTCCACCCCGACCACTGAGGCCTCAAGAGTTGTAGAAGAGCGCAACGAGCACTGCGCCCGTAGCTCAACCGGATAGAGCATCGGCCTTCTAAGCCGAAGGTTGCAGGTTCGATCCCTGCCGGGCGCGCCATCAGTACGGCGCGCAGGTAGGGCCGCAAGGTTACGGTGGTGAGCGTAGCTCAGCTGGTAGAGCCCCGGATTGTGGCTCCGGTAGCCGTGGGTTCGAGTCCCATCGCTCACCCCATACACGCTGCGAGGCCGGGTCTGGGGCAGGCCCGGCCTCGCGTCCCCGCAGGGTTGGCCTTGTAGGCGCAGTCCTGTAGACTAATCCTCCTCTATGGGCCACTAGCTCAACTGGTAGAGCGCCTGACTCTTAATCAGTCGGTTCGAGGTTCGAGTCCTCGGTGGCCCACCAGTGTCCGATCTTGGCGGCAACACGCCGTGCCGAGATCCAGCCCGGGCCAGGGGTGAGCCCGCCTTGATCGCCCCGCAGGCCTGAACGGGGCGGCGCGGAGGCGTCCGAGTGCTCAACGGGCTGACCCTGCTGCTCACCTACCAGCTCCTCGGCGAGCTCCTCGCCCGGCTGCTCGGGCTCCCCCTGCCTGGCCCAGTCGTTGGGCTCGTCCTCCTGTTCGCCAGCCTGGTCGCCCTGGGGCGGGTGCCGGAGGGCCTGCGCAGTGCCGCCAACGGCCTGCTGCGCTACCTGGCGCTGCTGTTCGTGCCCGCCGGCGTCGGGATCATGGTCCACTACACCCGTCTCGAGGCCGACGCCGGCGCCATCGGCGCCGCCCTGGTGGTGAGCACCGCCCTGGCGCTGGCGGTCACCGCTGCGGCCTTCCAGCGGGCCTCGGCGGGGCGCCGGCGCCGGGTCGCGGAGCAGGAGCACCCGCATGGGGAGTGAGCTGCAGGATATCTGGGCCTTCCTCGCCGAGAGCCCGCTGCTGGGGCTGACCGCCACCCTCGTGGCCTTCAGCGCCGGGCAGTGGCTCTGGCGCAGGCTCGGCCGCTCGCCGCTGGTCCACCCGGTGCTGCTGGCCATCGCCCTGCTGATCGCCTTCCTGGCCGCCACCGGCACCGACTACGAGACCTACTTCGAGGGCGCGCAGTTCGTCCACTTCCTCCTCGGGCCCGCCACCGTGGCCCTCGCCGTGCCGCTGTTCGACCAGCTGCCCCGCATCCGCGAGCAGCTGCTGCCGATCGCCGCCGCTGTCGTCCTCGGCAGCGTCAGCGCCGCCCTCTCGGCGGTGCTCATCGGCGCCGCCCTGGGCGCCTCCCGCGAGACCCTCCTCTCCCTCGCCCCGAAGTCGGTTACCTCCCCCATCGCCATGGGGATCACGGAGCGCCTCGGCGGGCTGCCCTCCCTGACCGCCGGGCTAGTACTGATCACCGGCGCCCTGGGCTGCCTGCTCGCGCCCCTGGTCTTCCGCCTGCTGCGCATCCGCGACGAGGCGGCCCAGGGCCTCGCCCTGGGGCTCACCGCCCACGGCTTCGGGACCGCCCAGGCCTTCGGCATCGGCCCCCTGGCCGGCGCCTTCGCCGGGCTCGGCCTCGGCCTCGCCGGGCTCGTTACAGCGCTGCTCGCTCCGCTGCTCGCGCCGCTGCTCGGCGGCTGAGGGACGGGCCCGACCTGGCGGCGAGTGCCCGCCTGAAGCGGGCCGCGAGCGGCGGACGACGCCCCGTCGCATGGCGTATCCTGCGGCCCAGGATCTACGGCCCATCCCCGGCGGATCGCTAGCGTCCGCCGCCTCCGAGGAGGAGACCGCCATGCCGAGCGAGCCCAGTCCAGCCGCCGACCTGGCGCGCCTGCGCGACACCGCTCCCCTGATCCACAACATCACCAATCTGGTCGCCATGACGCCCACGGCCAACGTCCTGCTCGCCGTGGGCGCCTCGCCGGCGATGGGGCACGCCCGCGAGGAGGTCGCCGACCTCACCGCCCTGGCCGGCGCCCTGACCGTCAATATCGGCACGCCGTCGCCGCACTGGGCCGAGGCGATGGTCGAGGCCGCGGAGGCCGCCGGCGCCCGGGCGACGCCGTGGGTGCTCGACCCGGTCGCCGTCGGCGCGACCCCCTACCGCCGCCGCACCGCCGGCGAGCTCCTCGCCCGGCAGCCGACGGTGATCCGCGGCAACGCCTCGGAGATCCGCACCCTGGCGGCGGAGCAGGGCAGCGGCCGCGGGGTCGACAGCACGGACTCGACCCGCGCGGTGGCGGAGGAGGCACGGCGGCTCGCCGAGCGTACGGGCAGCGTGGTCGCCGTGACCGGCGAGGCGGATCTCGTCACCGACGGCCCGCGCGCCTTCTGGGTCCACGGCGGCGATCCCCTGATGGCCCGGGTTACCGCCCTGGGCTGCGCCCTCACCGGCGTCGTGGCAGCGTTCGTCGCCGCCGAGGGCGACGACACCCTGGCGGCCACGGCCTCCGCCCTGGCGTGCTACGCGGCCGCCGGCGAGCAGGCCGCGGAGCACGCCTGCGGGCCGGGTAGCTTCTCCGGCCACTTCCTCGACACCCTGTACGGCCTGACGGGGGCGGGCCTCGATGAGCGCCTGGCGGCCGAGCCGGCCCGGGCCGCAGGGGACACCACGGCTGCAGGGCCCCGGGGATAGGCTGGGGTTGTGGCTTGCGCCGAGCTGCGAGGACGATCCCGGGTGGTGGTACCCTCTACGCCAACTTCGGCTTCCGGGATGGGGCCCGCTCCTGGGAGCCCGGCAGCTACTGCAACCGGGAGGCCTGCGCGGCCCTCAAGCGCGAGGGCGATCCCCTCGGGCGGTTCCCGGGGCTCTACGAGAAGACAGTACAATGAGGTTGAGGTCAGTTTATGGAGGCTGTAACGGATTTTCTCGACGCGGTCAGTGCGTTCGTCTGGGGGCCGGCGATGCTGGTGCTGCTCCTCGGCACCGGCCTCTACCTCACCATCGGGCTCCGGGGGATGCCGATCCGCCGGCTGGGTTACGGCTTCCGCCGCCTCTGGGCCGGCCGCAAGGAGCGCGAGGACGAGCCCGGTGAGATCACGCCCTTCCAGGCGCTGACCACCTCGCTGTCGGCGACCATCGGGACCGGCAACATCGCCGGCGTCGCCACGGCCATCACCCTCGGTGGCCCGGGGGCGGTCTTCTGGATGTGGGTGACGGCCCTGGTGGGCATGGCCACCAAGTACGCCGAGGCGGTGCTGGCCGTGAAGTACCGGGAGACCGATGAGAACGGGCGCTACGTCGGCGGCCCCATGTACTACATCAAGAACGGCCTCGGCTCGCGCTGGGCCTGGCTGGGGACGCTGTTCGCCGTCTTCGCCATGGTGGCCGCCTTCGGCATCGGGAATACCGTGCAGGCGAACTCCGTGGCCGATGTCGTGCAGTCGAACCTGGCGGCGCCGGCGTGGCTGACCGGGGTGATCCTCGCCGGCCTGGTCTTCCTGGTGATCATCGGCGGCATCCGCCGCATCGCCCGGGTCGCCGAGCGCCTGGTGCCTACCATGGCGGCGCTCTACGTCCTCGGCGGCCTGCTGATCATCGGCGGGAACATCGCCGGCGTCCCGGCCGCGCTCGGCCAGATCGTCACTGACGCCTTCACCGGCACGGCCGCTACCGGCGGCTTCGCCGGCGCTGCCATCTGGGGGGCGATCCGCTTCGGTGTCGCCCGCGGCATCTTCTCCAACGAGGCGGGCCTGGGCTCGGCGCCCATCGCCCACGCCGCGGCGCGGACCCACAACCCGGTGCGCCAGGGCACGGTGGCCATGCTCGGCACCTTCCTCGACACCATCGTGGTCTGCACCATCACGGCGCTTACCATCGTGCTCACCGGCGTCTGGAGCAGCGGCGAGACGGGCGCTTCCCTGACCTCCATGGCCTTCGGCGAGGGGCTGCCCGGGGGGAACTGGATCGTCACCCTGGGCATGGTCCTGTTCGCCTTCACCACCATCGTGGCGTGGAGCTACTACGGCGAGCGCTGCGCCGCGTTCCTCTTCGGCGCGCAGGTGGTGACGCCGTACCGCTACGTGTGGGTGGTGCTGCTGTTCATCGGCGCCGTCGCCGAGCTGGGCGTGGTCTGGACCATCGCGGATATCCTCAACGCGCTGATGGCCATCCCGAACCTGATCGGTCTCCTGGCCCTGTCCGGCACGGTGTTCGCCATCACCAGGCGCTATTTCGCCCTCGGCGGCTCGTTGAGCGAGGAGCCGCAGGGGACGGCGTAGCGGGGTAGCCCCGGGAGGCGGCGGGTCGCCGCCGCCCCCGGGCGGGTTGCCGCCGCCCCCGGACAGCCCTTTACGGCCGCCTATCCCCCGTATACGACCGGTTTTTTTATCCCTAGAAAAACCGGGTTGTGCCCGACGTGTCCCCGCCGCACGGTAGGAGCTGCGACATCCTGTCATAACTTGGAGGTGGGGTATGTCTAGCTCGAGCCTGAAGGCCCTCGGCGTAGTCGGCCTCGGTGTCCTTGCGGTGCTCTTCGCCGGGGCGAACGTGAGCGATTGGGCGTGGTGGGAGACTGCCGGCACCCAGCGGGAGCAGTACGACGCCGTGATCATCGGCCTGAACGGCCTCGCCGGATTGTGCATCGCCCTGGGCGGTGCCTTCGGGGCGAGCCGCTACTACCGGGACGTGGAAAGCGGCAGTGGCCCGGCCGGCGGCGGGCTTGCAGCTACCGCCCGCGAGCCCGTACGGATCGATCGCGAGCTCTTCTACGATGCAGCGGGGAGCTCGGCGGGTTTCGATCTCGCGATCAAGCTCGGCTTCGTGGTCCTGCTCGGCGGGCACGCCCTGATCGTCGTCTCGCGGGCGCTGACCTGAGCGGGGCAGGGCGAGGTGTCCTGCAGGCGGCCTGCCGGGCGGCGGCAGGCCGCCCGGCGCGTCCCGGCCCCGTACGCATTGCAGCAGGAGCGCCGGGCATTGTTATACTGAGGCGGCAAAGGGCGTCAGGGGCCTGCGCCCTGCTTCCCCGAGCTGTGCGAAAGTGGCGGAATCGGTAGACGCGCCGGGTTTAGGTCCCGGTGGGGTGAGCAACCCCGTGAGAGTTCGAGTCTCTCCTTTCGCACCATACAGCCTGTAGCCGCGCGGTAGCGCCGTGCGGCGCACGCACAATCGCAATCACCAGACGTTTGGATCCCTAAGGACATCCCGATGCAAGTTTCCGTGGAGACGACCGAAGGCCTGGGCCGTCGTATGAAGGTCCAGGTCCCCGCCGAGCGCGTGGATCAAGAGGTGGAGCGCCGCCTCAAGGATATGAGCGGCCGCGTCAAGATGGACGGCTTCCGGCCCGGCAAGGTGCCCATGAAGATCGTCCGCAAGCAGTACGGCGCGCAGGTGCGCAACGAGGTCCTGAGCGAGGTGGTCCAGCAGACCTACTCCGAGGCCCTGGAGCAGGAGGCCCTGCGCCCGGCGGGTAACCCCCACATCGAGCCCACGTGCACCGAGGAGGGCAAGGACCTGGCGTTCGAGGCGACCTTCGATCTCCTGCCCGAGATCGAGGTGCAGGGCATCGATCAGATCCGGGTCGAGCGCCCGCAGGTGGAGATCACCGATGCGGACGTGGACAACGTCCTCGAGCGCCTGCGCAAGCAGCACGCCGACTACGAGGCGGTGGACCGCGCGGCGCAGGAGGAGGACCGGGTCGTCATCGACTTCCACGGCACCATCGACGGTGAGGCGTTCTCCGGCAACGCCGCCGAGGATGCACCGGTCGTCCTCGGCGCCGGGCAGCTGCCCGAGGCCTTCGAGCATGCGCTGCGGGGCGCGCAGGCCGGGCAGGAGCTGACGGTCGAGCACGCCTTCCCGGAGCAGGCCGACTCGGACCTGGCCGGGAGGACGGCGGTCTTCCAGGTCACCGTCAAGCGGGTGGAGGCGCCCCAGGTGCCGGAGCTCGATGAGGCGTTCGCCGCGCAGCTCGGCATCCAGGACGGCGGCGTCGAGGCCCTGCGCCAGGCGGTGCGCCAGAACATGGAGAGCGAGCGCGACCAGGCCGTCCGGCAGCGCCTCAAGCGCCAGGTCCTCGACCAGCTCGCCGAGCTGAACGACCTGGAGCTGCCCGGTAGCCTCATCGACGGCGAGGTCCAGGCCCTGCAGGAGCAGCAAGGGCAGGCGGGCGAGCTGCCCGAGGCCGACCGCTCGGCCTATGAGGAGGCGGCCAGGCGCCGCGTCAAGCTCGGCCTGCTGGTCAACGAGCTGGTGCGCAGCCAGGGGATCGAGCTCGACCGGGAGCGCATGATGCAGCAGCTGCGCGAGATGGCGGCCAACTCCGGGCAGGACCCGAGCGAGGCCCTGCAGCAGCTCGCCCAGGACCGCGAGACCATGCAGAGCCTGGAGGCCTCGGTCATCGAGGAGCAGGTGGTGGACTGGCTGCTCGAGCAGGTGCAGACCGAGGACAAGCCCATGAGCTTCGACGAGCTCATGAACAGCGACGCCCAGAGCAGCGCGTCGGCCTGAGAAGCGCCACCCAGGAGCCCAAGACTATGAGCGATACGCAGGATCCCACGACGCCCGATATCCAGGGCACCGGCCTGGTGCCGATGGTCGTCGAGCAGTCGGCCCGGGGGGAGCGCGCCTACGACATCTTCTCCCGCCTGCTCAAGGAGCGGGTTATCTTCCTGGTCGGCCCGCTGGAGGACCATCAGGCCAATCTGCTGGTGGCGCAGCTGCTGTTCCTGGAGTCCGAGAACCCGGACAAGGACGTGCACCTGTACATCAACTCCCCGGGCGGCTCGGTCACCTCCGGGCTGGCCGTCTACGACACGATGCAGTTCATCAAGCCGGACGTCTCCACGCTGTGCGTGGGGCAGGCCTCGAGCATGGGCGCCCTGCTCCTCGCCGCGGGGGCCGCGGGCAAGCGCTACGCGCTGCCCCACTCGCGGATGATGATCCACCAGCCGCTGGGCGGCTTCCAGGGGCAGGCGACGGATATCGATATCCATGCGCGCGAGATCCTGAACATGCGGGAGCGGCTCAACAGCATCCTTGCCCACCATACCGGCCAGGCGATCGACACCATCCGCCAGGACACGGAGCGCGACAACTTCATGGACGCCTCGACGTCCCTGGAGTACGGGCTCGTGGACCAGGTCCTGAGCGCCCGGGGCGCCTCCTCGGGGGCCGGGTGAGGCCCCCGCGGGCGGCCGGTTGCGTGCCCACCGAAAAGGGTCCACCGTTGAGACTGAATACTTCTAGTGCGCAAGCCGAGGCCGTGGCATGACTGATCGGAACCAGAACAAGGGCGACGACAACGGCAAGCTGCTGTACTGCTCGTTCTGCGGCAAGAGCCAGCATGAGGTCCGCAAGCTCATCGCCGGGCCATCGGTGTTCATCTGCGACGAGTGCGTGGAGCTGTGCAACGACATCATCCGTGAGGAGCTCCAGGAGAGCGCCAGCACGGGGGACGGCAGCCTGCCCAAGCCCCACGAGATCCACGCCGAGCTCGACCAGTACGTGATCGGCCAGGAGCACGCCAAGAAGGTGCTCTCGGTGGCCGTCTACAACCACTACAAGCGGCTCGAGGAGCATGCCTCCGAGGAGGACGTGGAGCTGACCAAGAGCAACATCCTGCTCATCGGTCCCACGGGCTCGGGCAAGACGCTCCTCGCCGAGACGCTGGCCCGGCTGCTCAACGTGCCGTTCACCATCGCCGACGCCACCACGCTGACCGAGGCGGGCTACGTCGGCGAGGACGTCGAGAACATCATCCAGAAGCTGCTGCAGAAGTGCGACTACGACATCGAGAAGGCGCAGCAGGGGATCGTCTACATCGACGAGATCGACAAGGTCACGCGCAAGGCGGACAACCCGTCGATCACGCGGGATGTCTCCGGCGAGGGCGTGCAGCAGGCGCTGCTCAAGCTCATCGAGGGGACGACCGCGTCCGTGCCGCCGCAGGGCGGACGCAAGCACCCGCAGCAGGAGTTCGTCAACGTCGATACCAGCAACATGCTGTTCATCTGCGGCGGCGCCTTCGCGGGGCTCGACAAGGTCATCCAGGAGCGCTCCGAGCAGGGCGGCATCGGCTTCTCGGCCGACATCAAGAGCGATCAGGAGCGTGCCAGCGTCGGTGAGACGCTGCAGAGCGTGGAGCCCAGCGACCTGGTCCGCTACGGCCTGATCCCGGAGTTCGTGGGCCGCCTGCCGGTGATCGCGACCCTCGACGAGCTCGACCAGCAGGCGCTGGTCCAGATCCTCCGCGAGCCGAAGAACGCCCTGGTCAAGCAGTACCAGAAGCTCTTCGAGATGGAGGGCGTCGAGCTGGACCTGCGGGACGACGCCCTGCGCGCGGTGGCCGACAAGGCCATGGAGCGCCAGACCGGTGCCCGGGGGCTGCGTACTATCATCGAGCAGGTGCTGCTCGAGACGATGTACGAGCTGCCCTCCCTGGAGAACGTCAGCAAGGTCGTGGTGGACGAGTCGGTGATCGCCGGGGAGAGCGAGCCGTATATCGTCTACGCCAGCCCGGACCACCCCAAGGCGGCCTCCGACGAGTAGGGGCCGAGCCTGGGGCGCGTCCGGCGCGCCTTGAAACCCTCCCGCATCACCCCCATCCCAGGCAGGAAGGCAGGGTGCGTGGCCGCTCGCCACGCACCTCCGTTGCACGCCAGTGAGGTTCGAATCGAATGGATGAGCCAACCGCTCAGAATCCGGAAGCGCCGCAGACCGTGATCCAGGCGCCCGTCCTGCCGCTGCGGGACGTGGTCGTCTACCCGCATATGGTCATCCCGCTGTTCGTCGGTCGGGAGCGCTCCATCCGCGCCCTCGACTCGGCGATGGAGAACGACAAGCAGATCTTCCTTATCGCGCAGCGCAGCGCGGAGGTGGACGATCCGGGGGCGGATGACCTCTACGGCTTCGGTACCGTGGCGTCCATCCTGCAAATGCTCAAGCTCCCGGACGGCACCGTGAAGGTGCTGGTGGAGGGCAGCGAGCGCGCCCGGCTCGTCGAGCTCTCGGACAACGGCGAGTCCCTGTCCGCGCACCTGGTCTCGATCCCCGAGCCGGAGGCCGCCGAGGAGGACCGGGAGCTGGAGGTGCTGGCGCGCTCGGCGACCAATGTCTTCGAGCAGTACGTCAAGCTCAACAAGAAGATCCCGCCGGAGATCCTCTCCTCGCTGTCCGGCATCGAGGAGCCGGGCCGGCTGGCGGACACCATCGCCGCGCACATGTCGCTCAAGGTCGAGGAGAAGCAGAAGATCCTCGAGATGGAGAGCCCGCGTGAGCGCCTCGAGCACCTGATGGGGCTCATCGAGGGCGAGATCGACATCCTGCAGATCGAGAAGCGGATCCGCGGGCGCGTCAAGCAGCAGATGGAGAAGTC
>CAJXLI010000075.1 GCA_913055575.1 uncultured Ectothiorhodospiraceae bacterium
CACTGGTCGCCGACCAGGTCGTGCTGGATCTTGGGCGGCTTGGTGTGCTGGATGTTGACGGCGATATCGCCCTGGCCACCGCAGTTGATCTGGCAGCAGGAGGTCGTGATGTGGACCTTGTTGGGCATGTTCTCCTGCGTGAACTCGTCGTAGAGCTCGTCCATGAGCGCCTTGACCACGCCGGAGGCGTCGGTGGCCGGGATGTCGCAGTGGAGCCACCCCTGGGTATGGGAGATCATCTTCACCGCCGGCCCGGTGCCGCCGACGGGGAAGCCGGCCTCCCGGAGGGCGTCCATCAGCGGCTGCACCTTGCGCTCCTCGTCGACGGTGATCTCCACGGTGGAGCGGATGGTGAAGCGCATGTAGCCGTCCGCATGGGCGTCGGCGATGTCGCAGAGCTTGCGCACCGTGGCCAGGTCCATCTGGCGCTGGGTCCCCACGCGGACGGTCCAGACCTCTTCGCCGGTCTCGCCGACGTGGTGCAGTACGCCCGGCTGGGGCCGGTCGTGGTAGCGCCACAGCCCGAAGTTCCGGCGCAGGGTGGGGTGCAGGTGCGGGAACGGATCGGGCGTTCCGCTCTCGATGGGCGATCTCGGCTTCTCGGTCGCTTCGGCCATGGCGGGCTGCTCCTCCGCTGCTGCGCGTTGCGGGGTATCCGGTTCAGGAGGCCTGCTCGGACGCCATCTGCTGGCGCCGATACCACTTCTCGGCCTCCTCGTCCCAGTCGTCGGTGCGGACGTAGGAGATCGAGCGCGGCTCGCGGATCATGTTCGGATCCACCTCCAGGCCCACGCCCTCGAGGAAGCTGGGCAGGCCGATGCGCTCGATCATCTCGCCGAGGCGCTCGTGCTCCAGGGCGTTCTCGGCGAAGAAGTCGACGAACTCCTGGGCGAGCTCGAGGATGCGCTGGTAGTCGCTGTCGTCGCGCAGCGGCAGGAAGGGCACGACCACGGTGCCGAACATGTCGCCGACCCGCAGGGTGCGCTTGCCGCCCGCCAGGATGGTGACGCCGCGATCCTTGCCCGGCGACAGGGCCTTGGACATGACGTTGATGCAGTGCATGCAGCGCACGCAGCTGCTGTTGTCGATCTCCAGGGTGTCGTCGTCATTGAGGCTCAGGGAGCCGGAGGGGCAGCGGCTGACGACGTTGTCGATGGTGTGCTTGCGCCCCTTCTCCTGGACGTAGGCCTGCACCTCGGACTGATCGACCTGGATCTCGTCGCGCCAGGTGCCGATGACGGCGAAATCCGAGCGCTCGATGCTGTTCATGCAGTCGTTGGCGCAGCCCGAGACCTTGAACTTGAACTTGTACGGCAGGCTCGGGCGGTGCAGGTCGTCGAGGAAGTTGTTGACGAGCAGGCGGTGGATCTTCTGCTCGTTGCAGCAGGACTGCTCGCACCGGGCGGCGCCGACGCAGGACATGCCGGTGCGCACCGCCGGGCCCGCGCCGCCGAGGTCGAGGCCGTACTCGTTGAGCTCGTCGAAGCAGGCCTGGACATTGTCGGCGGTCACGCCCTGGAGCATGATATCGCCCGTCTGGCCGTGCAGGGCCATGAGCCCGGAGCCGTGCCGCTCCCAGATGTCGCAGATATCGCGCAGGAGCTGCGTGGAGTAGTGCATCCCCGCCGGGGGGACGACGCGCATGGTGTGGAACTCATGCGCCTCCGGGTAGAACGGGTTCCCGTCGTCGTCCTTGAGCTCGGTGAAGCGGGGGATGATCCCGCAGCCGTAGCCGTAGACGCCGACGGTCCCGCCCTTCCAGTAGCCGGTGCGGTCCTTGTAGGAATGCTCCAGCTGGCCGAGCACGCCGTCGAGCATGGGATTGTCCGCGGCCTGGCGCTTGAGGCCGGTGACGAAGCTCGGCCAGGGGCCGCTCTCCAGCTCGTCGAGTCTCGGGGTGTCGTACGTATTGTCACTCATGGCGCTGATCCTCACCTCGCCTGCGGCTGCCGGACCCGGGAGCGCCGCTCAGCGCCCCCCGTTTCGTGCGTCCTAAACTAGCCAGGGGGCAGCGGCGCGGGAAATATCCATTCACGGAGCTGAATAGGAATGCGGCTTATCCCTTTGGGGATATAGAGGGGGGCGCCGCCTCTCGGACTACGCTGAGACGCTACACCCGATTGGCAGCGGAGGCCCCGTGTACTGGGAGACCGACGAGGCGCCTGCGACGACGCTCGCCGCCGCGGTCGATGTGGCCTTCCCCCTGCGCGGCCGCACGCTCCCGGAGGCGTACGCTGCGCCTCTCGCCGAGGCTTTGGCGCCGTATCTGCCCGCGGGCCTCGGCCCGGATGCGGTCGGCGTGCGCGTGGCCCACATACCGGCTAGCGGCCACGGCTGGCAGCGGGTCCCGGGGCGGCCCATCCTGCTGAGCCGGCGGACCCGCTTGATCCTGCGCGTGCCGCGGGCGTGGGGGGCGGCTGTCGCCGGGCTGGCCGGCGCGCAGCTATCCGTGGCCGGCGAGCCGCTGGCGCTGGGCCGGGGGCAGAGCAGTGAGCTGCCGGCCGCGGAGACGGTCTACGCCCACCGGGTGCTGGGCCTGGGCGAGGACGAGGCGAACCTCCTCGCCGAGGCCCAGACGCGCCTGCGCGCCGCAGGCCTCTATCCCCGCCGCATGCTCTGCGGCCGGCCCGAGACCCTCTATCTACCTGACGGGCCCGTAACCACCCGCAGCCTGCTCCTCGACGGCATGGGCGCCGAGGCCGGTCAGCGGCTCCAGGCCCAGGGCCTGGGCGCGGGTCTGCGCTGGGGCTGCGGGCTGTTCATTCCCCACAAGGCGGTGATCTGACCATGCGCACGAAGACTCACTGGTTCCAGTCGGAGGAGGCCCGGTACCCCGAGGAGGTGGGCCGGGCTACGGCCGTTCGCGCCTGGCGGGGGGCGACCTCCGCGGTGCGGACCCTGGCCGAGGACGGCCCGATCACCGACCGCAGCGGCGGCCACCTGGCCCTGGTCCAGGAGCTGCTGCTGTTTGCGGTGCAGTACACCGACCGCATCACCTGGCTGCGCGGCTTCGAGCACGAGACCCGACGCCGGCTGGTCGAGGCCATGGTCAAGCGCCTGGCCGACGGTGTCGGGGAGAATAGCGGTGACCGGGAGGTCGGCAACGCCTTCCTCGCCCGGGCCGGCGAGCGGCTCGACGAGTACGCCGGCGTCGTCTTCAGGCAGGAGGATCCCGGCTTCCCGGCCTACAATATCCTCGGCGCCCGCGGCTGCGAGACAGCGGATCGGGCGGGGGATCTATGGCTCCATGGCCGGCTGGCGGAGGTCGAGGGGCCGGAATTGATCGCGGACCTGCGACCGGTCGTGGACGGGCTGCTGGCCAATCTACAGGCCACGGCCGAGACCTCGACGCTGTCCGCGGAGTAGGCGGTCGCCGTACGCCGGGCCAGCGTGCGGGGCGGTCTGCACCCGCACGCTGGCGCCACGGCTCGGTTCAGTGGGTGTAGCGCGGTACCAGGACCTCCTTGCCCTGCTGCTTGGACATGAGGAAGGTCTCCAGGTCCGCGTACTCGGGCGCGTCACCGGCCAGGTAGTTCGTGCCCACCGGCGACATGCACCACTGGAAGCGGGTACGGATGTCCCACACCCGGCTCTGCGCGGTCCGCCAGTACGGGTGGTTGACGAGGGTGGCGTCCTCGTTGTCCAGGCTCGCCAGCTTGCGGCCGCTCAGCCATTCACCGCCCCCGCCGTTGCTGGTGTGGCAGTTGGCGCAGCTATGGTTGCGCCGGCCGACCTCGCGGTAGAAGAGCTCCCGGCCGCGCTCGATGGCGGCCTGCACATGGGGGTTGTCCTCGTTGATGTCGTAGGTCATCCCGTTGGACTGGCTGTGGACCAGGATGGACATGTAGAGGTTCTCCTTGGACTGCGTCGGCAGCTCCATGTCCTGCTCCTCCAGGGCGTGGACGGCCAGGAAGTCCTCGATGGACATCATCCGGTCGTATTCATCGAACCACTTCGGGTAGTGGGCGGCCACGCCCTCCAGGTCCTCGATGATGCCGACCGGGCGCAGCTCGTCCCCCTCCTGGATCTCGCCGTGGCAGCTTGCGCACGACTTGCCGTTCGGGCCCGGCTCGCGCCACAGTGGCACGGCGATCTGCTCGGTCTTCATCAAGGCGGGATTCACGAAGGGGTCGAGGGGATCCTGGGAGCTCTCGGAAGTAGGGCGCGTCTCGGGGTTCCAGTACTCGGGGTTGTCGACGCCCTCCGGGATGTAGGGCTCATTGTCCTCGTCGCCCGTCAGGGTCATCAGGTAGGCGACCACGTCCTCGATCTGCTGCTCCGACCACATGCCGCTGAGCCCGAAGGGGGGCATGGGCGTGTCCTTGCCGTAGATGACCCGCGGGTCGTAGACCATCTGGTAGAGCCACTCCTCGCTCTCGGCCCAGTTCCCTACGGTGCGCAGGTCGGTGCCGACGCTGCCCGGCGCGGAGACGTCCGCCTCCGGCACCATGTGGCAGGAGGTGCAGGGCCCCATGCTCCGGTCCTGGAAGAGCTCGCGGCCCCGCTCCGGGTCGCCGTCCATCTCCGCCGGCGGGTCGACCTCCTGCGGCTCCGGGTACTCGGTATCGTCGGCGTAGGCGTGGGTGGGCCAGTCGCTGTAGTCGGCACCACCGACGCGCGCGAAGCCGCCGAAATCGTAGCGGACCATCCGCCTCTCGCCGTCGACCTCCTTGATGAGCCCCTGGGACTTCTCCCGCGCCAGGGAATCCCACGTCTCGCTGGTGTGGTGGTCCATCCCTTCCGGGGCCGGGCGGGGCTCGATGTTGCGCTCTTGCTCGCCGGCCTCCGCTGTCTGCTCCTCGGTAGCCAGGCTGCAGGCAGCCAGGCCTGTGCAGAGGCCGATGGCGATCACAGCGCCCGCTGAGAGATAGGAGCTACGCGCTTTCATCGGGTCTCCTCATCGCGTCTCGTATCCATCGGGGTGGCATCCGTTTTTTTGGGGTTTTGTCAAAACGGGGTGCCTGCCACGCGAACCCTAGCGAGAGGCGCGGGGTGTGCGAATATCCGTTTCGAGGATACTGCGCCGCGGGCGTCTATCCCGAATGGGGCAGGGGCATTGTCCGCCGGGGTGATTGCCGGCCGGACTGGAGGCGGGCTAGCTTCCGAGGGCCAGCAGATTGAGCAAGGGCACTCGATAGATTCGGTGGAGAGGGAGAGCATGCCGATGGATGAGCAGCAGCTACGCTCGGCCCCGCTGCACCGGGCAGCCCGCCGCGCCGCCTGGGCGCTGGGCCTGGCTGTGGCGGTGGGCGCAGGCGCCGTCGGGGCGGAGCCGACCGGGGAGGAGGTGACCGCCGCGGTCGGCTCGATCCCGGAAGAGGATCTAGTGGTCTACGAGCCCGAGGACGGTGAGGTAGCGCACACCATTACCGTCTTTACGGACGTGAACTGCCCCTATTGCCAAAAGCTGCACGAGGATCTCGACGCCTACCTGGCGCAGGATGTGCGCGTGCGGTACGCAGCCTTCCCCCTGTCGGAGGCCTCTCGGCGGCTCATGGATCGAGTCTGGTGCAGCGAGGACCGGCAGGCGGCCCTGGACCGCGCCTTCTCCGGGGCGGAGCCGGCTGCCGAGCCCTGTGACGCCTCACCGGTCGACGCGCACATGGCGCTGGGTCGCCGGATCGGCGTGCGCGGCACGCCGACGATGGTGATGCCCGACGGGCGGGTCACGTACCGGCTCACCGCGGAGGACCTGGTGAGCCTGCTGGAGCAGGAATAGCCGCACGGGTGTGCACAGGAGGATGACGTATGGCCTTAGGCGACGGATGGGCAGGCGCTGCGTGGCGGTGGGCTATCCGCGGTACTATCGCGGGTCTCATCGGTCTGGCGGCCCTCGGCCTGACGGCGGGTGGGGCCGTGGCGGAGGAGGCCTACCCGGAGCCACAGCTGGTCTTCCACGTGGATATGGCGGACCCGCAGCGCGTCAGCTCCACGATCTTCAACGCGAGCAACGCGGCGAGCCACTACGAGGCGCAGCTGCTCGACTACGACATACGGCTGGTGCTGCAGGGCTACGGCCTGCAGTACGTCACCGAGGATCGGCTCGAGGGCACGGCCTACGAGGTCCCCGAGGCCAAGGTCGAGCAGCGGGACCGGCTGGTTACCCGCCTGCGCTCCCTGGCGAGTACCTACGACGGCATCCGTCTGGAGGTCTGCGAGAGCTCCATGGAGGAGGCCGACTTGACGGCCTCGCAGCTGGCCGTGGATGCCGAGCTGGTTCCCTACGGGGCTACCCGGATCGAGAAGCTCCAGCGCCAGGGGTTCTCCTACATCAAGATGCAGTAGCTACGCTGCCGCTGGCTCCGGGCGCCGGGGGAGGCGCGGCGGCCGCCCGCCCGCCCCCTTGCGCCGGTGGGACCGCTCGGCGGCTCAGGAGATCTCCATCTCGTAGCTGTCCGTCTCGCCCTGGTTGTCCGTGTAGCTGATCCGCAGGTTCTCCCCCGCCTCGGCCTCCGCCGAGAACTCGATCAGCGGATTGGGGGAGATGCTGGGGCCCCAGTGGGCGTGGAGGATCGTCTCGCCGCCGATCTCGGCGGTGACCTCCTCGATGAAGTGGCCCGGCTGCCCGCTCTCCTCGTCGGGCGCCTCCATGGGGTGGCTGATCAGGGCGCGGACCTGGGCGATGCCATCGGTGAGCGTTGCGCGTGCGCGAATGGAAGACATGGTTGGTGCTCTCCTCCCGGATGCGTTGGACTCGGCGATCTCTCGGGGGCTCGCGGGGCGATCTCGGCCTCAGCCGCCGCAGCCGCCCACCGTGACCTGGACCTTGCGGCTGGTGCCGTAGAGCTGGCCGTTGCTCTTGACCACGGCGACCACCTCGGAGGTGTCCGCCATCTGGATGCGCTGGGAGATGCTGGGCCGGGCACGGCTACCGAGCTCGAAGACCGCCGAGATCGGGGCGTTGTTCTCCGGCACGTAGAGGGTGATGTTGTCCACGTTGGGCAGCGAGGTCTCCACCGATACCGGTACGGTCGCCCCGTTCTCGGCGACCTCCGGGGCGTCGAGCTGGACCTGGTCGCTCTCCTGGTACGTCGAGCTGCCGAGCACCTGGTTCAGGCCGTCGTCGAGGCTGGTCGTCATGATCGCCTCTTCCTGCCACTTCGCCAGCGCCCGGGACGGGGCGAGGACACCGAGCCCGATCGCGGTGCTGACTCCGCCCAGGGCCAGGGCCCCGGTCAAGAACTTGCGGCGTTGGGTGTCGATCTCTTGTGTCGCCATGGGATCTCCTCCTTCCTTAATGCCCCCTGCGCAGGGGCGATGATTGGCCTGCGCGCCATACCTCGGCTCGAAGATTGATAATTGTCAACTCGCCAGGCCGGGATTGTCACGGCTGACGCCCTTGAGCTGGGGCAGGTACGGCTCGTCCACGCTGACCGCCCCGTGGTTGCGGAAGTAGTCGGCGAGGACATCCCAGGCCTGCGGGCCGTCCTGGGGCTCGTTGACGTCGGCCCAGCTGGCCACCACGTACTTGCGCTTCGGCCGCATGGGCTCGCCGTTGATCTCCAGCTCGCTGATGCGCTCGCCCATCTTGCGGGTGGGGTCGATGGCGTAGCGCATCCCGGCGGTGCGCACCATGTCGCCGCCGCGGTGGAGCATCGGGTCCTCGTTGAAGATGGAGTTGGCCACGTCCTCGAGGATGTTCTTGATCTGCTCGCCGGTCATCTCATCCCGCGTGGTCTCCGAGTAGGTGCTGCAGGTCTGGTTCATGCAGTCCTCGAAGGTGACCTTGCCGGGCAGCACGGTCGGGCCCCAGCGGAACCCCGGTGTGAAGGCGACCTCGGCGTCGCGGCCCTCGATCAGGGCGCGGGCGAGGATCTCGTCGAAGGTGCCGTTGAAGTTGCCGCGGCGGTAGAGGACGCCGTCCACCTCGCCGACCACCTCGGAGAGCCGGTCCTGGTACGGCTCGTGCACCCGGTCGACCAGCGACTGCATCTCCGGCTCCGGCTCGAGGGCGTTGGCGAAGATGGGCAGGTTGCGGTAGTGGAAATCGCGGATCCGCCCGCCGCGTACCTCGAGATCGAGCACGGAGAGGAACTTGCCGTTGGAGCCGCTGTTGACGACCAGGGTCGGCTCGCCGTCCGGGTCCGTGACCTTCTCGGGATAGGGGACCGGATCATGGGTGTGGCCGCCGAGGATGGCGTCCACGCCGCGTAGCTGCCGGGCGTAGGCCATGTCGGTGAGCATGCCGGCGTGGGAGAGCAGCACGACCACCTGGGCGCCGTCGCTGCGCGCCTTGTCGATCTGCTCCTGGAGCCGCTCCAGGCGGTGGCCCATCGACCATTGCGGGAACATGTAGCCCGGGTTGGCGATGGGGGTGAAGGGGAAGGCCTGGCCGACGACGGCTACGGGGACGCCGTTCTGCTCGTGGAGGGTGTAGGCGTCGAAGATCGGGTCGAGCCAGTCCCGGTCGACCACGTTCTGGGCCAGGAATCGTGTGCCGGCCCCCTGGAGGTCCTCGACGAGCTCCTGGACCCGCTTGTCGCCGTAGATGAACTCCCAGTGGCCGGTGCAGGCGTCCACGCCCAGCTGCTTCTGGAAATCGGCCATGGCCTGGCCCTCGGTCCACAGGGCCGGCCCGGAGCCGTGCCAGGTGTCGCCGGAGTCGAGGAGCAGGGCGCCGGGGCGCTCCGCGCGGGCCCGCTTGACGGCGGTGGCGAGGTGGGCGGCGCCGCCGACCCGGCCGTAGTACTCGGCGGCCTCCCGGAAGTCGAGGTAGGTGAAGGCGTGCGCCTCGGGGGTGAAGCGATCGAGCCCGTAGTGGCGCAGCAGCGCCTTGCCGACGAGCAGCGGCGGCTCGCCCTTGAAGTCGTGGATCCCCAGATTGACGTTCGGCTCGCGGAAGTGGACGGGCTTGAGCTGCCCGTGCAGGTCGGAGAAGTGGAGCAGGTGCACGTTGCCCTTCCGCGGCACGTCGTAGAAATCCTGGGGGATCTCGCGCCATTCGCCGGAGCCGCTCCGGGAGCCGGCCAGGGTCTTGCCCGAATGGCCCAGCCCCCCTGCCGCGCCAGCGGCGAGCATGAGCTCCAGGAAATCACGCCGGGATAACCGCATCGGTTCGCTCCTCGCTTGCTTCGCTATCCGTGCCGGAGACTGATCCTGCTCAAAGCTAGAGCCGTTCGCGTGGGCGGCGGAATACCCATTGGGAGGTGATGGCCGGAGTGGGGCTATCCCCTTCGGGGGAGGTGTGGGCCGGCGTGGCAGCGGGCCGGCCGGGCAATACCCCCTCGGGGATAGACGCGGCAGCCCGCTTCCCCCCTTTGGCCGATTGCCGCATATATTCGTGCCTGGGCATCCTTCGAGCCGTATCCAGCACCCCAGCCACTAGGCGGAGGCAGGCATGAACCGGGAATACTACGAGGCTGTTCGGCGCATGGAGGAGCAAGGCGTCGATGCCGACTACATGGCCGGCTGGGTCGGCGGCTACCTCCAGAACCCCAGGCGGGAGGAGCAGCGCGTCAATGACCGCTACGAGGCCGGCTACGCCGATGGC
>CAJXLI010000076.1 GCA_913055575.1 uncultured Ectothiorhodospiraceae bacterium
CCCATGAGGACACCTCCAGTCTCTATTCCTCTCAAGTGTGGCTTAGCTGGGGTGTCCGCTGCTATTGGACCACTTCACCTGGGTACCTTCTTAGCCGCCTGTGCGGCGGCTCACGTGACCGCCCAGGTTGATCGGCTCGATCCCCACTTCTTAGCCGCCTGTGCGGCGGCTCACGTCAGGGCGGAAAGGAGATTATCAAGTGTAAGCTTCTTAGCCGCCTGTGCGGCGGCTCACGCGCTGGACGTGACGCTACAGTCGATCACCTCCTTCTTAGCCGCCTGTGCGGCGGCTCACGACATGGACGACACAACCGAAACAGCGCTTGACTTCTTAGCCGCCTGTGCGGCGGCTCACGCCTCCTGGCCGTCTATCTGGTCGCACGATAGCTTCTTAGCCGCCTGTGCGGCGGCTCACACGCAGGCGAGCCGTCAGGCACTGGGCTACATCTTCTTAGCCGCCTGTGCGGCGGCTCACGATACTGAGCCGCGTAGGGGATGGCCTGCTCGCTTCTTAGCCGCCTGTGCGGCGGCTCACAGAAATCGTCGTTGAAATAGGCTGCCCAACAACTTCTTAGCCGCCTGTGCGGCGGCTCACGGCCTGCTCGGGGTCGCAAGGGGTCGCGTCCGCTTCTTAGCCGCCTGTGCGGCGGCTCACACTCGGCTACGCAAGCGAGTCGTCAAGCGCTTCTTCTTAGCCGCCTGTGCGGCGGCTCACAGACGCCACGGGATGCCGGCCTCGTTTGCGCTCTTCTTAGCCGCCTGTGCGGCGGCTCACGCGCTGGTGGCCAGACTGAGGTGGCCGTATCACTTCTTAGCCGCCTGTGCGGCGGCTCACGCGTCCTGGTCCTTGACCCGCTAGGGGATGATCTTCTTAGCCGCCTGTGCGGCGGCTCACCTTGGCGGTCTCGGGAGGCTCGTAGCGGGTTTCTTCTTAGCCGCCTGTGCGGCGGCTCACGCCGATACCATCAAACTGCCTGTGGCGATCATCTTCTTAGCCGCCTGTGCGGCGGCTCACCGGCTGACTCAACCAGACGCTCAGCGGTCCAGCTTCTTAGCCGCCTGTGCGGCGGCTCACCCCGGATCGACGAAGCCAACGCCCTGTCTTGCCACCGATAGGAAAGACAGCGGCGGGGTCACCCTTCTTCTCAAAGAGCGCATCCTGCTGAGCCGGCCAGTCAGGAAGTTAGCTTACCCCCCTCGAAGAGAAGGGGGAGTCAAGGATAAGCTCCGTAGTCTCGGGAGGCCAACCCTCGGGACGTTAAGCGCCGATAACTCTCAAGAGCTGCTGATGCCCGCGAACACCCGCCTGCTCCATACGCACCGCCAAACCCTCATCGTGCTCGAGCGCGTCCGGGTACGGGTGGAAGATCAGCGCGTGGTCTACGACGAGGCCGACGGCGCGATCGAGCGCACCTTCAACGTCCCCCACGCCAATCTGGCCTTCCTGCTGCTCGGCCAGGGAACCTCGGTCACGCAAGCGGCCATGCGCCTACTTGCCGAGGAGGGCGTGGTCGTCGGCTTTACGGGCAGTGGCGGCACCCCGCTGCTGATGGCCTCGACGGACACCTACCGGCCGACCGAAAGGCTCCAGGCTTGGCTGAGGATCTACCTCGACCCCGATACGGCCCTCGATGCGGCGCGCTCGATGCAGCGCCAGCGTCTCCAAACGCTCGAGGAGGAGATCGAGGCCGTGGCCCGGCAAGTCGATTTCGAGGCGATCGAGTCCCTGGTCCAGCAGTTCCGTGCCGATATGGACCGCGCGCGCTCGGTCGAGGAGCTACGCGGCTACGAGGGGCGCTTCTGTACACAGCTCTACACGCGGATCACCAGGCAGTTCCGGATCCGGGATTTCAAGCGCTACCCGGGCAATGCCGATGAGCAGGTCAGTGATGCCTCCGTCCGCCAGGTCAACCGCATGCTCGACCACGGCAATTACCTCGCCTATGGCCTGGCCGCCGTCGCGCTGTGGGCCTACGGCCTGCCGGCCGGTCTATCGGTCATGCACGGCGCCTCTCGAGCCGGCGGCCTGGTCTTTGATGTCGCCGACATGTACAAGGACGCCTACATCCTGCCTCTAGCGTGCTACAGCACGCGCCAAGGCGAGAGCGAGCAGGCTTTCCGGGAGCGCGCGATCGCGGTCCTCGACCGGCGCTCGGTGCTCAAGCGGGCCTTCACGCAGCTCGATGAGGTGATCCAGGCCCACGGAGCCGCGTAATGCAGGTCACGTTCGTGGACGAGTCGAAGAAGCGCGCACGCAGACGCGTCGCATGCGTGCTCGATCGCTACCTCTACCGAATCGCCCACGGCACTTGGCGGGGACGCCTCTCGGCCGAGGGGCTGCGCGTGGTAGCCGCTCAGCTCAGGCACCGAGCAAGCCGCCACACGGCGGTGGCCTGCTACGTGGATGGCCGCTCCGGCGAGCGCCCCGCGTTCCATATCGGCTCTCGAGCCCGCTTCAACGCCGCAGGGCGCTACGCGATCGCTCAGCGTGCGAGCTGGTATCGCCGCTCGAGCGCCACCACGCCGGGTTGGCGGCAGCTGCAGGCGCTCGTCGATATCGCCGCCCTGCTCCACGATATCGGCAAGGCGGCCGCTGTGTTTCAGGCCAAGCTCCGAGGGAGAGCCCCCGCGGCGGATCCCGTTCGCCACGAGCTCATCTCGATGCTGTTCATCGGACAGCTCCTCGAGCGCAGCGCCGACGACGCACAGCTACTCCAGCGCCTCGCGGCGCCCGATCCCGACACGCTTCAGGAGGCCTATGCCCAGGCCGCCGAGCAGGCGCAAGCGGTGCTCGCGACCGAGCAGCTGCCCCCGATCCAGTGGGACGCCCAACGCCCCCTGGCCTCCGCACTGCTGCTGCTCGTCGGCACGCACCACAAGCTGATCGATGCGGAGCTAGCGGAGAGCCGGATCGATCTGAAGCCGACGCACCACATCCACCCGCAACGCGATACCGCCGCGAACGGGGGCGCCGGCACGGAGCACGCCCCCTATCCCAGCCTGTTCCACGAGCCGCGCTTCCAGGAGGCCCTGCAGCGCGCGGCCGGCCGGCTGGTGGCGCAGGAAGGCGCGTCATTGGAGTCGGTCCCGGCAGCGGTCGTCTACGCCTACGGCCGTCTCGCCCTGCAGCTTGGCGACCATTACGCGAGCGCGCTCGGGAGCCAGCGCCGCGATGCAGCGGCCGAGACCGAGCAGCTCTTCGCCAATACCGGCAAGGACGACGAGACCGGCGAGAGCTGGCTCGCCGAGCCGTTGGTCGATCACTTGATCGCGGTGGCGCGGCAGTCGCGAGGCTTCATGCGAGCGCTGCGCCGCGGGCAGGACGCCTTCCCGCAGGTCCATGAGCACGAGCTCCCCGATGCGCTGGCCCATCCGACGCGTCAGGGCCCCTTCGCCTGGCAGGGAGACGCCGTCTCCAAGGTCCAGGCAAGCGCCGCGCCGGAGTACGGCTTCTTCGGCCTCGTCATGGCCCGGACGGGCTCGGGCAAGACCCGGGGCGCGCCCGCCATCCTGAGGGCCGCCGCGGGCCGCTGCCGCTTCTTCCTCGGGCTGGGGCTGCGCACGCTCGCGCTGCAATCGGGGGATGAGTACGCCGAGCAGATCGGCCTTCAGCCCTGGCATCTGCAGACCCTGATCGGCGACGAGACCGCCCGGGCCCTGCACCAGCTAGCGCGTGAAGAGCCGGAGGCGAACACCGCCGATCGGGGCGGATCGAGCGCGGAGGAGCAGGATGTATTCGACGCCCCCTTGCCCGCCTACGGGGAAGGGGGCGCGCAGGGGGCGCGATGGCGCCAGGACCCCGATTACGAGCCGAGCCGCTCGGAGCTCGGTGCCTTGGGGGGCGGTCCGGGCCATGAACCCAATCTCGGCGCGCTTCCGGAGCGCATCGCCCGGGCGCTCGAGGATACCCGCGAGCAGCGGGCTCAAGCGCTTCTACGTACGCCGGTGATCGCGGCAACGCTCGATCAGCTCATGTCGGCGGCCGACGCACACGCCGGACGTCACCTCTACCGCATGCTCCGGCTGGCGACGAGCGATCTGCTGCTCGACGAGGTCGACAGCTACGAGCCGGAGGACCTGGCGGCGATCACCCGCCTGATCTTCCTCGCCGGCGTCTTCGGCCGCCAGGTCGTGATCGCCTCGGCGACCCTGCCGCCGTCGATCGCCCGCGCCCTGTTCACGGCCTACTACGAGGGGCGACAGGCCCATGCCCAGCTGACCGGGACCTCCGCAAGCTGCCTCGCCGGCTGGATCAGCGACGAGCCGGAGCTGACGCAGATCGAGCCCCACAACCCGGCCTCGTTTGCGCAACAGCACGACGAGCGCATCGGGCGGGTGGTGGAGGCCCTGGATCGGCAGCCGCCTCGCCGGCGCGTGGAGCTGGTCCACCCCGAGGCGCGCAGCGAGGAGGCCGCCTATGGAGCGATCACGCACACAGCTCGGCACATGCACGAGCGCCATGCCGTCAGCACCGAGCAAGGGATGCGGGTCTCGGTGGGGGTGGTCCGGCTCGCGAACATCCGCAGCTGCCGCGCCTATACGCGCCACCTCCTCGAAGCGCCGCTCGAGGCGCTCGCGGGGATCACGCTCGCCGTGACGTGCTACCACTCGCGCCTTTTCGGCGCGGTGCGCTATGAGCTCGAGCGGCGGCTCAACCGTATGCTCCGGCGCCAGGGGCCGGACCCCGAGGCCGGCCTGCTCGCCGAGCCTGCCGTGCAGCATCAGATCGATCGGGCCCGGCGGCAGGGGCACACGGACGTGCTGATCCTGGTCGTCGCCTCGCCGGTCGAGGAGATCGGGCGGGACCACGATTTCGATTACGCGATCATGGAGCCGTCCTCGATCCGCTCCCTGATCCAGATGGCAGGGCGCGTGCTGCGTCACCGGGATCAGTTTCCGGCGGCGCCGAACTGCGCTGTGCTCGATGCGCCGCTGCGCTACTACCGCGGCGAGCCGGCGCCCTACTACAGCTACCCTGGGGTCGAGACGCCCCTGAAGGCCCCCAAGCTCGAGGCGCAGCGGCTGACGAGCCCATGGCTGACGGAGCTGCTCGATACCGAGCGCCTCGCCGAGCGCCTCGACGCCCGTCTCTCGCTGATCGAGCCGGAGGGCGAGGCGCCCGAGCTCGCCGCCAAGGAGCACGGGCTCCTCGCCCGGACCCTCGAGCAGGGGGCGTACCCGGCCCTGCGCTTCGCCCGCGAGCCGACGTTGCCGTTCACGAGCTGGATGCCGGCCAACCGGCGCTTCCGGCGCGGCGACCCGCAGCAGACCTTCTGGCTCGAGCTGGATGCGGCGGGGGAAGAAGCGGGCCGATGGCGGATGGTCGATGAGCGTGGCGAGTCGCGCCCTGTCGATGCCCAGGTCCAGGCGAGCGATCTCAGCAGTACGGGGGCGGGTGAGCGGCTGCTCTTTCGCCTCGAGCCGCACGAGCTGCTGACCGATCTCGAGCGGCGGCTGGGGTTCACGGATCGCCAGCGGGCCTGCCGGGAGCTGCTCGCGGTCTCGATGGAGCTAGGTGCTGAGGATCAGCTGGCGTATGATCCCGCTCTGGGGATCGACCGCCTCCGTAGGTGACCGGCTCTTACGGGGCGTCGAACAAAGAACGCAACCTGTTCAGGACGATCGGCTCTCAAGGAAGTCCCCACCATGCAGTTCGACCCCGACCGTTACCGTCGCGATGCCGCGATTGCCGCCTCCGGGGATCCCAACAAGCCGGCCACGGAGCGCCAGGCGGCCGCACACCTGCAGGATACGCTCCCGGCGCTGCGCCCGCAGGAGCCCCCTTATGCCGTCACACAGGGCCAGATCGCCTTTTTCCTGCCTCTACTCGTCAACGCGATCTTCGGCAACAAGGTCGGCAGCTTCGAGGCGCTCGAGGACGAGGCAGCGGCGCGCGAGGCCCTGGCTGCGCTCCCGGTCGATTGGGCCCGGCGCGTAGTCGAGGCGACGGGGTATTTCGCCCCCTCGTTCGCCGATCCCAAGGTCTCGCGCGTCAAGTCGTCGAAGCGCATCGAGATGCCGATTGCCCTCGGCCGTGAGGCGGGGACACCGGCGAGCCACCGATTCGCCAGCGGGTTGAATACCGCCGCCGCGATCGAGAGCAGCTTCGCCGGGAACGCCGCCGACAACCGGCTGGCCAAGCTGTTCTCGAGCCGCATCGCGGATGCCGATACCGATGGCCAACCGCGGACCTTGATCGAGTACTTGCACGACGAGCACGCCTTCGGCCGGGCCCTGCTCGAGCTCGGCCTGGATGAGACGGTCAAGCAGGCCGCCGTCGAGGCCTTCGAGACCCAGCAGCAGGCGGGGCTGAGCGCGGTGACCGCTATCGACGGTAACCGCATGAAGGCGGTCTTCGTCCCGGACGGTCACGGCGGATACTGGCAGGTCTCCCCCGTGCCGTCCGTGGCCCTCTACACCGAGCTCCCAAGGCGCATCCGCCAGCGGCGCCAGGCGGGACAATGGGTGCGGCGCTCGCAGCGCCTGACCTCGGCGAAAACGCAGAACGTGGGGCTGCAGGCGAACTACCAGGGTGGGCGGCTCACGCGGATCCACGCGAGCTACCGCCGGATCGATACCTCGGCCTACCAGCGCCGGCTCGCGGCGCTGCGCCAGGGCGCGGCGACCTTCTTCCAGGCGAACGTGCTGCATGATACGGAAGAGACCGCGCGGCTCGGCGCGCTGCTGCGCACGATCTTGAACGCCAGTGAGGAGGGCTACGTCAATGCGGACATCCGGGCGGGCCGCGACCGCCGGATTCAGCGGCTCCTCGACACCCTCATCGAGGACCTGGAGGCGTTCCAGGACTTCGTGGCGTGGCAGCCGACACCCTTCGAGACCGAGGGCGAGACACGGCGCGATCACCTCGCCGAGGTCCTGGTCCTCGCGCGCCGCCGGGCCTCCCCGGATGAGCTTGATGCCGTCGCCGAGGACATGGCGGCGGCAATCCTGAGCGCGATCCAGCGGGATGATCCCTCATTCACCCAGGCCGACGCCCGCGACGACCGGGTCTACCGGCCGGTCTTCGAGGAGGCCCGGGCCGTGGCGAAAGAGGAGCTCGGCGTATGAATACTTTGGTCATCGGCCCATTCACCGCGGATCGCGTTGCCCTCGACGGCAATGCGCTCGTCTCCGGGATGCCGCCGGTTACGGCCCTCGGCGGGCTCAGCGATACCCTCGCGCGGCGGCTCGGGCGCCCGGCAGCGAATTGGCCGGTCGCACTGATTCTCCATGATCTCCAGCCGCACGACGGCCGCCCCAAGCCGAAGCCGGACTTCAAGGGGCGCCCCGGGGAGGCCGTAGAGCGCGTGACGGGGTGGATCCGCGCGACCGTGGTGCTCCTCGAGCCGGACGATACGCTGACCTCGACCGAGCTCACCGAGCAGACGGAAGGGTTGCGGATCGCCGGCGGCATGATCAGCCCCGAGCGACCGGCCCGGGTCGTCGAGGACCTCGGCGCCGAGCTGCGCCGCCTGCCGCCCGGGCACATCCTCGTAGATCGCACCGACGTGCTCGATGCCGCCGTTGCGGCGGCCGAGGATCCCCTGGATGGGTTGCTCGACGTCTTCACCGGGTCCTGGGACGAGCAGGCGCAGCGCTACCAGAACCCCTGGAGCCGGGACGAGGCGGGGCAGTGGCGCTATCTCGTCCCGGTCGCTGTCGGCCATCAGGCCCTGGAGCCGATGAGCACAGCATCGCCACGCAAAGGGACCCGTTGTCCTGAAACCCCCCACCTCTTTAGCGAGGGCATCGCCTCGGTCGCGGAGCTGGTCTCGGCACGCAAGGCCGCACGTGCTGCGTCGCGAGGCTGGGAGACGCTCGCGATGTTCTGGCGCTGGACGAACGACCCAGAGCACGGGGTCCTCCGGCTCCAGGGCCATCACCTCGAATCCATCAGGGAGGCTTGATCACCATGGCACCCGATCCCGAGCAGCCGCTCCATGCCAATCTGCTCTCCTACGCCCGCTCGATCCAGACGGGGGAGGCCCTGTTCTACGGCCGGCGCGCCCAGGAGACGCTCATCGAGGCAGGCAGCCTGCGCGATCAGGCGCTGCAGCCGGCCCTCGTCCACGAGACTTCCGTACGCGGACAGATCGGCAACTACATCTCCGAGGCCAAGAGCCAGGAGTTCAATCTCGAGCAGGCGAACCTGCAGACCATCGACCGGGCCAAGCTGCCCGTCGGCTGCGACGGGCTGGTGCTGAAGTTCGCCGTGCAGTTCCTGCCCCATGCCATGGAGCCGCACGCCTGTGATGACCCGCAGGTGGCGACCAACCTCAAGGCGTTCGCGCAGCGCTACGCGGAGCGCGGTGGCTTCGAGCTGCTCGCGCGGCGGTATCTGTGGAACCTGCTCAACGGCCGCTGGCTGTGGCGCAACTTCCTGATCGCCGAGGACAAGTGGATCTACCTCCTCGCCGGATCAGGCGCTTCGCGCAAGCAGGTCGTCCTTGAGGCGAACCCGGAGGCCATCGAGCGCGAGCGCTACCCCGGCGACGAGGCCCTGGCCGAGCAGGTGCCCGGCTTCGCCGAGACAGCCGACCGGATCGCTCAGGCCCTGCGCGGCTCGGGGAATCCCGTTACCTACGAGGTCGTCGGCGAGGGTACGCTGCCGGAGCTCGCCGAGGTCTTCCCCAGCGAAGAGTACCTCGCCGGGGAGAAGGCGAACGAGATCCAGCGCCGCCGCGGTAACCCCAACCACGCCGGCAAGGTCCTGTCCTCGATCACGATCCCGGACCGCAGCGGGCAAAGCCTCCGTCAGCCCACGTTCCACCCCCAGAAGGTCGGCAACGCGATCCGCTGCGTCGATGAGTGGTACGACGATGAGGTGGCCTACGGGGCCGTGGCTGCAGACCCCTATGCCGCGCTCACCACGCGCGCCGTGGCGCTGCGCGGGCCCGGCGAGGGCAGTTTCTACGACTTCCTTACGAAGAAGGGACGGCGCAAGGCGATGATCGAGGCCCTGGAGGCGGCCGAGACAGAGGCAATGGGCGATGCGCACTTCGTCATGGCTAATCTCGTGCGGGGTGGCGTCTTCGGTGGCAAGGAGTAGCGCCTCATGACCTGGCACTACGTCTCCCTGACCCTGAGCGAGGATGCAGAGCTGCTGGCCGGCCCGAATACGCCGTTGCTCATCCATAATTGTTGCGACCTGCGTGATCATATACCGCCAAGGAGTTATGCTCTGTTCCAGGCCCGGTTGGCGTTGCAGGAACTGGG
>CAJXLI010000077.1 GCA_913055575.1 uncultured Ectothiorhodospiraceae bacterium
CTCGTCCTGGTAGCCGGAGTCGCCGCGCACGCGCTGGTCGCCGCCGGAGCAGAAGGCCAGGTCGCCGTAGCCGGTGAGGATGATGACGCCGATCTCCTGGTCGAAGCGGGCGTCGGCCACGGCCTGCTGCATCTCCAGCACGGTGCGCGGGCGGAAGGCGTTGCGCACCTCGGGCCGGTTGATGGTGATCTTCGCGATGCCGTCGGCCTTGTGGTAGTGGACGTCCGTGTAGCCGGCCGAGCAGTCGGTCCAGTCCAGGGCCGGTGCGATGGAGTTGGGGTGCTCTTCGCTCATGGTCAGGGGTGCTCGCCGATGCTGGTGCGGTGGATGATGCCGGCCACCTCCGCGGGGGCCTCGGCGTGGCCGTTATGCCCGACGCCGCCGAGCTTGGCAACCGTCAGCCCGGGGACCTCGGCGGCCAGGGCGTCGGCGATCCCGCAGAACTTGGCGTCGCGGTCGCCGACGATGTAGGTGCGGGGCGCGGGCAGCCGGCGCAGGGCGGGGCGAAGATCCGGCTGCCCCGCCAGGCTGGCGGCGCGCAGGGTGGCGGCCAGCTGCTCCGGCCGATGCCCGGCACGCCGCTGGACCAGGGCCTGGCGCCGCGCCTCGTCCAGGTCGGCGAAGACCGGCTGCCGGTACCAGGCGTCGAGGGACTCGAGCCACGGCCGCGTCTCGATGCGCTGCGCCCAGGCCTCGTCGTGGCGGCGGCGCTCGGCACGGGACGCGTCCTCCTGCAGCCCCGGGTGGGCCCCCTCGAGGATCAGGGCGCCGATCCGGTGCGGATAGCGGTGGGCCAGCGCCAGGGCCAGGCGTCCGCCCAGGGAGTAGCCGACCAGGGCGACGCGCTCCGGCAGCGCCGGTACGAGCCGCTGCCACAGCGCCTCGGCCAGGCCTGGGAGATCGCCGGCCGGTGGCGGTGCGCCGTCGTGGCCGGGCAGCGGCGGCGCCAGGCAGTGCCACTGGGGCGCCAGCGCCTCGGCCACGGGGCGCCACTCCTCGGGGTCGCCGAGGAAGCCGTGGAGGCAGACCGCCGTGGGGCGGTCCGGCGTGCCGGTGGTCAGCCACGCCGGCGCGGTCACGGCTCAGCCGGCCTCCAGCGCCTGGAAGAGGGCGGCGATCTGGCCGCTGCCTCGCCCTGGCGGGCAGGCCGCCTCGATGATGCTGCCGCCGCCCCGGGCGACGGCCTCGGTGTAGGCGGACGCCAGCTCGGCGGCGTCCGTGCAGCGCCGGTACGGCACCCCGAACTGCGCCGCGGTGTCGGCGAAGCCGAGCCCGTGGGGCGTGCGGAAGAGCCGGCGGTAGGCGTCGCCCTCCTGGCGCGCCGGCAGGAGGTCGAAGATACCGCCGCCGTCGTTGTTGAGGACCACGGCGATGCACGGCTGCGCGGCAGCCGCCAGCAGGGCCAGGCTGTTGAGGTCGTGGAGCGCCGCCAGGTCGCCGAGGACGAGGGTGGTCGGGCAGGCCGTGGCGTGGCCGGCGGCGGTGGCGAGCAGGCCGTCGATGCCGCTGGCGCCGCGCTGGGTGAGGCACGGGTTGCCGCCGCCCGGCTCGGCGAAGAGGTCCAGGGCCCGGATGGGCAGGCTGTTGCCGGCGAACAGGGTCATCCCGGCCGGCAGCAGCCGGCTGAGGTGCGCGGCGGCGGCCGGCTCGGCGAACGCCTCCGCGGCGGCGGCACGGCGCCGCTCGCGGACCGCGGCGACGGCCTCGGCCAGGCCGGGCAGGGCGGCCTGGGGGGCGAGCGGCAGGCTCCGGCACAGGGCGGGGATGTCCGCCTGGACCGCGCTGGCCTGCCAGTCCGGGTCCAGGTAGCCGCTGTGGCGGCTGACGAGCCAGCGCCGCGGCGCGTGCTCGGCCAGCCAGGCGGGCAGGCGCCTGCCGGTGAGCCGCCCGCCGAACTGGATCACCTGCCGGGCCCCGGCGCACGCCGCCCGCCCGGCGGGGCTGGCGAGCAGCAGCTCGGGGCTGTCGACCACGCAGGGGTGGGCGCGCAGCCGCAGCTGGCTGCCCAGGTCGGCGAGGATGGGCACGCCGCCGGCCTCGGCGGCGGCGAGGACGGCCTCCGCCTCGTCGGCCTCCAGCTGCCCGGCGACGAACAGCAGCGGCGGCTCCGGGGCGGGCAGGCCCGGGGCGGGGGGTGCGCTGCTGCGCACCGGGGGGCTCGGCCGTGGCGGCGCCTCGGCCGGCTCCTGGCCGCCGTAGAGGGGCTCGCGGAACGGGGCGTTGATGTGGACCGGCCCTGCGTCGGTGGCGGCTGTAGCGGCGCCCAGGGCACGGTCCAGGCGCCCGGCGAGCCAGGCGCCTCCCAGCCGCGCCTCCGGTACCGGCAGGGCCAGCTCGGCGCGGACGTGGGGCCCGAAGATCCCCTCCTGGGGGATGGCCTGGTTGGCGCCGCAGGCGTGGAGCTCCGGCGGGCGGTCGGCGCTGACCGCGATCAGCGGCAGGTGGCTCTGCCAGGCCTCGGCCACCGCCGGGTGGAGGTTGGCCACGGCGGTGCCGGAGGTGGTGATCACCGCTACCGGCCGGCCGTGCGCCCGGATCAGCCCCAGGGCGTAGAAGGCCAGGCCGCGCTCGTCGTAGTGGCTGTGCACCGCCACGTCCAGGCCCTGCTCGGCGCGGTGCGCGGCGGACAGCGCCAGCGGGGCGCTGCGGCTGCCCGGGGCGAGGCACAGGTCGCGGACGCCGTGGGCCCGCAGGCGATCGAGCAGCGCCCCGGCCCGGGCGGCGTTGAGGTCCTCGGTGGCTGTGCCTGTCATCCGTTCACCCGTGGACAGCGGCCAGGAAGGTCTCGATCTTCGCCTCCAGCTCGCGCCACTCGGCCTCGGCCTCGGAGCCCTGGACGACCCCGGCCCCGGAGTAGCACCAGGCCTGCTCCGCGCCCACCAGCGCCGAGCGGATGGCTACCGCCATCTCGGCGCCATCGCCGGTGAGCAGGCCCACCACGCCGCTGTACCAGCCGCGCTGGAAGCCCTCGCGGCGCTGTATCAGCGCCTGGGCCGGCTGCCGGGGGAAGCCGCAGACCGCCGGTGTCGGGTGGAGGGCCTGGAGCAGCTCGAAGTCCCCCACCTCCGGGCGCAGCTCGGCCCGGATGGGGAGCTGGAGGTGCTGGATGCGGTCGAGCTTGAGCACGTCGGCCTCCGCCGGCGCCTCGATGGCCGTGGCCCAGGGCGCCAGCTGGCCGTGGATGTAGCGGGTCACCCAGCCATGCTCGCGGACCAGCTTGGGGTCCTCGCGCAGCGAGGCCGCCAGCTCGGCATCGGCTGCGGGGTCCTCGCCGCGGCGGACGGTGCCGGCGAGCGACTCCGTCTCCACCCGGTGGCCGCTGCGGCGGAAGAGCTGCTCCGGCGAGCACCCCATGAAGATCCGGTCGGCGTGCTCGACGGCGAAGGTGTAGCTGTCGCCGGTGAGGGCCGACCAGCGCCGGAGCGTGGCGAACGCCGGCAGCGGCCGGTCCAGCTGCAGCGTTACCCGGCGCGCGGGCACGGCCTTCTGGATACGGCCCTGCTCGATGTCGTCGAGGAGGGCGGCGATGCGTGCCCGGTGCTCGCTCAGGCCGGGCGTCTCCTGGCGGGCGACGATCCGCGCCGGCTCAGTCGCTGCGGCCGCCTCGGCCGGGCGCAGCGCGTGGAGCAGTGCCAGGAGCCCGGCCCGGTGCCGCCGGAGCTCGTCCCCGTCCTCGGCGTGGAGGTGGGCGGCGAGCTGCTGCCCCTCGGCGGTGGTCTCGAGCGCGATCGCCGGCAGGAGCGCCAGCCCTGCCGGGAAGCCCGCCCACTCCGCCTCGCCGCTGCGGCTGTCGAAGGCGAAGGCGCTCAGCACCGGGGCGCCGGAGGTCCCGGCGAGGTGCTGCGCCCGCTCGAGCAGGGGCCGGTACCCCGGTGCCGTGTCGGCGTCCATCTGCCAGGCCGCGCCCAGGCCGGCGATCTGCCGTGCGCCGTCCCGGTCCTGCCAGTAGCAGCGCCGTGCCAGGGGGTTGGCCTCCAGCCAGGCGAGCGGGTCGCAGGCGGGGATGGGGGCGGTGGTGCGCAGCAGGCCGCGCTCCCCGTCCGGGTACGCCTGTATCCGGTCCATCAGCTCGGCCACGGCGCGACGCCACGCGTCCTCCGCTGCCGCAGCCGGCGCCTCGGGGTCCGGCTTGACCGGGGAGTTGGCACGTTCCGGGCTATGAGGCATGGCTTTCCAGGATGCAGGGGGCGCTCATCCCGCTGCGGTAGAGGCACCCGAGCATGGGCTCTCAGGATACCTGAATGACCTTTCAGGCGCACAATAACGCCCGGTGTCACCTCGCCCTGGCGGCACCAGGCAGGTACAGCGCTTCCCAGTCGCGGCGTAGGGCGCTACCGAGGGGTGCCGTGGTGCTGTCCATGGGGCCCTTCGGGCCACGTTCCGGAGGCGCAGGCGCATGACAGGTCAAGGGTACGGCCTCTGGGCAGGCACGTCACCTCGGGGCAAGCGCGTCACCCAAGAGCGCTTGCCGGGGAGCGCCTCGCGGGAAGGCGCGTTACAGACGCCGGGGTTGGGCTGCGTAGCCCTCGGCGGCTAGAGTAGCCTGCATGGGAGCGGCTACGCAGCCCTGGTCCCGCCCCGTGATCGAGAGAGCGACCGCGTGTCCCGAGCGATTACCCAGGCCGCCGATGGCGACGACCCCCTGCACACCGCGGCCCGGACCGTGGGGCTCGGTACGTGGCAGATCGACCCCCGTACCGAGCATCTCCACCTGTGCGAGCGGGCGTGGGCCCTGTTCGGCCTGCCCGAGGGTGCCCAGCGACCGGCCGCGGAGAGCATGGGCTACTACGCGCCGGAGTATCGCGAGCGCCTCCGCCAGGCCTACGAGGCCTGCCTGGAGAGCGGCACGCCGTACGACCTCGAGTTTGAGGCTGTTACCTACAGCGGCGAGCGCCGCTGGCTGCGGGTTACCGGTGAGCCGGTCTACGATGAGCAAGGGAGTATCGTGGCGGTGCGCGGGGCGCTGCTCGATATCGACGCCTACAAGCGTCGCGAGCTGGCGCTGATCGAGGCCCAGCAGGAGGCGGAGCGCACGGACCGGGCCAAGACGGAGTTCCTCTCGGCGATGAGCCATGAGCTTCGGACCCCGCTCAATGCCATTGTCGGCTTCGCGCAGCTGCTCTGCGCTGACCAGGAAACGGACCCCGCCACCCACAACGAGTACCTGCGCCATATCCTCAGCGCTGGCTGGCACCTGCGTGACCTGGTCGGCGATATCCTCGATCTGGCGCGGATCGAGGCCGGCAGGACGGCGTTGAACCCGGAGGTGGTGCATCTGCCGGACCTGCTCCAGGAGTGCCTGCGCCTGGTCCGCGAGCAGGCCGCCGAGGGCGGTCTGGATCTGCACCTCGAGCCGCCGGGCGACGAGGCGGCCATCAATATCTGGGTCGACCGGCTGCGCGCCAAGCAGGTCGTGCTCAACCTGCTGACCAACGCCATCAAGTACAACCGGTCAGGCGGCAGCATTACCCTTGCCTACGCCCCGGACGCCGACGGCCAGGCCGCCGTGGATGTGCTCGACACGGGGCTGGGCATCGATCCGGAGGGACGCGCGGGGCTGTTCCAGACCTTCGATCGCCTCGGCCAGGAGGCAGGCGGCGTGGAGGGCGTGGGGCTCGGCCTGCCGCTCGCCCGCCGCCTGAGCCGGCTCATGGGCGGCGATCTGTGGCTCGTCGAGAGTACGCCGGGGGCCGGGTCGCGGTTCCGGCTGACGCTGCCGATGGCCTCGGCCGAGGGCTGGGACCGGCACTACGCACCTAGCCTCGATCCCCGGCTGCTCGAGGAGCGGGCGGACGATCCCCCCCCTGCAGCTGCTCGCCGTCGAGGATGACAGCGTCAACATGCTCCTGCTCCGCGGCCTGGTCGCCAAGCGCGACCGGATAACACTGCTCGAGGCCGGCGACGGCCGCGCGGCGCTGGAGCTGGCGCAGCGCCACCGGCCGGACCTGATCCTGCTCGATATGCACCTGCCGGATACCGACGGCCTGACGCTCGTCCGCGAGCTGCGCGCCATCCCGGCGCTGCAGGCGACGCCCCTGGTAGCCCTGAGCGCCGATGCCACCGACGAGGCGCGCCACCGGGCGCTGCGCGAGGGGGTGGACGAGTACCTTGTCAAGCCCTTCGAGCTGGAGCAGCTGGATGCGCTGATCCGCGAAGTGCGGCTGAGCAAGTAGCGGGGCCCTGGCTGTGGCTAGCCCGACGACCTACTGCCTGACCCTGTTCGTCACCGAGCCGCTGCGGCCGCGCATCGGCCGGCTGGGCCGGGCTCGGGTGCCTGCCGGCTGGCTGGTCTACACCGGCAGCGCCCGGCGCAACATGGATGCCCGGATCGCCCGCCACATGCGCCGCCACAAGCCGCAGCGCTGGCACCTGGACTACCTCACCTGCGATCCGCGGGTGATCGTGATCGCGGTCACCCGCCACGCCGAGCCGGAGTGCCAGCGCAACCAGCGCAACGGCGGGCGGATCGTGGTACCGGGGCTGGGCGCTAGCGACTGCACCGCTGGCTGCGGCAGCCACCTGCGCTGGCTCGACGGGACCTGACCAACAACGGCCGAGGAGGGAGCACCGATGTACGTAGAGCCCATGCCGCTGAGCGCCTACCCGTGGTATCTCAAGCCCCTGCTCTGGTGGCAGCGCCGCCGCCAGGGCGTGCTGCCCGGCCCGGTGCGGCTGTGGGCCCGGCGCCCGCGCCTGTTCACCCCCCTGACGCTGCTGCGCAACGCCTTCCAGCGCCGGGCCGGGGCGCTGGAGCCGGACCTGCGCGATCTGCTCGCGCTGCGCGTAGGGCAGATCAATGAGTGCGCCTACACGGTGGACGAGCGCGCCCATAGCCTCCGTGGGCGCGGCATGGCCTGGGAGAAGATCCGGGCGATCGGGGACTGGTCGAGCAGCGACGCCTTCACCAACCGCGAGCAGGCCGTGCTCGCCTACGCGGAGGCCATGACCCGGACGGAGACGCCGGTGGGCGCGGATACGGTCGGGGCGGTCAAGCGCCACCTCGACGAGGATGCGCTGATCGAGCTCACCGGCCTGGTCGGCTTCGAGAACATGACGACCAAGTTCAACGCTACGCTGGACGTGCCGCCCCGCGGATTCTGCACAATGACTGTCAATGCCCGCGGCGAGGCCGTCGCCTGGGACGTAAACCGTCCGACGGAGGCGTAGGATAGGCGGCTTTTGCAGCCGAGCGACGGAGGAAGACCCGTGAGCAACCTCGATCAAGCCCTCATCGGTAATTGCGCCTACGCGGCGCTGGTCAATCGCCAGGCGGAGGTTACGTGGGCCTGCATGCCGCGTTTCGATGGCGATCCGGTCTTCTGCTCCCTGCTCGGCTCGCCCGCTGCGGATGCCGGCGCCGCCCGCTTCGCCATCGAGCTCGAGGGCCTGGCCCGCAGCGAGCAGTGGTACGTGCGCAACACCGCGATCGTGGTCACCCGGCTCCACGACCACGACGGCGGGGCCATCGAGGTCACCGACTTCGCCCCGCGGTTCGAGCAGTTCGGCCGCAGCTTCCGGCCGGTGATGCTCATCCGCCGGGTCCGGCGCCTGTCCGGCTCGCCGCTGGTCCGCCTGGTCGTGCGGCCGGTCTTCGAGTACGGCCGCTCGCTGCCCAGCATTACCCAGGGCAGCAACCACGTGCGCTACGTCGGCCCGGGGCAGGTGCTGCGCCTGACCACGGACGCCTCCGTGACCGCGGTGGTGGACGAGACCCCGTTCATCCTCGAGGATGATCTAACGCTCGTCTTCGGGCCGGACGAGACGCTACCGAGCTCCGCGCACGAGACCGGCCACCAGTTCTACGAGCACACCTGCACCTACTGGCAGGAATGGGTGCGCAACCTGGCCATCCCCTTCGAGTGGCAGGAGGCGGTGATCCGGGCCGCGATCACCCTCAAGCTGAACACGTTCGAGGATACCGGCGCCGTCATCGCGGCGGTAACGACCTCGATGCCGGAGGCGCCGGACACCGGCCGCAACTGGGACTACCGCTACTGCTGGCTGCGCGATGCCTACTTCGTCATCAACGCCCTCAACCGGCTGGGCGCGACGAAGACGCTGGAGCACTACGTGCGCTTCATCCTCAACACCACGGCGGGCAACGCCGCGGGCCACGACCTGCGCCCGGTCTACCGGATCAACGGCCGTGACGACCTGGAGGAGACCATCGCCTACGGCCTGCCCGGCTACCGCAACATGGGGCCGGTGCGCGTCGGCAACCAGGCCTATGAGCAGAACCAGAACGATGTCTACGGCTCGGTGATCCTGGCCACAGCGCACCTGTTCTTCGACCAGCGCCTGCGCCG
Source organism: uncultured Ectothiorhodospiraceae bacterium (assembly GCA_913055575.1). Taxonomy (GTDB): domain Bacteria; phylum Pseudomonadota; class Gammaproteobacteria; order Nitrococcales; family Halorhodospiraceae; genus Halorhodospira. Next base: position 8,307 of record CAJXLI010000077.1, read on the forward strand.
CCGCGGGGATGAGGCGCTGTTCCGGCGCCTCGAGGACCTCGGCGAGCGGGCGGTAGCCATCTACCGCCAGCCGGACGCCGGGCCGTGGGAGTTCCGCGGCTTCGAGAAGGTGCACACCTTCTCGGCGGCGATCTGCTGGGCGGCTGCGCGCGCCCTGCGCGCCATGGCCAACGAGCTGGGGCTTGTCGAGCGGGCCGAGTACTGGCGGGCGCGATCCGACGAGATGGAGGAGACGATCCGCACCGAGGCGTGGGATCACGAGCGCAACAGCTACATGGCCAGCTTCGACGGCAAGGACATGGACGCCAGCCTGATGCTGCTCTACGAGTGGGGCTTCCTGCGCGCCGGCGATCCGCGGCTGGCGGGCACGGTCCGCGCCGTGGAGCAGGAGCTGCGCGAGGGCGACTTCCTCTTCCGCTACGTCCACGAGGACGACTTCGGCCGGCCCCACAC
>CAJXLI010000078.1 GCA_913055575.1 uncultured Ectothiorhodospiraceae bacterium
GAGGGCACGCCGGCGTAGTGGCGCACCGGGCGGACGCAGGCGTAGAGGTCCAGCTCCTGGCGCAGGGAGACGTTCAGCGAGCGGAATCCGCCGCCGACCGGCGTGGTCAGGGGCCCCTTGATCGAGACGAGCAGATCCTCGAGGGCCGCCTTGGTCTCCTCCGGGAAGTAGTCCCCGTCGTAGAGGGCGGCGGCCTTCTCGCCCATGAACAGCTCCGCCCAGTGGATCCGGCGCCGGCCGCCGTAGGCCTTCTCCACGGCGGCGTCCCAGATGCGCATGCAGGCGCGGTTGATGTCCGGACCGATGCCGTCGCCCTCGATGTACCCGATGATCGGGTTGTCAGGGACCTGGAGTCGACCGTCGGCGCCGACAGTCAGCTTCTGGCCGCCGTCTGGGTACTGGATCTGCTGGCTCATGGCTCCTCCCGCTGCGTTTCCTTATCGGCGGCGCATGGCCTCGGCATGCGGCCGCGGTCCCGGCGCCCGTCAAACGGGCCCATTCTCATCCAGGCCCCGGGGCGGATCAAGAATGCCTCAGCCGCTCCAGGTAACGCTCCGCGTCCAGCGCGGCCATGCAGCCGGTACCCGCGGAGGTGACCGCCTGGCGGTAGACGTAGTCGCAGACGTCGCCGGCGGCGAAGACGCCCGGGACGCTGGTGGCGGTAGCGTTGCCCTCGAGCCCGCTCTGCACGCGGATGTAGCCGCTGGCCATCTCCAGCTGGCCCCGGAAGATCTTGGTGTTCGGCGCGTGGCCGATGGCGACGAAGACCCCGGAGACCTCGCGCTCGCTCGCCTCGCCGGTCTGCGTATCGCGCAGGCGGATGCCGGTTACGCCGCTGTCGTCGCCGAGGACCTCGTCCAGGGCCTTGTTCCAGGCGATGTCCACGCGCCCCTCCTCGACGCGCTCCATGAGCTGGCGCTGCATGATCTTCTCGGCGCGGAGGGTGTCCCGGCGGTGGACCAGGGTGACGTGGGAGCAGATCTTCGACAGGTAGAGCGCCTCCTCCACGGCCGTGTTGCCGCCGCCGATGACGGCCACCGGCTGGTTGCGGTAGAAGAAGCCGTCGCACGTGGCGCAGGCCGAGACGCCCTTGCCCATGAACGCCTTCTCCGAGTCCAGGCCCAGGTACTTGGCGCTGGCACCCGTGGCGATGACGAGGGCATCGCAGGTGTAGCGGTACTGGTCGCCCTCCAGGGAGATGGGGGTGGCGCCCACGTCGGCGCTGTGGATGTGGTCGAAGAGGATCTCGGTCTCGAAGCGCTCCGCGTGGCGGCGCATGCGGTCCATGAGCTCCGGGCCCTGGACGCCGTCCGGATCGCCGGGCCAGTTGTCGACCTCCGTGGTGGTGGTCAGCTGGCCGCCCATCTCCACGCCGGTGACCAGGACCGGGTCCAGGTTGGCCCGGGCCGCGTAGACAGCCGCCGTGTAGCCGGCCGGCCCGGAGCCGAGGATGAGTAGACGGCAGTGCTTGCTCGCTTGCGCCATGGTACTCGCCTTGCCTTGATTGCGTATGGGCTCAGGGGTGTCGCGGACGCCGACACCCCGGCGGGTAGCTATGCTAGCGCTTTTGCAAGGGCATCTCTACGTCGCGGCGCCCCGGCTTGCGCTGCCGCGGTCCGGGTGGGCGATGCGCAGCAGCACCAGCGCCAGCAGGATGGCTGGCAGCCCGGCCGCGGCGGCGATCGCGAAGAAGGCGACCCAGCCCACCTGGTCGGCCACCACGCCGGTGAAGCCCCCGAGCAGCTGCCCCGGCAGGGTCATCAGCGAGCTGAACAGCGCATACTGGGTGGCTGTGTACGCGGTATTGGTCAGGCTCGCCAGGTAGGCGAGGAAGACGGAGATGGACATCCCGCCGGTGACGTTATCGGCGACGATGGCCGCCACCAGGCCGGGCATCTGCGGGCCGAGCACGGCCAGCCCGGAGAAGGTGAGGTTGGTCAGCGGCGCCAGGACGGCGGTGGCGATGAGCATCGGCGCCAGGCCCAGGCGGTTGGCCAGCACGCCGCCGACGCCGGCGCCGAGCAGCGTCATGGCCAGGCCGAAGGCGGCGGCGACGTTGGCGATCTGGTCCTTGGTAAAGCCCAGGTCCAGGTAGAAGGGATTGGCCATGACCCCCATGACGAGGTCACTGATCCGGAAGGTGGCGACGAAGAGCAGGATGACCAGGGCCACCGGCAGCCCGAAGCGCCGGAAGAAGTCGGCGAAGGGGCAGAGGACAGCCCCGATGAGCCAGGCGGTGGCGCGCCGGCGTAGCCCCCGGTGCGCAGTGTGCGCCAGGTAGGCCACCACCCGCGCCTCGGCGCGCTCGGTCGCGCCGCTGACCGTCACCGCCGGCTCGCGGATGATCAGCGTGGTGAGCAGGCCGACGCCCATGAGCAGCGCCATGCCGCCGTAGGCCACGCCCCAGTCGGCCTGGGCGGCCAGGTGCAGCGCCCCGGCGCCGGCGGCGAGCAGGGCGATGCGGTAGCCGAGGACGTAGGTCGCGGCCATGGCGGCCTGGCGGCGCTGATCCACCGCCTCGACCCGGTAGGCGTCGATGGCGACGTCCTGGGTCGCCGAGCCGAAGGCGGCGGCGACGGCGAAGATCGCTACCCGGCCCAGGTGTCCCGCCGGATCCGTAAGCGCCATGCCCAGCAGGGCGAGGCCCACCGTCGCCTGGGCGAGCAGCATCCACGAGCGCCGGCGGCCCATCAGGGCGCCTAGCACAGGCAGGGTCAGCCGGTCCACGAAGGGGGCCCAGAGCACCTTGATGCTGTGCGCCATGCCCACCCAGCTGAGGAAGCCGATGGCGGCCAGCTCCACCCCCATGTCCTGGAGCCAGGCCGTGAACGTGCCGCCGACCAGCAGCAGCGGCAGGCCGGCCGAGAAGCCCAGGAAGGCCATGCCGATGACCCGCGGGTGGCTGTAGACCCGCCGGTCGGTGTGCCCCTCGTGGGACGAGCTCGGGGGGGTCCCGCCGGCGCTCATGAGCGCTTCGACGCCAGCCAGCGCCAGATCGTGCCGTCGGGGCGCTGCTCGCCGGTGACCAGGTAGCGCAGGGTGTCGCGGTGGCAGAGGGTCCAGCGCAGCTGGGAGCGCGCCTCGGAGCGGCCGCAGCACAGCAGCCTGTCCTCCGGCTCCAGGGGAACCTGCAGATCCGGCAAGGGCACCACCGCCTCGGGGCGCACGAGCAGGAGGGCAGCGGCGCTCAGGCCGTGCCCCTCCGGCCCCTGCGGATCGGTCAGGATGTGCCGGAGGGTGACCTCGACCCCCTCGCCGTGGAGCTCGGCGATCGCCGGGCTGTGCGCCTCGTCGACGTACACCGTCCAGATCTCCGGGACGCGGCCGCCGCTGACCTCGCGGATGCGCCGGGCTACGGCCGCGTGCCAGCTGCGGTCGAAGCCGCGTGCGATGCGCAGGAACTCCGGTAGCAGCGGCGCGGTGATCAGATTGAGCATGCGCGTGGCGATGAGGTAGCTGGGCTCGACGGGCATCTGCAGCTGCGCCGCCTTGAACAGCGACCGGTAGGCCATCTGGTTCTCACGGGCGGTCAGGTACAGCTCCGGCTTGATATCGCGGGCGGTCATGACGATGGACAGGTTGTCGGCGTCGTCGTCGGTCCCGGCGAGCACGGCGTCGGCGCTGTCGATCCCGGCCTCGTGCAGGGTGGCGGCATCCGTGCCCTTGCCGTGGATGGTGCCCTCCGGCGCACCGGTCTGCTCGGGGGTGCGCTCGATGATGGTGTACGGCACGTTGACCTTGTCCAGGCGGCGGCAGACCGCCTTGCCGAAGCGGCCGTAGCCGCAGATCAGCCATTGCCCGGCGGGTGGGCGCGGCGGCTCGAAGAGGGGCGTATTGGGCATGCCCGAGAGCCACTCGTAGATCCGGTGCATCTCGGGCTTGGCGATGGCCAGCGCCAGGCGGTCGGCGAAGGAGGCGAAGGGATCCACGACGTGGTCGGTGCCGAAGGAGTGCATGTTGTCCGCCGTGGAGCGGTTCTCCGCCCGGCCGATGACACGCAGGTGCGGATGGAGGAGCCTGACGGTGATCGCCACCTGCAGGTTGGTGTGGTCGTCGCCGGTCACGGCCAGGACGCCGGCGCACAGCGGGTTGTCGAGCCCGGCGGCGCGCAGGTTCTCGGTGCGGTTGGCGTCGGCCTCCCAGCCGGGCACGTAGAGGCGCAGGTCGCGGGTCTCCAGCTCGGCGATCCGCTCGCCGTCGGTATCGATGACCGAGGCCTCCCAGCCGCGCTCGGTGAGCGAGCGCACCAGTATGGAGCCGGTGTCGCCGTAGCCGCAGACGATCCAGAACGGGTCCGCCAGGCGCTGGACCCGGCGGCGGAAGCGCCCGGCCTCCACCGTGCGCCGGAAGACCGGGTCCTGGAAGAGCGCGAGGAGGGTCATGAAGGCGTAGAACCAGGCGATCACTGGCAGGTAGATGGCCGGCAGGAAGGCGAGGCGCTGGGCGAGGGTGAACTCGTGGGGGATCTCGCCGAAGCCGATGGTCGGCGCCGTGAAGGTGATGAAGTAGAGGGCGTCGATGAAGTGCATCCGCCACGACTCGCCGCTGGCCAGCTCGCCGGGGACGACCATGAGATTGACCATGCTGACGGCGTAGCTGCCGATGAGCGCCAGCAGGGGGCTCCGCATGCGGCGCAGGAGTATGTAGAAGGCGGCACTGCCCATGGCGGTCCCTGTCAGGCTCAGCGGTGGATGCGCACGGTCTCGATGATGAGGAGGGTGACCGAGACCACGTTGGCCACCAGCGCGCCGCTGGCTAGCGAGATGATGCTGGCCATGGTCATCTCCGTTAGGCCCACGCCGGTGCCGTAGACGGCGATGCCCCAGAGGATCGCGGCGGCGGCGAGCTGCAGGTCGGCGACCAGGCTCGAGGCGAGCAGGATGGCGCCGATCTGGGTGCGCTCGCCGAACTTGAGCACCGTGGCGATGAGGTTGACCACGATGGTGACGAACAGCTCCCACGCGTCGTGGTGGGCCGGGTTGGCGAGCTCGCCGTAGACGAAGCCGAAGTTCAGGGTCAGCGCTAGGAGGATGAAGAAGCCGAAGACCACCTTCTCGAGGTTCATGGGGACTCCCGTGATTGACTGCTCAGTGCCGGTGCGAGGCCAGCCGGTCTGCGGTGCGGATGGGCTCCGGGAGCCGGTACCGCGTGCAGCAGGCCAGGGTCCAGTCGGCGGCTGCCTCGTAGTCTAGGCGGTGGCCCGGGGAGACGTACACGGGCCGCACACGGCTGCGGGTGCGCAGCACGGTGCCGATGCGCTCGTCGCCGTCGAGCAGGGGCACCCGCTCACCACGCGCCTCCCCGACAGGCTCATGCGCACCGGTCAGGCGCGACTTGGCGACCCCGATGCACGGGGCGTCGAGCAGGACGCCCAGGTGGGCGGCGATGCCCAGCCGGCGCGGGTGGGCCACGCCCTGGCCGTCGCACAGGAGCAGGTCGGCGGGCTGGCTGAGCGCCGCTAGTGCATCGAGGACAGCAGGCAGCTCGCGGAAGGAGAGCAAGCCCGGACGGTACGGCATCTCCACGGGCCGATAGGCCCGGTGGGACTCGAGGAGCTCGAGCCCCGGCCAGCTGTAGCGGGCGACCGCCGCGCAGGCCGTGTCCCCGCTGTCACGGAAGCCCACATCGACGCCCGCCACGCTCGCCACCGGGCCGAGCTCGTTGCGCACCCGTACCTGCCCGCGCAACCGCTGCTGGATCGCCCGCCCTTCGCGCGGGCCGACAGACCAGGGGTGCGGAGCCTGGCAGGGCCTCGACACGGCGGCCACCCTACGGGCAGGGGTTGGGGTGGGCTCGGTGGATGGCCTCGATGCCCTCGAGCACCGGCTCGGAGAGGGTCAGGGCGCCGGCGTCGAGGTCGCTGGCCAGCTGCGCCTCGGTGGTGGCACCGATGATGGTGCTGGTGCAGAACGGCTGCGCGGTGGCGAAGGCGATGGCCATCTGCGCCGGATCCAGGCCGTGCGCGCGGGCGAGCTCGAGGTACTGCCGGGTGGCGGCCTCACCGCGCTCACCGGTGTAGCGGGTGAAGCGCTCGAAGAGGGTCAGCCGCGCCCCTGCCGGCCTTTGCCCGTCCAGGTACTTGCCGCTGAGCACCCCGAAGCCCAGGGGAGAATAGGCCAGCAGCCCGCAGCCCTCGCGGTGGCTGACCTCGGCGAGGCCCACCTCGTAGCTGCGGTTGAGCAGGCTGTACGGGTTCTGGATGGAGACGATGCGCGGCAGGCCCAGGCGCTCGGCCTCCGCGATGAAGCGCATGGCGCCCCAGGGGGTCTCGTTGGACAGGCCGATGTGGCGGATCTTGCCGGCCTCGACCAGCTCCGCGAGCCCCTCCAGGGTACGGCGGATGCGGCCCTTCTCGTCGCCGCTGTCCTCAGGGCAGGGGTACTCGAGGCGGCCGAAGTAGTTGGACGGCCGCTCCGGCCAGTGGAGCTGGTACAGGTCGATGTAGTCGGTCTGCAGCCGGCGCAGCGACCCTTCCACGGCCTCGCGCAGCTGCTCGGCGGTGTAGGCGCGCTGCCCCTCGTGGACCGATTCCAGCCCCGGCCCGGCGATCTTGGTGGCCAGCACCAGATCCTCGCGGCGGGGATAGCGGGCCAGCCAGGTGCCCAGGTACTGCTCCGTCAGGCTGCTGGTCTCGCGGCGTGGCGGGACGGGGTACATCTCGGCGGTGTCGATGAAGTTGACCCCGCGCTCGATGGCCAGGTCGAGCTGGCTGTGGGCCTCCGCCTCGCTGTTCTGCTCGCCCCACGTCATGGTGCCGAGGCAGATGGCGCTGACGTTCAGGTGGGTGTCGCCGAGGGTGCGATATTCCATAGGCTCGCCTTATCGTGTTGCCGTGCCGCCAGTGTCGCGATGGCAAGAGGCGGCGGCAAGGGCGCTGACCCGGGGTCGTAGCGGCAATGGCGAGCCGTTAGGCTGAGGGCGACCGGCAATCAAGGAGGCCGCGGTGAAGATCGCCTCGTGGAACGTCAATTCCCTGAAGGTCCGCCTGCCCCAGGTCAAGGCCTGGGGGCATAGCGCGGCACCCGACGTCATCGCTCTCCAGGAGACGAAGGTCCCCGACAGCCAGTTCCCCGAGAAGGCGCTGCGGGAGGCGGGCTACGCCGCCTGCTATACGGGGCAGCGGACCTACAATGGCGTCGCCGTGCTCGCCCGGAGCACCCCCACGGACGTGGTTACCGAGATGCCAGGCTTCGCCGACACCCAGCGCCGGGTGATCGCCTGTACAGTGGCGGGGGTGCGGCTGATCAACGTCTACGTCCCCAACGGCCAGGAGGTCGGCTCCGAGAAGTACGCCTACAAGCTCCGGTGGCTGGAGGCGCTCCACCGCTGGCTCGCCGACGAGCTGGCCGCCCACGAGCGCGTGGTGGTCACCGGTGACTTCAACATCGCCCCGCAGCCTGCGGACGTCCACGACCCCGAGGCCTGGGCCGGCAGCGTCCTGTTCAGCGAGCGCGAGCGCGCGGCGCTGCAGGGGCTGCAGGAGGGGCTGGGGCTGACGGATACCTTCCGGCTCTTCGAGCAGCCGCAGGCGCTCTTCTCCTGGTGGGACTACCGGGTGAACAGCTTCAAGCGCAACCGCGGCCTGCGCATCGACCTGATCCTGGCGAGCCCGGCCCTGGCGCGCGCCTGCACCGCTGCCTCCGTGGACCTGGAGCCGCGGCGCTGGGAGCGCCCCTCGGACCATGCGCCCGCCGTCGCTGCCTTCGAGCTGCAAGATCCATGAAATACCGCGACCTGCGAGCCTTCATCGCGCACCTCGAGGCCGAGGGCGAGCTCAAGCGCATCAGCCACCCGGTCGATCCGTATCTGGAGATGACCGAGGTCTGCGACCGGGTGCTGCGCGCCGGCGGGCCGGCGCTGCTGTTCGAGCGGCCCAAGGGCTACAGGACCCCGGTGCTCGGCAACCTGTTCGGTACACCACGGCGGGTGGCGCTGGGGATGGGGGCTGACAGCGTCGCCGCCCTGCGCGAGATCGGCGAGCTGCTCGCCTTCCTGCGCCAGCCCGAGCCGCCCCGCGGGCTGCGCGACGCCTGGAGCCAGATGCCGGCCTTCCGCCGGGTGCTGGACATGTCGCCGAGGACGGTGCGCCGGGCGCCGTGCCAGGAGCGGATCCTCGAGGGCGACGAGGTGGATCTGGCGCGCTGGCCCGTCCAGACCTGCTGGCCCGGTGACGCCGGGCCGCTGGTGACCTGGGCGCTGGTGATCACCCGGGGGCCGGGCAAGGAGCGCCAGAACCTGGGCATCTACCGGCAGCAGGTCATCGGCCGCAATCGGCTCATCATGCGCTGGCTGGCCCATCGCGGCGGGGCGCAGGACTTCGCCGAGCACCAGCAGCGCCACCCCGGCGAGCCCTTCCCGGTGGCGGTGGCCCTCGGCGCCGACCCGGCCACCACCCTCGGTGCCGTTACCCCGGTGCCGGACGCGATCAGCGAGTACGCCTTCGCCGGGCTGCTGCGCGGCTCGAAGACGGAGCTGGTGGCCTGCCGGGGGTCGTCGCTGCAGGTCCCGGCTTCCGCCGAGGTGGTGCTCGAGGGCCATATCCACCCCGGCGACGTGGCCGAGGAGGGGCCCTTCGCCGACCACACCGGCTACTACAACGAGGTGGAGACCTTCCC
>CAJXLI010000079.1 GCA_913055575.1 uncultured Ectothiorhodospiraceae bacterium
GGAGTCGAAGTAGGCGCCGTAGGCGAAGCCCGCCACCAGCATGGTGGGGATCGCGTACGGCAGACGCTTCTGGATCTGGTAGAGTAGCGCCCACATGCTTGGTTACTCCCCCTGTCAGCCGTTCTGGGACGCTTCCGCCAGGCCCTCGACCCACTCGGTCATAAGGTTATTCCCGAGGGGCATCGGGGCCTCCATGAAGCTGATCACGAAGCGGTCGTCGGTCTCCACGACGCTGATGGAGCGGGGGCGGGCTGCCGGCGCTTCGGGCGCAGGCAGGCGCAGGCCGAAGCAGAAGATGACGAGCCGGGCGTCGTGGATCTCGTCGGCGATCTCGTGCTCGGGCTGCTGGCGGGTGTGGCTGTAGTGGTCGAAGGTGGCGATGTAGCCGGCGCGCGGCTCGGCCTCGATGCACCGATGCAGGTACTCGACGAGGGCGTCCGTGGTGTGGTTGGTGCTGCCCTTCGGCAGGTCCAGGCTCCGTACGGGGTAGGTGTCCTGCAGCATGAATTGATTGAGTTGCATAGCGAGCTCTCCTCGTGGTGACGGTTGGTGCCGTGAGCTACAGCCCTGTTACGGGGCTGGCGTCGATCACGCGATAGCCTCGGCCTTCTGCAGCCACTCGACGATGCCGGCCTGGGTCATGGCGCCCATCTGGGATTCGACGACCGAGCCGTCCTTGAACAGGATCAGCGTCGGCAGCGCGCGGACGCCGTAGTTGGCGGCGACGCTCATGTGCTCGTCCACATTGACCTTGGCGATCTTGAGCTGGTCGCCGTACTCCGCTTCCAGCGCCTCGAGGGCGGGTGCAAGCGCCTGGCACGGCCCGCACCAGGACGCCCAGAAGTCCACCAGAACCGGCTTGTCGGCCTGGAGCACCTCCTCTTGGAACGTGGCCTCGGAGACCTCTGAAGGCATGGCCCCTCCTTATTCCGTATGGGTTTCTATGTATAAATAGAATGATACATCGAATGCGCCCCGTGTCAATACGCCCCGGCACGGCGCTCGGGGGCGGGGCTGTGATGGATCGAGCCGGTCTCGGGGCGATGCCCGAGGCGTGGCCTACAGCCCGCAGGTCCCGCCAGGGCAGCAGGTCGGCGCCGGCGCCTCGGATCCGGTCCCGCTGCTGAGCACGGAGCCGCCGGAGATCAGCCGCTCTACGGGGGCATCCTCCGGGGTTTTGCCGGGGGCGCGGCCGACGGCGCGGCAGAGCTCGCCCCAGGTGCTGAGCCGTTCGTCCATGCCGTGCTGGACCTCCACGACCTCGCCGTTGCTCGGGCAGCGGTAGTCGTAGGTCGGCATAATCCCTCCTCTAATAGATGATTGTTTCGGAATAGGATATAAGGATCGCCCGCGCCCGCTTCAACCGTACGCCGGTGAGGAGCCGATGCCGAGCGCGGCTTCGTGGCGTGCGCCAGCAGGTGTAGAATGGCCCGTCAATCACCGAATCGGACCCATCTCGAGGCGGACGAGCGCGATGGTAGATAGACCGGCTCCCTCGCAGTGGCACGGGCGGTGGATCCTGGGCGGCGTCGCGCTGCTGGGCGCGGCCGCTGGCGGGGTCGCCGCGGGCGCCGAGTACTGGGGTGGCCTCGAGCCGTGCACCCTGTGCTGGACGCAGCGGGGCATCCTGGCGCTGCTGACGGCGGTGGCGCTCCTGGGGGTGCTCCTGTGGCCGCGGCGGCGCTGGGGCCGATGGGTGCTCGGCAGCACCCTGGCCGCTACCGCGCTCGCCGGTCTCCTCGCTGCCGGCCGCCACCTGTACGTCATGGCGAACCCGGAGCAGGTGGACTGCGGCATGAGCCCCGAGGTCATGCTCCGGATGCTGCCCTGGCAGGAGGTGCTGACCGAGCTGGTCACCGGCAGCACCAACTGCGCTGAGGCCGCCGCCCTCCTCGGCATCCCGCTGCCGGTGGCGAGCTTCGCGACCTTCACCGCGCTCGCCCTCCTGTCCGCCTACGCGCTGACCCGTCCCGGGTGACGGCTCCACGCGGCCGCTGCACGGTTCCCGTGCCAGGGAGTCGGCCGCTCGCGGCGGGCGCCGCGGCGGCCGCGCTGCGCCTGCAGGCCTTGAGAATCCGCAAGCCTGCGGCTACCTTGGCCGAGATCGCCGGGCCAGCCGGCGTCGCTGCACTGCCGGCAGATCGAGATAGCCATGGACGCGCGAGCCGAGCCGCTGATCGACCCCTGGGGCCGCCCGGTGGAGTACCTCCGGCTATCGGTGACGGACCGCTGCGACCTGCGGTGCGTCTACTGCATGGGCGAGGCGACGGAGTTTATACCCCGCTCGGAGATCCTCTCCCTGGAGGAGGTGGCGGCGGTGGCGCAGGCCTTCGTCGAGCTCGGGGTCCGCAAGGTCCGCATCACCGGCGGCGAGCCCCTGGTCCGGCGCGGGGTGGTGGGCCTGATGGAGCGCCTGGGGGCCGTGCCGGGGCTGGAGGAGCTCGTCGTGACGACCAATGGCGCGCAGCTGGCCGGCCACGCGCACGCCCTCCGTGCGGCGGGCGTGCGGCGGCTGAACATCAGCCTCGACAGCCTTGACGCGGAGCGCTTCCGGCGCATCACCCGCACGGGCCGGCTGGCGCGCGTCCTGGAGGGCATCGAGGTGGCCCGCAGTGCCGGCTTCGAGCGCATCCGGCTCAACTGCATCGCCATGCGGGGACGCAACGACGATGAGATCGAGCGGCTGGTGGCCTACGCCGTCGAGCGCGGCCTGGACATCGGCTTTATCGAGGAGATGCCGTTCGGCACCGTCGAGGGCCACGACCGCGGCGAGGCCTACATGGCCTCGGCCGAGGTGCGCGCCCGCGTCGAGGCCGCCTACCGGCTGGTCGAGGCCGAGCCGCGCCCGGCGGCGGGGCCCTCCCGGGACTACCGCGTCGCCGGCTGGGACACCCGGGTCGGCTTCATCTCGCCCCACTCCGGCTGCTTCTGCGCGAGCTGCAACCGCGTGCGCGTGACGGCCGAGGGCCTGCTCCTGCCGTGCCTCGGCCGCGAGCAGGCCACGGACCTGCGCGCCGCCCTGTGGGCGGGGCCGCCGGAGGCCGCCTCTGCCCGGCTGCGCGACGCCATCCGCGACGGCATCCGCGCCAAGCCGGCGCACCACGAGCTCGATGACCAGGCCCTGGGGCAGTCGCAGGTGGTGCGCTTCATGAGCGCGACAGGCGGGTGAGCGGTCCCGTCTCGCCGAGGTGTCCCGGCTTCAGCCGCTGGCGGAGAGCCACTGTGCCGGGTCGAGGACCGTGATGCCGCCGTCCTGCAGGGTGTCGATGGCGGCGTCCGGGTCGTCGAAGCGCATGAACAGCACGGCCCGGCCTTCCGTGCCGAAGGTGAAGGCGTAGGTGTAGAGGACGTTGTGGCCGCCGCGCTCGAGGACGCTGAGCACCTGGGCCATGCCGCCGCGCTCGTCGGGCACCTCGAGGCCGACGACGTCGTCGACGCGGACGGCGCACCCCGCCTCCTCGAGCACCCGCTTGGCCCGCTCCCAGTCGGCGACGATCAGGCGCAGGATGCCGAACTGATCGGCATCGGCGAGGGACAGGGTGCGGATATTGATCCCCGCATCGGCGAGGATGGTGCACGGCTGCTTGAGGTGGGCCGGCTGGTTCTCCAGGAATAGCGATAGCTGCTTGAACTTCATGCCCCCTCCCCGCGGTTATCGATAACCCGCTTGGCTTTACCCTCGCTGCGCGGTAGCGATCGCGGCTCCGCGAGGCGGACGCCTACGCGCACCCCGACGACGTGCTCCAGGGCGTCCGAGAGGCGCTTGCGCAGCGCCTCCATGCCGCCGACGGTGTCGCTGAGCACGGCCTCGGTGACCTCGACGGCCACCTCCATCTGGTCGAGGCTGCCCTGCCGGGAGAGGGTGATCTGGTAGTGGGGCAGGGTGCCCTCCACCTCCAGCAGGGCCGTCTCCACCTGCGCCGGGAAGACATTGATCCCGCGGATGATGAACATGTCGTCGCTACGCCGGCCGATACGCTGGATCCGCCGCACCGTGCGCCCGCAGGCGCACGGCTCGGGGATGATGGCGGTGATGTCCCGGGTCCGGTAGCGGAGCATGGGCATCGCCTGCTTGCTCAGGGTGGTGAGCACCAGCTCACCCTCCTCGCCGTCGGGCAGCGGCTCGCCGGTGGCCGGATCGATGATCTCCGGGTAGAAGTGGTCCTCGAAGATGTGCAGCCCCTCCTGGGCGCAGCACTCGCTGCCCACGCCGGGGCCGATGATCTCCGAGAGGCCGTAGATATCGTAGGCGCGGATGCCGCTCTCCTGCTCGATGCGCTGGCGCATCGCCTCGGTCCACGGCTCGGCGCCGAATACCCCCACGCGCAGCGGCAGGTTGGGCCAGTCGATGCCGGCGGCGTGGGCCCGCTCGAGGAGGTGGAGGAAGTAGCTCGGCGTCGAGCACAGGGTGGTCACCCCGAAATCGCGCATGACCATCATCTGCCGCTCGGTGTTGCCGCCGGAGATGGGGACGACGGTAGCGCCGAGCCGCTCGGCCCCGTAGTGGGCCCCGAGGCCGCCGGTGAACAGGCCGTAGCCGAAGGCGTTCTGCACCATGTCGCCGGGGTGCACGCCGCAGGCGGAGAGCGTGCGGCTGACCACCTCGGACCAGACCGCCAGGTCATCGTGGGTGTAGGCCACCACGATGGGCTTGCCGGTGGTGCCGCTGGAGGCGTGGAGGCGGACGATCTCCTCGCGCGGGCTGGCGAACAGGCCGAACGGGTAGGTATCGCGCAGGTCGTCCTTGACGGTGAACGGCAGGCGCTGGATGTCCTCGAGGCCCTGGATCGCTGCCGGCGTGATGCCGCGCTGCTCGCAGCGCTCGCGGAACAGCGGCACGCGCTCGTAGGCGCGGGCGACGGTGGCCTGCAGGCGCTCGAGCTGCAGCGCCTGCAGCTGCGGTCTCGGCAGGTAGTCCGGGGCGCTGGCCGGGTTGAAGGGCTGGGCGGACGGCGCCGCTGGGTCGGGCATGGTCTCCCTCGTCACTGCGTGGCTGGGTGCGGGCGGTCGCCGGTCAGGCTGCCGAAGATAGCCTCGATGCCCCGGGCCTGGTGGAAGGCGCGACCATTCATCTCATGCAGGCGCTCCGGGAGGTGGCTACGGATGGCCTCGAGCCAGGTGGCCTCGGGGATCGCCAGGTGGGCGCTGAGTACGCCGAGCAGGGCGACGTTGACCATGCGCGCGGCGCGGGCGGCGCGCTCCGGATCCGCCTCCTGGAACAGCTGCGGCACCGCCTCCGGGGTGATCAGCCGCCCCTCCGGGTGGAGGCGGTGGCGGTTCGCGGCGACCTGGGTGGCCTCGGAGATGAGCAGGAAGTCCGCCTCGCCGTGGGGGACCATGGGGCTGTGCACCTGCGCGCCGAAACGGACGTCGCTGCTCACCGAGCCGCCGCGCTGGCTCATGCCGTGGATCTCGCTCTTCTTGACGTCGTGGCCGGCGGTAAAGGCGGCCTCGGCGAGGATGTCCGAGGCGGTCACGATCCCCTGGCCGCCGAGCCCGGCGATGACGACGTTGACGACGTCCGCCGCTCGGCTCATGGCTCGGAGGGCTCCTGCTCGGCCCGGAAGGCGGCCAGGCGGCGGCTGGCGAGCGAGCAGGGCCGCCGAGCCACGATCACGGTGAGCCGGTCGTCGGCGAGGGCATCGTGCATCAGCCGCTCGAAATCGTCCTTATGATCCACCGGGTCTACGGTGTGGACGTCGGTGATCCCCAGCGCCAGGGCGATGGCCTCGTAGTTGAGCTTGCTCGCCGCCGGGTGGTGGTCGAGGCGCCGGCCGGTGCCCGGGTGCTCCTGCAGCCCGGTCATCGCCGTGGTGTCGTTGTCGAGGATCAGCAGGACGTGGCCCGTCTCCGGCGGGTTGTAGGCCATCTCCGCGAGTCCGGGCAGGCCGGTGTGGACGAAGGTGCTATCGCCGATGACGCTGACCACCCGCCGGGCCTCCTCCGCAGGCAGGGCGTGGCGCAGGCCGAGGCCCACGCCGACGCTCGCCCCCATGCAGACGCAGGTGTCCATGGCCTCGAACGGCGGCATGACGCCGAGGGTGTAGCAGCCGATATCCCCGGCGACGATGCACCCGAGCCGAGAGAGGACCTGGAAGACCGGCCGATGGGAGCAGTCGGAGCACAGCTGCGGCGGCTTGCCGGCGGCCTCGGGCTCCGGCTCCGGGCTCTCGTCGCCGTCGAGGATGCGTCGTACCCGCTCGGCGTTGAGCTCGCCGAAGCGGAAGCGCTCCGGCTTGCCTGCCACCGGGATCCCAGCGGCGCGGGCGGCGGTGTAGAGGTAGGGGTCGCCTTCCTCGATGACTACGCAGCGCTCGACCTGCTGGGTGAAGGCGCGCATGGCCTCGATGGGCAGCGGGTGGGTCAGCCCGAGCTTGAGCAGCCGGGCCTGCGGGGCCGCCTCCCGGGCGTGGGCAGCGGCCACCCCGTCGGCGATGATCCCCAGCTGCCGGTCCTCGCCCGTGTCGGTGAGCAGCGCCTCGGGCAGCTCCGAGCGGGCCAGGTTGTGCAGCCGCTCGCGCAGGCGCACGTGGGCCGGCCGCGCGTTGCCGGGGATCATGACCCGGCCCGGGATATCCCGCTCGTAGCGCGGCGCCGGCGCCTGGGCCCGCTCGCTGCGGGTCTGGACCGGGCCCTTGGAGTGGCAGACCCGGGTGGTCATGCGCAGGATGACCGGCAGCTGGAAGCGTGCCGAGATGGCAAGCCCCTGCAGGGTGTAGTCGTAGGCCTCCTGGGCGTCGCCGGGCTCGAGCATGGGGGCACCGGCGGCCTCGGCGTAGCGGCGCGTATCCTGCTCGTTCTGGCTCGAGTGCATCCCCGGGTCGTCGGCGACGGCGATGACCAACCCCTCGTCGACCCCGGTGTAGGTGGCAGAGAACAGCGGATCCGCGGCTACGTTGAGGCCGACGTGCTTCATGGTCACCAGCGCCCGGGCCTTGCCGAAGGCGACGCCGAGGCCGACCTCCAGGGCGACCTTCTCGTTGGGTGCCCATTGGGCGCGTCCGCCCAGGGCGCCGAGACGTTCCAGGATCTCCGTCGACGGGGTCCCGGGGTAGCCGGTACCGAGGGATACCGCGCCATCCAGGGCGGCCTGGGCGACGGCTTCGTTACCGGTGAGGAGTTGCTGGGGCATGCGCTGCTCCTGGCGACGGGTTATCCTGACAGGTTGTTCAGGCCAGGCCGAGCATAGAGGGGAAATACCGGCCGATCAAGACGGTACGCCGCCCCGGTGCCCGGCGCGCCGGGGCGTTCCCGCACGGTGCGGGCCCCATTTGACCCGGTACCGTCGATAACGGTAATTTCCAAAGGTTATTGTTCACTGCACAATACCCTGCAAACCATCGGGAAGGATCGAGCGAGTGACTTCGGCACTGCCACAGATCGCCCTGGCGGGCGGCGTCATGGCGGCACTGGGTACCCTCCTGGCCGCCCTGCTCGCCGTGGCTAACCGGCGGCTCTACGTCTACGAGGACCCGCGCATCGATGAGATCGAGGAGCTGCTCCCGCGCGCCAACTGCGGCGCGTGCGGCCGGGCCGGCTGCCGCCAGTTCGCCGAGGCCCTGATCGAGGGCGAGGCGAAGCCTTCCCAATGCACCGTCAACTCCCCGGAGCTGAATCAGCAGATCGCTGATCTGCTCGGTGTCAGCGCAGGGAGCCAGGAGCGGCTAATCGCCCGACTGGCCTGCGCTGGGGGCACCCACGTGGCGGCTAACCGGGCGCGCTACGAGGGGCTCAAGTCCTGCCGGGCGGCGGCGCTCGTCGCCGGCGGCGGCAAGGGTTGTGTCTGGGGCTGCCTCGGCCTCGGTGACTGCGTAGAGGCGTGCAGTTTCGACGCAATCGAGCTCGATCGGTACGGCCTGCCCAATGTGGATGCCGAGAAGTGCACCGGGTGCGGCGACTGCGTCGACATCTGTCCCAAGGACCTCTTCAGCCTGCAACCCGAGAGCCGCCGCCTCTGGGTCGCCTGCAACAACCAGGACCCGCAGGACGAGGCGGAGGCCCAGTGCGAGGTGGCGTGCACCGGCTGCGGACGCTGCGTCGCCGACGCGCCCGAGGGCCTGATCCGTATCGAGAACAACCTGGCGGTCATCGACTACAGCAAGAACGACCTGGCCTCGCCGGTGGCGATCGAGCGCTGCCCGACCGGGGCCATCGTCTGGCTGGATCCGGTCGATGGGCCGCGTCGGGGGGCGGGCGCACGGAAGATTACCCGCAAAGAGCCCTTACCGCGCATGGAACCCCTGCCTCGCGTCTGAGGCATCGCGCTACAGCCCGCTTGGCAAGCCGATCGTGCGTGGAGCCGACCGGCGCCGCGGGATAGCGTTCGGCGGTCGAGGGCCGCGGATTCTGAAATGAGCATCGGCCCGGGGCGGCCGAGCAATGTACGGAGGCGATATGCTTTTCAAGCGTACGACATCGCAGGAGCTGATCAGGTACCAGGGGACGCGCGGTGCGATGGACGGCAATAGCGCCGTCATCCAGTGCGAGCGCGAGGCCTCGGATGCCGCCGGCGCCTACCCCATCACGCCATCCACGGATATGGGCGAGATGTGGGCCGAGGAGGTCTCCCGGGGCCACGTCAACGTCTCCGGGCGCTCGCTGCTGTTCATCGAGCC
>CAJXLI010000080.1 GCA_913055575.1 uncultured Ectothiorhodospiraceae bacterium
GGCGCCGAGCAGGCGCATGCGGTAGACGTTGGCGGCCTGGCGCTGGATGTCGTCGGCGCCCATGTAGATCACGCACGCCAGGCCCATGCGCGCGGCCACGGTGGCCGTCGCCACCCCGTGCTGGCCGGCCCCGGTCTCGGCGATGATCCGCTGCTTGCCCATGCGCCGGGCGAGCACGGCCTGGCCGACCGTGTTGTTGATCTTGTGCGCGCCCGTGTGCGCGAGGTCCTCGCGCTTGAGATAGATCCGCGCCCCGCCGGCCTGGGCCGTCAGCCGCTCGGCGAGGTAGAGGGGCGTCGGCCGCCCGACGAAATCGCGGAGCTCACGGTCGAGCTCCGCCTGGAAGGCCGGATCCTGGCGCGCCTCGGCGTAGGCCTCGGCGAGCTCGTCCAGGGGGCCGATCAGGATCTCGGAGACGAAGCGCCCCCCGAACTGGCCGAAGTGCCCCTCGGCGCCGCCCGCCTCGGGCCCGGTCTCCTGCTCAGGTCTCGTCACCACGCTCCACCTCCGCCAAGAACTGGGCCATAAGGTCCTGGTCCTTGATGCCCGGCTCCGCCTCGACCCCGCTGCTGACATCCAGGGCGAAAGGCCGGAGCTGCTGGATGATCCCCGCCACATTATCGGGGTTGAGGCCGCCGGCTACTGTCAGTCCGCGCACCCCCTCCGGGATGCGCCCGTGATCGAACGCCTCGCCGCGCCCGCCGGGCTCGCCCAGCCGGTGGCTGTCGAGCAGGAAGCCGCTGGCGTCCGGATAGGCGGCCATATACGCCGCCGGATCCACATCGCCGCCCATGGGCACCGCCTTGACGTAGCGGCGCCGGAAGCGCCGGCACAGCGACGGATCCTCGTTGCCGTGGAACTGCAGGACATCGAGGTGCAGCCCCTCGACGGCCACCTCGACCTCGCTCGGCCTCGGATCCACGAACAGCCCCACGATCGAGACGAAGGCCGGCACGGCGGCGGCGATGGCGCGAGCCTCCTTCATGTCCACCGCGCGAGGGCTGGCACCGCAGAAGACCAGGCCGATGGCATCGGCCCCTAGCTGGACAGCAGCCTCGGCGTCCTCCGGACAGGTCACGCCGCAGATCTTGACGCGTGTGCGCACACCTAGCCTCTTACCCGCTCCAAGGAAAGGGCTAATGTTACCGCGTGGGGCGGGATTACGCCAAAAACGGCCACCGCCCCTCGGCGGGCAGGCCGTACCCCGGCGGATAGGCCACGTGGGCCAGGTACAGCCCGGCCGCCGGCGCAGTGATCCCGCTGCGCGTACGGTCGCCCGCGGCGAGCAGCTCGGCCGGCCAGGAGACGCCGCGCCGGCCGCTCCCCACGGCCAGCAGCGTCCCGGCGATATTGCGGACCATGTGGTGGAGGAAGGCGTTCGCCACCGTATCGATGAAGACCATGCGCCCGTAACGGTGGACCCGGATCGCGCGGACCTCGCGCACCGGGTGGCGCGCCTGGCAGGCCACCGCCCGGAAGGCCGAGAAGTCGTGCTCGCCCACCAGGGCCTGCGCCGCATCGTGCATCCGCTCGGCATCCAGGTCGTGGTGGACCCACGCCACCCGGTTGCGGAGCAATGCCGGCCGCGCCCGCCGGCTGAGGAAGATGTAGCGGTAGGCCCGCTGCTGCGCGCTATAGCGGGCGTGGAACGTCCCGTCCACGGCGTGGGCCTCGAGCACGCTGACCGACGCAGGCAGGTGGGCGTTGCTGCCCAGGACCCAGGCGTGGAGGGGCCGCTCCGCCGAGGTGTCGAAGTGCACCACCTGCGCGGCGGCGTGGACCCCGGCGTCGGTGCGCCCGGCGCAGACCACCGAGACCGGGTGGTCGGCGACCCGCGAGACCGCCGTCTCCAGCGCCTGCTGCACCGACGGGGCGTGGGCCTGGCGCTGCCAGCCGCTGAAGCCGCTGCCGTCGTACTCCAGCACGAGGGCGATACGCTGCATCTGCGCCGAATCGGCTACCGACACCGCCGCAGCCTCCAGCCTACTCGCCGCCGAGCTCGCCCAGGATATGCCGGGCACGCTCGCGCTGGGCCTCCACGCCCGCCTCCTGGACTACCTGCAGCAGCTCCCGGGCGCCGGCCTCGTCGCCGAGGTCGAGATAGGCGCGGGCGAGATCGAGCCTGGTATCGACCTCGTCGCCCTCGTCGACACCGAGCTCGCCCTCCTCCCCGAGCAGCTCCGACGGCGGCGCCTCCGCCCAGCTGCCCAGCAGGGACGGCGCCCCGGGCTCGGGGGCAGCGCCCTGCTCCGCGTCCAGGAGGGCGTCGAGCTGCCGCTCCTCCAGCTCGCCCGCCTCGGGCTCGGGGGCCGCCGCGGCGCCGGGGGCGAGGCCGTCCTCGAGGCCGGCAGCGCCCTCGCCGCCGGCCGCCTCACCGTCCGCCTCGGCGGCCGGCGCCCTCAGCTGGGCGCCCGGCTCGGGGCCGGGCTCCAGCCCGTCCAGATCCGGCTGGACATCCAGGTCCGGGCCACCCGCCGCGTCGGCCGCCTGGAGCGCGTCACGCCGAGCGTCAGATGTAGTCGCCAATCAGCAGCTCCGCGATCTGCACGGTGTTGAGCGCGGCCCCCTTGCGGACGTTGTCGGCCACGACCCACAGATCGAGCCCCCGCTCGTGGCTGATGTCCTCGCGGACGCGGCCGACGTAGACCGGATCGCGCCCCGCCCCCTCGGTGAGGGCCGTGGGGTAGCCGCCATCGGTGCGCTCATCCAGGAGCTCCACCCCGGGCGCCTCGGCGAGGATCTGCTGCGCCCGCGCGGCGCTGAGGCGCTCGCGGGTCTCGATGTGGATGGCCTCGGAGTGGCCGTAGACCACCGGGACGCGGACCGTGGTCGGGTTCACCCGCACGGTGGCGTCCTCGAAGATCTTGGTGGTCTCCCAGACCATCTTCATCTCTTCCTTGGTGTAGCCGTTCTCCTGGAAGCCGTCGATGTGCGGCAGGCAGTTGAAGCCGATGGGCTTCGGGTACTCGTTACACGTCGGCGTCCCGCCCTCGAGGATGGCGCGGCTCTGGGCGTTGAGCTCGTCGATGGCCGGCTTGCCGCTGCCGGAGACGGCCTGGTAGGTGGCCACGTTGACGCGCTCGATGCCCACCGCGTCGTGGAGGGGCTTGAGCGCCACCAGCATCTGGATGGTGGAGCAGTTGGGGTTGGCGATGATCCCGCGCCGCCGGTAGCCGGCGGCAGCGTGGGGATTCACCTCGGGGATGACCAGCGGCACCTCGTCGTCGTAGCGGAAGCACGAGGTGTTGTCGATGACCACGGCCCCGGCCTCGGCGGCCCGCGGCGCGTGCTCGGCGGAGATGGCGCCGCCGGCGGAGAACAGGGCGATATCCACCTGGGAGAAGTCGAACGCCGCCAGGTCCTGGATCGTCAGCTCCCGGTCGCCGAAGCGCACCGTCCGGCCGGCGGAGCGGGCGCTGGCCAGCGGGTAGACGCGGCCTGCCGGGAAGCCGCGCTCGGCCAGGATGGCGAGCATCACCTCCCCGACGGCCCCGGTGGCGCCGACAACGGCGACATCGTACGTGCTGCTCATGGATCGCTCCCCGGAGTTGGCCTGTCGAGCGGAGTCTAACGCCTCGACGCGCCGTGCAGCCAGCACCCGCCCCCGTGCTCGGCGGCTGGCCCCTGGGGTGGCACCCCCCGTCGCCCGAGCGCCAGGCCAGCCAGGCGCGCGCGGCCCACCGCTTGCCCACGGCCCCCGCCCGCGGGGCCGCCGCGGCGGCGTTGCGGGTGCTACAATCACGGCCCTATGGCTGGCAATACCTTCGGCACCCTGTTCACGCTCACCACCTTCGGCGAGAGCCATGGCCCGGCGCTCGGCGGCGTCGTGGACGGCTGCCCGCCCGGGCTGGCGCTCAGCGAGGCGGACCTGCAGGCCGATCTCGACCGCCGCCGCCCGGGGCGCTCCAAGCACACCACCCAGCGCCAGGAGGGCGACCAGGTGCGGATCCTCTCCGGCGTCTTCGACGGGGTCACCACCGGCACCCCCATCGGGCTGCTCATCGAGAACACCGATCAGCGCTCCAAGGACTACTCGGAGATCGCCGAGCGCTTCCGCCCCGGCCACGCCGACTACACCTACCAGCACAAGCACGGCGTCCGCGACTACCGCGGCGGCGGGCGCGCCTCGGCCCGCGAGACCGCCCTGCGCGTGGCCGCCGGGGCCATCGCCCGCAAGTACCTCGCCGAGCGGCTCGGGGTCCGGATCCGGGGGCGGCTGGCGCAGATGGGGGAGATCGAGCTGGGCGCCGAGGACTGGTCGGCGGTGGACGACAACCCCTTCTTCTGCGCCGAGCCGGACCGCGTCCCGGAGCTGGAGGCGCTGCTCCAGGAGGTGCGCAAGGCCGGCGACTCCATCGGCGCCGCCGTGGAGATCGAGGTCGCCGGCCTGCCGCCGGGGCTCGGCGAGCCGGTCTTCGACCGCCTCGACGCCGACCTGGCCAAGGCCCTGATGGCGATCAACGCCGTCAAGGGCGTGGAGATCGGCGCCGGCATGGCCGCCGCCGGGCAGCACGGCAGCGAGCACCGCGATGAGCTCACGCCGGAGGGGTTCACCAGCAACAACGCCGGCGGCGTCCTCGGCGGCATCTCCACGGGCCAGGACCTGGTGGCGCGGGCGGCGCTCAAGCCCACCTCCAGCATCCTCATCCCCGGCCGCTCCGTGGACCACGAGGGCGAGCCGGTCTCCGTGGTGACCAAGGGGCGCCACGACCCCTGCGTCGGTATCCGCGCGGTGCCCATCGCCGAGGCCATGGCGGCGCTGGTGGTCATGGACCACTGGCTGCGCCACCGCGGCCAGAACGCCGGCGTCGAGCCCAACGCCCCTATCCTGCCGGCCCGGGACCAGGAGTAGCGGCGTGGGCGTGACGGCCTCCCACGGCGCTGCGGGGACAGCGCTGCCGTACTGGCGGCTATCCGGGTTCTACTTCTTCTTCTTCGCCGCCCTGGGCGCACTGATGCCCTACTGGGGGCCGTACCTGCGCGCCGAGGGGTTCTCCTCGGCGGAGATCGGCCAGCTGCTGGCCATCCTCCACGCCACCAAGATCGTCGCCCCCAACATCTGGGGGGCGCTGGCCGACCGGATCGGCCGGCGCATGGCCGTGGTGCGCGCCGCCTCCCTGGTGGCCTTCCTGGCCTTCTCGGCCATCCTCCTCGCCGAGGCCTTCGGCGCCGTGGCCCTGGTGATGGCGCTCTTCGGCTTCTTCTGGAACGCCGCGCTGCCGCAGTACGAGGCCAACACCTTCAACCACCTCGACGGCCAGGAGCACCGCTACAGCCGCATCCGCCTGTGGGGATCGGTGGGCTTCATCGTCTCGGTGATGGGGCTCGGCGAGCTCCTCGACCGAACCGGCTTCGGCACGCTGCCGTACATGGTGCTGCTCATCTTCGGCGGCCTGGCGGCCTCCAGCCTCATCGCCCCGGAGGCGGGCCGCGCGCGGCGCCACGCCGACGGCCGCGGCTTCTGGGCGACGCTGCGCCAGCCCGCGGTCATCGGCTTCTTCCTCGCCTGCTTCCTCAACCAGGTGGGCCACGGGCCGTTCTACAGCTTCTTCAGCATCTACCTCGAGGACCACGGCTACAGCGGCGGCCTGATCGGCGCCCTGTGGGCCTGGGGCGTGCTCGCCGAGATCGGCGTCTTCCTGCTCATGCACCGGCTGCTGCCGCGCTTCGGGGCGCGCAACCTCCTGGTCCTGGCCCTGGCCCTCGGCGGGGTGCGCTGGCTCATGGTGGCCGCCTGGGTGGACGCGGCGTGGCTGGTCGCCGTGAGCCAGACCTTCCACGCGGCGAGCTTCGGCGTCTACCACGCGGTGGCCATCGACACGGTGAACCGCTTCTTCACCGGCCCCGCGCAGGGACGGGGCCAGGCGCTGTACTCCAGCCTGACCTTCGGCGCCGGCGTGGCCACCGGCTCGCTGCTCGCCGGCCAGGCCTGGGACCGCTTCGGCGGCGACACCTTCCTCGCCGCCAGCGCCGTGGCGTTCCTCGCCGCGGGCCTGGCGGCGTGGAGCCTGAGCAGCGCGCGCCTGCAGCGCATCTGAGCGGCTGCCCGTATAGCCGGGACCGGGGCGTGTCCGATATAATTAGTTATGAATAGCCAACCCAGGATCGATAGCTCAGGCCAATGACCGGGAAGACCCTCTACGACAAGCTCTGGGACAGCCACGTCGTCACCGACTACGGCGACGGCTCGGCGCTGCTCTACATCGACCGCCAGCTCCTGCACGAGGTGACCTCGCCGCAGGCCTTCGAGGGGCTGCGCCTCGCCGGCCGGCAGCCGTGGCGGGTAGCCACGAACCTCGCCGTCACCGACCACAACGTCCCGACGACGGACCGCTCGCAGCCGGTGGCCGACCCGGTCTCCAAGGTCCAGATCGAGACCCTGGACCGCAATTGCGACGACTTCGGGGTCACGGAGTTCGGCATCCGCGACTCGCGCCAGGGCATCGTCCACGTCGTCGGCCCCGAGCAGGGGACCACCCTGCCCGGGATGACCCTGGTCTGCGGCGACTCCCACACCTCCACCCACGGGGCGCTGGGGGCGCTGGCCTTCGGCGTGGGCACCAGCGAGGTCGAGCACGTGCTGGCCACCCAGACCCTGGTACAGAAGAAGGCCGACACGATGCTCATCCGCGTCGACGGCCAGCTCGGCCGTGGGGTCACGGCCAAGGACATCATCCTGGCGGTGATCGGCCGGATCGGCACCGCCGGCGGCACCGGCTACGCCGTGGAG
Organism: uncultured Ectothiorhodospiraceae bacterium; assembly: GCA_913055575.1. Classification (GTDB taxonomy): domain Bacteria; phylum Pseudomonadota; class Gammaproteobacteria; order Nitrococcales; family Halorhodospiraceae; genus Halorhodospira. The sequence continues at coordinate 6,731 of CAJXLI010000080.1, forward strand.
TACGGCGGGGAGGCCATCCGCAACCTCTCCATGGAGGGGCGGATGACCATCTGCAACATGTCCATCGAGGCCGGCGCGCGCGCCGGGATGGTGGCGGTGGACGAGACCACCATCGACTACGTCCGCGGCCGCCCCAACGCCCCCACCGGCGAGCTCTGGGACCGGGCCGTGGCGAGCTGGCGGGAGCTGGTCTCGGACCCGGACGCCGAGTTCGACCGGGTGGTAGCCCTGCACGCCGACGAGATCGAGCCCCAGGTCACCTGGGGGACCTCGCCGGAGATGGTGGCGCCGGTCAACGGCCGGGTGCCCAACCCCTTCGAGGAGCCGGACCCGGTCCAGGCCAAGGCCATGCACCGGGCCCTCGAGTATATGGGCCTGGAGCCGGGCACGGCGCTGACCGACATCCCGCTGGACAAGATCTTCATCGGCTCCTGCACCAACGCCCGGATCGAGGACCTCCGCGAGGCCGCGGAGGTGGTCCGCGGCCGCCGGGTAGCCGACCGCATCGGCCAGGCGCTGGTGGTCCCCGGCTCCGGCCTGGTCAAGCTGCAGGCCGAGGCCGAGGGGCTGGACCGCATCTTCCGGGAGGCCGGCTTCGAGTGGCGCGAGCCGGGCTGCTCCATGTGCCTGGGCATGAACCCGGACCGCCTCGGCCCGGGGGAGCGCTGCGCCTCCACCTCGAACCGCAACTTCGAGGGCCGGCAGGGGCAAGGCGGCCGCACGCACCTGGCGAGCCCGGCGATGGCCGCCGCCGCGGCCATCCACGGCCACTTCGTCGACATCCGCGAGACGCACTGAGGCCCAGATGGCAGCGATGGAACCTTTCACCCGCCACACGGGGCTCGTCGCCCCCCTGGATCGCGCCAACGTCGACACCGACGCGATCATCCCCAAGCAGTTCCTCAAGTCCGTCCAGCGCACGGGCTTCGGGCCGTACCTGTTCGATGAGTGGCGCTACCTGGACCACGGCGAGCCGGGGATGGACTGCACCGACCGGCCGCGCAACCCGGACTTCGTGCTCAACCAGGAGCGCTACCAGGGCGCGAGCGTGCTCCTCACCCGCGAGAACTTCGGCTGCGGCTCGTCCCGCGAGCACGCCCCGTGGGCGCTCAAGGACTACGGCTTCCGCGCCATCGTGGCGCCGAGCTTCGCCGACATCTTCTACAGCAACTGCTTCAAGAACGGCATCCTGCCGGTGGTGCTCGACGCCGAGGCCGTGGACCGGCTCTTCCAGGACGTCTACGCCACCGAGGGCTACGAGCTGACCGTCGACCTGCCGAGCCAGCAGGCCATCACCCCAGCGGGCGAGGCCTTCGGCTTCGAGGTCGACGGCTTCCGCAAGCGCATGCTCCTGGAGGGGCTGGACGAGATCGGCGTGACCCTGGCGGAGCACGCCGAGGCCATCCGGGCCTACGAGGCGCGGCGCCAGCGCGAGGCGCCCTGGCTCTTCACCGGCTGAGCGGCCGCCGGCAACGCACAACGGGAGGGAGGACCATGACCCAGCGGATCCTGCTCCTGCCCGGCGACGGGATCGGGCCGGAGATCGTCGCCGAGGCGCAGCGGGTGCTCGAGGCGCTGAACGAGCGCTACGGCCTCGGCCTCGAGACGGAGACGGCGGCCATCGGCGGGGCCGGCTACGACGCCGCCGGCGAGCCGCTACCCGAGGCCACCCTGCGCCGGGCCCGCGAGGCCGACGCCGTGCTGCTCGGCGCCGTGGGCGGGCCGCGCTACGACGAGCTGCCCTGGGAGGTACGCCCGGAGCGGGGGCTGCTCGCCATCCGCTCGGCGCTGGGGCTGTTCGGCAACCTGCGCCCGGCGCTCCTCTACCCGCGGCTCCCCC
>CAJXLI010000081.1 GCA_913055575.1 uncultured Ectothiorhodospiraceae bacterium
GACCGCACGCTGACGGATCGGGGCCATCGCGTTGCGGTCTACCTTGCGCGTGTCGTGGTTGCGTTTCGCCTTCATGCCGGCCAGGCTAACAAATGGCAATACTTAACGGAAAGTTAGTAGTGTCGTGAAGGCGCTCAGGATAACCGGATTTTGATACTCTACGCCCTGTCACCTTGCAATTTCGGATGGCGGCGATGGGACCGAAGGACGATGGACAGACGCCCCAGCAGGACATCTTCCGTATGGAGCTGGCCAACCTGGTTGACCCGCGCCATCCGCCGCCTATTCTTCTGAGTCATACGGCATTTCAGGGAAAAGCCCCGGCATAAGCCGCGAGCGAGGCGGGCCGGAAATGCAAGGTAGAGCGGCGCCCGGCTGCTTTTGGAGGTGACGATGCCACTGTCAACCAGCGCGGAGGTGATCCGGCGTGCTTGGCGCTCGCTGACGCCCAGCAGACCGATGATGTCGACGCGCCACGACAGGCTCACGAGGCGCTGCTCCGGCGCAAGCCGAAGGGGAGGCCGCCGGATCCTGAAAACCGGCACGTATGGTGAAGCCTGTAGAGGCGCTCGCTCGTCTCGGGGGCTCTTTTTATGCCCGTACGGCGCCGGGCTACCCAGCGAGTTCCTGGAGGGGGACGCCGTAGCGGCGGCTAATCTCGCGTGCCTCGGCTAGGGCCTGCTCGCGGGCCTGGCGCCTGCGGATCTCGACCGAGCGGTTGACGCGCTTTTGGGCCTCGGCGAGGTGGTCGGGGTCGAGTTTCTCGAGGACGTTGCTGAGCTGCTCGAGCAGCTCAAGCTGCTGGATATGGTGATGCTCCATGGGGCGTTTTCGCATCGTTCTGGGAGAGGAAGAAAAGTGGCAGGACTGATGTCTGTGGAGACCTAGCTACTGCCACTTTTTTGCAGAACTTGCTCGTAACCTCTTGATTTTTGGTGGAGGCGGCGGGAATCGAACCCGCGTCCGCAGGAGCTACACCCTCGGTCCTACATGCTTAGTCGCTCTATTCTTTTTAACGGATGGACGCCCGAGCGGCAGGGCCCCCACCCGCGAGCCCGTCGGATTTCACGATGCCGGACCAGGCCTATCCTGGCATCGCTATCCTGTGTCTATGACTGCTCGTCAGCCGGCACAGGCACCGGCTGGGAGCAGCTGGCGGGTGTTAAGCCGCCAGAGCGTAGCTTTCGTCGTTGGCTACTATTTTTACGGTACAGCCTGTTTAACGAGGTGGGCTGTCACCTCGGCATGCACCTCAGGTTTCGCGACCTGCGTCGAAGCCATGTCGCCCCCGGTGTCACTATATAGGACAGTGTACGGGTCGCGTAGTTCCTCGGCAACGGCGTGGGCGCTTATCGCCGGCCAAGCCGCCGCGTGCGGGGACGCTCGCGTGGCCGGCCAGCGGGGCGGTCCGTCCTAGACCTTGTGCTTGAGCAGCCGCTCGCGCTGGCGCTGCCAGTCGCGCTCCTTCTTCTCCTGGCGCTTGTCGTGCTGCTTCTTGCCCTTGCCCAGGCCGATCTCGAGCTTGGCACGGCCGCGCTTCCAGTAGAGCTTGAGGGGGATGACCGCGTAGCCGCTGCGGTCGACAGCCCCGGCGAGCCGGCTGATCTCCCGGCGGTGGAGGAGGAGCTTGCGGGTCCGGGTCGCGTCGGGGCGGACGTGGGTCGAGGCGGTGGCGAGCGGCGTGATGTTGCAGCCGATAAGCCACGCCTCCCCGCGCCGGATGAGCACGTGGCTCTCCGTGAGGTTGACCCGCTTGGCACGGAGGGACTTGACCTCCCAGCCCTGCAGGGCCAGGCCGGCCTCCATGCGCTCCTCGATGAAGAACTCGTAGCCGGCCCGACGGTTGACGGCGACGACGTTGTCCTCGGTCTTCTTGTTCTTTCCGGCTTTCTTGCTCACGGCGCGCATTGTATCGGCGCTGCGCCGCTGCGCAAAGCGCCATCTGGCGGGCTGCGGTTGCCCGGGGCGATCGCGATCGCGACAATGTCCGTCCGCATTAGAGCCTTGCAAGGGGGGAGAAGCGCCTCATGCCGAGTATCAGCCGGAGCGAGCTGGTCCCCTATACCGCGGTCGAGATCTACGACCTGGTCAATGACGTCGCGCGCTACCCGGAGTTCATCCCGTGGTGTAAGGAGTGCGAGATCCTCGCGACGAGCGAGGAGACTACGCGGGCGCGGATGACCTTCGCCAAGGGCGGCATGGAGAAGTCCTTCGTGACCGCCAATCGCCATCAGCGGGGCAAGATGATCGACATCCGGCTGGTGGAGGGGCCGTTCCAGCGCCTCGAGGGCTATTGGCGCTTCCACGATCTGGGCGAGCGCGCCTCCAAGGTGACCCTGGATATGGAGTTCGAGTTCTCCAACCGGATCGTGGCGTACGCCTTCGGCAAGGTCTTCACCCAGGTAGCCAATACCCTGGTGGACTCCTTCGTCCAGCGCGCACGGCAGGTCTACGGAGAGCGCGATGTCCTCTGAGCAGAGCAGCCTGCAGGTCGAGGTGGCCTACGCCTTGCCGGAGCAGCAGAGCCTCCTCTCGGTGACGCTGCCGGCCGGCAGCACGGCTGAGGAGGCGATCCGCGCCTCCGGCATCATGGAGCGCCATCCGGAGATCGACCTGACCAGCCAGTCCGTCGGGGTCTTCGGGCAGGTGGTGGGGCTCGACACCCCGCTCAACGACGGCGATCGGGTGGAGATCTACCGTCCGCTGCAGGTCGATCCCAAGCAGGCCCGCAAGCGCCGTGCTGCCCGCAAGGAGTGAGGAGCGCCTGGCGAGGAGGCTATGACCCCTCGCTCCAGTCGTTCTCCATCTCGGCGACCTGGCCGTCCTCGAAGCGCAGGGTCAGCCGCTTGTGGGCTCGCTCGCTGCCTCGGCGGTCGTAGATGTAGTCCCAGCGCTGCGCCTCGAAGGGGTGCTTCAGGACCGGGTCGCCGAGCAGGCGCCGGACCTCGGCCTTGCTCATCCCCAACTGGAGGCGCTCGATATCCTCCGCCTTGATACGGTTACCCTGCTCGACCTCCAGCGGTCGTGCGAAGGGGAACTTCCCGCCGCAGCCGCCGGCGAGCAGAGCTGCAGCAAGCATGCATAATAAGAATAACTTGCATCTCGATGTCGTCATCATAGTGCAGATGGTAGCCTAAATAGGTGATACTGTAACAGCGTTTGAGGGGGAGCCGTGGACGCTGGTGGCTTACGCAAGGCGGGCCTGAAGGTCACGCTGCCGCGCATCAAGATCCTGGAGGTGCTGCAGCACAACCGGCAACGCCACGTCTCGGCCGAGGAGGTCTACCGGGCGCTCCTCGATGCCGGGGAGGATATCGGCCTCGCGACAGTCTATCGAGTCCTGACGCAGTTCGAGACGGCCGGCATCCTGGTTCGGCACAACTTCCAGGGTACCCATTCGGTCTTCGAGCTCAACGACACGGTCCACCACGATCACATCGTCTGCATCGAGTGCGGCCGCGTCGAGGAGTTTGTCGACGAGACCATCGAGCAGCGCCAGCGCGAGACCGCCCGGCAACGCTCCTTCCGCATGACCGGCCACGCCCTGGTGCTCTACGGCGTCTGCCCCGACTGCGCGGCCAAGGCCGAGGACGAGGAGGCGGACGAGGCGGCGGAGGATACGCCGCTCCGCGAAGATGATACCTCCTCCTGAGCTCCCCTAGAAGGCGCCGCCGCGCTGCAGCATCTCCTCGGCGGCGGCGCGCTCGTGGTCGGTGATCTTCAGCCCCCCGAGCATGCGCGCGATCTCCTCGATCCGCTCGGCCTGGCTGAGCGGCGAGACCTCGGTGCGCGTCTCATCCCCCTGCTCGCTCTTGCGGACGTGGAAGTGGTGCGCCGCCTGCGCCGCCACCTGGGGCAGGTGGGTGACGCAGAGGACCTGGTAGCGTCGGCCCAGGGTGCTCAGCATGCGCCCGACCACCTCGGCGACGCCGCCGCCGATACCGGCGTCCGCCTCGTCGAAGATCAGCGTCGGCACACCGGCCGAGCGGCTTACGGTGGCGACCTGGATGGCCAGCCCGAGCCGGGATAGCTCGCCGCCGGAGGCGACCTTGGCCAGGGGGCCGGCGGCCTGGCCGGCGTTGGTGCGCACCTGCAGCTCGACCCGGTCGAGCCCCTGGGCGGAAGGTGCCGCCTCGGGCTCGAAGCGGATCGAGGGCAGCAGCTCGGCGCCCGCCATGCCTAGCTCGCCGAGCAGCTCACGGACCTCGCCCGCAAGCCGCTCAGCCCCCTGGTGGCGCGTTGCCGAGAGGCGCTCGGCGGCCTCGTGGTAGCGCTGCAGGGTGGCCTCGCGCGCCTCGCGGAGCTCGGCGAGGCGCTGGCCGGCGTTCTCCAGCCGGTCGAGCTGCGCGCGCAGCTGCTCCAGGGTATCCGGCAGCTCGGCCACCTCGACCCGGTGCTTGCGCGCCAGGTCCCGCAGGTCGCTGATCTGTCGGTCCAGCTCCGCCAGGCGCTGGGGATCGACATCCAGCCCCTCGGCGAAGCTGCGCAGGGTCTGGCAGCCCTCCTCGAGGTGGGCGAGGGCGCTCTGGAGCAGGTCGGCGGCCTCGCCGAGCTCCGGCGCGAGCTCGCGGCGCTCCTCGAGCTCGCGTACGGCGCGGCCGAGCCGCGCCTGGGCGGAGTGCTCCTCATCCGAGAGGCTGTCGAGCTGCGCCTGGGCCAGCTCGATGAAGGAGCCGGCGTGGGCCAGGCGCTGGTGCTCCGCCTCCATCTCGGCGAGCCCCTCGCGCGTCGGGGCCGCGGCGGCTAGCTCCTCGACCTCGTGGCGGAGCACGGCGAGGCGCTCCTCGTAGCCGCTCTCCTCGTCCTCGAGCTCGGCGAGCTCGCGGTCGATACGCCGCAGCTCGCGGAAGGCCTCACCGACTTCCGTCCGCTCGGCCTCGGCGCCGGCGAAGCTATCGAGCAGCTCGCGCTGGTTGGCCGGGCGGAGCAGGGACTGGTGGGCGTGCTGGCCGTGGATGTCGACGAGCTGCTCACCGAGCTCCCGGAGCATCTGCAGCGCTACCGGCGATCCATTGATGTAGCCGCGGGAGCGTCCGCTGCCCTGGATGACCCGGCGGACGATGAGCTCCTCGCCGGCGTCGAGCTCGCGCTCGGCCAGCCAGGCGCGGACCGCCTCGCTCGGCGGCTCGAAAGCGGCGCTAACCTCGGCCCGCTCGGCGCCGGGCCGGACGGTGTCGGCGCTCGCCCGGTCGCCGAGGCACAGCCCCAGGGCGTCGAGCAGGATCGACTTGCCGGCCCCGGTCTCGCCGGTGAGCACGTGCATGCCGTCCCCGAGCTCCAGGTCCAGGCGCTCGACGATGGCGAAATCGCGGACGTGGATCTCCCTCAGCACGGCCTCTCTCCCTACATGCTGCGGGGGTACGGGCCGCCCATGGGGCTGCCCCAGCCGAGCTTGGCCCGCAGCAGGTTGAAGTAGCTGTAGCCGGGTGGATGGACCAGGCGGATCGGTGTGCTATGGGCGTAGACGACCAGCCGGCTGTCCGCGTCCAAGGCCAGCTCGTCCTGGCTGTCGCAGCTGACGCGGACGTTGTCGATGAAGCCGGGCTGGACGCCGATCTCGACCCGGCTGCTGCCGTCGACCACCAGCGGCCGGCTGCTCAGGGTGTGGGGGCAGATCGGCACCAGGACCAGGGCGCGCAGGCTCGGCTGGGTGATCGGGCCCCCGCCGGCCATGGCGTAGGCGGTCGAGCCGGTGGGGGAGGCGACGATCAGCCCGTCGGAGCGGTGGTCGCTGAGCGGCTCGCCGTCGACGTAGGTCACCATCTCGACCATGCGTGCCGTGTTCCAGCGGTGCAGGACCACCTCGTTGATGGCGATCTCGCTGCCGAGCAGGGTGCCGTCGGTGTTGGCGCGGATCTCGGCGGCCAGGATGAGGCGCTCGTCGACCACGTAGTCGCCGTCGAGGACCTGGCTGACCTCCTCCAGGTGCTCCGGGGCCACGTCCACCAGGAAGCCGAGCCGCCCCCGGTTGATGCCCATCAGGGCCACGTCGTCGCGGCCGGCCAGGGCTCGGGAGGTGTGGATCAGCGTCCCGTCGCCCCCGATGGCGATGATCAGGTCGCTCGCCTCCAGCAGCTCCTCGCGGGGCACACGCTGCGCCGCCTCGTCGGCGCTGCCCGCTACCGACTGGGCGTCGAGCAGCAGGGTGCAGCCGCGCTCGGCGAGCATCGGCCGCAGGCGCTCGATCAGGCCCGCGACGGCGGTGTCGCCGGGCTTGCCGGTGATGCCGACAGTAGGGAAGGGGGGATCGTGGACGCCCATGCGAGCGGACACTACCACTTTGCCGGGGTGCCGCCAATCGCGCCTGTCCTCCGCGTTGACGGGGTCTTGGGGGCCCTGCTAGGTTCCTCCTCGCGCTCCGCTTGCGGAGCGTCATACCCCGCGAGAGCGCGCAACCGGTGGTGGCACAAGCCATGACTCCGCCGCAGGAGCTGGAGCTGAGCGAACGGGCGCGGACCCTGCTCCGCACGCTGGTGCGCCGCTACATCGAGGATGGCAGGCCCGTCGGCTCGCGGAGCCTGGCGCGGGCGTCTGGCCTCCAGGTCAGCCCCGCCACGGTCCGCAACGCCATGGTGGATCTCGAGGAGCTCGGCTACCTCACCGCCCCGCATACCTCTGCCGGCCGCGTGCCGACCGACCGCGGCCTGCGCGTCTACGTCGATTACCTCCTCCAGGTGGAGCCTGTCGCCGCCGCGACCGTCGAGCACCTGCGCCGGCGGTTGGTCCGTGACCGCGAGGAGGAGGGGGGCGACGAGCTGGCCGACTCGGCCTCGGACCTGCTCTCCCGGCTGACCCGGCTCGCCGGGGTGGCCACGCTGCCCCGGCGCGAGCGCGCGGTGCTCCGGCACGTGGACTTCCTGCCCCTGTCCGGCCGCCGGGTGCTGGCGATCCTGGTCGTCAACCGGCGCGACGTGCAGCACCGGGTCATCCAGACGGACCGCGCCTTCAGCGAGGCGGAGCTCCAGCGTATCGCCAACTACCTCAACACCGAGTATGCCGGTGTCGAGCTCTCCCAGGTGCGCTACAGCCTGCGCGCCGCCGTGCAGGCCGATCGGGAGCGCCTCGATGCGCTACTGGGGTCGGCGGCGGAGGTCGCCGGCAAGGCCCTCGCCGAGGAGGCGGGCAGTGACGACTACGTGGTGGCCGGCCAGACCAACCTCATGGAGCTTGAGGAGCTCTCCGACGTGGCGCGGCTGCGGCAGCTGTTTGAGGCGTTCACGCAGAAGCAGGATATCCTCCACCTCCTCGACTGCTGCGCCCGGCCCGAGGGCGTACAGGTCTATATCGGTCAGGAGGCGGGCCACACAGCCTTCGACGGCATGTCCCTGGTGGCTGCACGCTACGCCGTCGAGGGCGAGCCGGCGGGCGTCCTCGGTGTCATCGGCCCGACCCGGATGGCCTACGACCGGATCGTCCCCATTGTCGAGGTCACGGCTCGATTGGTCGGGTCGGCCTTGAATCCGTCGCGCTAGATCCCCATTCCCCTCCCCAGATAGCCGCGCGTCCCTGGCGGTGGCCGCCGTGGTGGCCAGCCGGGCGCGACGCCGCATTCTTCCGGTTCGATCTAGCGGAGCAATTGTATGAGCGATAACCAGCGTCAGGACACTGTCGACGAGCAGTCCGAGAAAGCCACCGACTCGAGTGAGCACGAGGCCGCCCACGCCGGTCAGCAGGAGGCCGTCGAGGGTGAGCTGGAGGCCGGCGAGGCCGACGAGGCCGGCGGCGACGCGGAGCAGGTCGACGATCCCGAGGCCTTGCGCCAGCGTATCGGCGAGCTCGATGACGCGCTCGCCGAGGCCGAGCAGCGGGCCCAGGATAATTGGGAGCAGGCCGTGCGCGTGCGCGCTGAGCTGGAGAATACCCAGCGCCGCGCCCAGAAGGACGTCGAGCAGGCCAAGCTCCAGGCCCAGGAGAAGGTCATCAACGACCTGCTGCAGGTCAAGGACAGCCTGGAGATGGGCGTCCGGGCTGCGGAGGATGCGGAGGCCGACCGCGAGAAGCTCCTGGAGGGCTCGCAGCTCACCCTGAAGATGCTCGACCAGGTCTTCGAGCGCTTCGAGATCGAGGAGCTCAACCCCCAGGGCGAGCGCTTCAATCCGGAGTACCACGAGGCGATGTCCACGCAGCCCTCGGACGAGCAGGAGCCGAACACGGTGCTCCACGTCGTCCAGAAGGGGTATCGCCTCAAGGAGCGGCTGCTGCGTCCGGCCCTGGTGGTGGTCGCCAAGCAGGGGCAGGGCGCCTCCGGGGGCGACACCTCGGGCGAGAGCAGCTCGGGCGGCGACGCGGCCAGCTGAGCCGGCGGGCAATCAGTGGCCCGGCGCCCCTTGAAAAAGCGTCCCCCGCACCGCACCTAAGGGATAGAACGCGAAAACAGGCTCAACAGATTCAACGATCAGCAGGAGCGCACTATGGGTAAGATCATCGGCATCGACCTGGGCACGACCAACTCGTGCGTGGCGGTC
>CAJXLI010000082.1 GCA_913055575.1 uncultured Ectothiorhodospiraceae bacterium
ATGAGGACACCTCCAGTCTCTATTCCTCTCAAGTGTGGCTTAGCTGGGGTGTCCGCTGCTATTGGACCACTTCACCTCGCCGCAGATCGGGCAAAGTTGCTTGTCATGCTCGTTCGTCATACCGGTCATGTTTTTATTGGCGACATCTCGAGAGGTTGCATGCACGACGGTTGCGTGCAGCCTCGCGCCTTTCCTTCACGCGCCTCACGAGCGCTGGGAACTCGCGGTGCCAGAATTCCGGGTTGAGGGGGGCCTCGTATTCGGTGGGCACAGCCTTGGTGAGATCCACATCGTGATCGAGGTAGAAGCTGGCGAATTGCGGGCGCGCGCTTTCCTTCATCAGCTTCTGGATCCCCCAGCGAGCCTCCTTGAGAACCTGCCGTCGCTCAAGCTCGGCGGCGGCACCGGGGGATTGGGCATATTCGGCCTGGCCGATTAGGTATCTGCGCACGATCGGCAACAGTGCCTCGATCCGCTGGAGTGTGACTGCATCCCGCTTGCTTGGCAGCTCGAGGTAGCTCATGCAGAGTCCGAGCACGACGTGCACGGGGTGGAGCACGGGAAACGCACGGCCAGGTTGGCCATCCGAGGTGGGATCGCCAAAGAGCTGCTCGGCGTGATCCTCGATCTCTTTTGCCGAAAGCCCGTGCGGGCTTTTCATGAGGTCGATCTCGAGATCTTCGCCGGTGTCGAAGTGCCCCGGGATCACTAGCCGGGCGTATTCCGGCGTGGACTCTCCAAATTCCGGATATCGGGTCGTGGCGCCGATCGACGAGGCGAGCAATTCGACTCGCTGCCTGACGGCCCCAAGGCTGTTATTGGTCCTGACGTGGAGGTCGATATCGCGGGTCTGAAACTGCTCCGGTTCTTCCGCCTCCTCGTCCATCTGGGACAGGGCGAAATACCAGTGTGTGGAGGCGCCACCACCGATCAACAGAAAGTCGTCGGAGCAACCACCGTTTTCTTCATACTTCTCGAGGATCCAGACGATGTCCGCCCGCTGGATGAGCACAGTCGCCGGGACGGCTTCAGCGCGCGGAACGCGGCTGCGGCTGCCAGCTCACCTGTCCGACAAAGGCCCGTTGCCACTCCAGCTCGTCACGCCGCTCTTCTTTCGAGCCGTGTAGAGCGATGCGTTCGACGCGCTGGCGCTCGCACTCTTGCCGTGCGCTGAGTTCCTCGAAACTGGGGACTTGCTTGGCCACCATGACTGACTGCCCCCGATTACTGCGGTTATCAAACCTAATGAAATCATAGCTCAGGGCGTAGTCCCACTCAAGGGCATTATTGCGTTGCGCTTTCAGCCACAAGATGTTGTGGCTGCGCGCTCGGCAACGTGATCCCCGGGCCGTCCCGTGCTCCGGGATCACCCGGGTCACCCCTGGAGCCCCGCCCAGGGGATCGCCGCACCGCCTCCGGAGGGTGGCACGGCTTTCGCTCGGCGAAGCGCCGGAGCGCCTCGTCGAGGACAGCACGCCGGCCGCGGCGCGGGTTCCCCATGACCGGGCAAGAACGTCTCGCCCCGAGGTTCCGGGCCGCGTTGACGTCGGCGTGCATCCGGCGACCGCAGCAGCGGCACCGGAACTCGGACTGGCTGCGGCGGTTGGCCCGCTCGACCCAGCCGCAGTGCGAGCAGGTCTGCGAGCTGTAGGCGGCGTTGACCTCGGTGTGCGTCACGCCGTAGCGCTCCGCCAGGTCCCGGAGCTTGGCCCGGAAGGCGGCGCGGCCGCAGTTGGTGAGGAGCCGGTTCATCCGCCTCGACAGCCCCGGCATCCGGAAGTCCAGCCGCTCCACCGTCAGGTGGGCGGGCCGGTGCAGGTGCACGAGGCGGTTCAGGATGCGGTTGATCTCCGTGCGCAGCCAGCCGCGCAGCTGCCGCACGGCCTGGTCGTAGCGCCTCGAGCGCACCTTCAGCCCAGCCTTCTGCCGGTGCCGGGCGATGCGCGTGATGCGCCGGTCGAGCCGCTCGAGGTGCTCGAGCGCGCCGCGCCCCATCCGGTCGCCGGCATCGGTGGCGATCAGCGTCGACAGCCCGAAGTCGATCGCGAGGTCGTCGCGCAGCGGGGCGTAGGCCGCGCGCCGCTCGGCGAACGGCGCCGAGACGTCGGTGACGACGCCCACGGTGATCCGTCCGTCCCGGTCCTCGTTGACCTGGACCGTCTGGCAGCGCCGCCCCTCCCGCCGCTCGAAGTACGGGTGGGGCTGCAGCGGGATCTCGACCCGCCGGCCCCGCTCGAGCGTGCCCAGGCGCAGCCACAGCGGGAACGCCGAGGCGTGCCTCGCCTCGGCGAGCGTGGCCTGGCGCCGGTCGATGACCATGTTCATCCGCTGGAACGAAGGCCGCCGGTGCCGGCCGAGCACGTGCCGCATGATCCGCCGCGCCAGGTCGCGCACGTCGTCCGGGACCGGCTCGCCGGTGTCCGGCATGACGACGTCCCGGCGCCGATCGAACCAGGCCTCGGCCTTGTTGACGACGCGCAGCATGTGCCGGGTGCGATCGTCGAACGCCTCGTGCTGGGCGATGATCTCGGCGAACTCGTTCTGGCGGTTGGCGATGAACGAGCTCAGCGTGCCGACGACCTGATAGCGCACCATCTGCAGCCGCGCAGCGCCGATCTCCGCCTTGGCCGCGGCGACGCCGGGCGCGGCGGCCTCTTGGGCGGCAGAAAGGTTCTTGCGCAAGCCGCCGTCGCGGAAGAAGCGCGTCCACTGATCCGCGGCGACCGCCCGCCCCGCCCGGCGCCAGGCGCGCAGCAGCTCGCGCACGGCGGCCTCCTTGCCGGGATTCATCGCCGTGGGCAGAAGGTCGGTGCGGTGGATGGCCGTGGCCGTCATGCGGTCAGCCAGGTCCGGACCGGCAGATGAGAGGCCTCCATCGGCGTGCCGGCGCGCGCCGAGGTGGCCCGGCCGCAATCGCGGCAATGGAAAAGCATCTTGCGTCCCGGCAGCCGGCGCGCGTTACCGACACAGCCGCACCAACGACAGACCGGGCCATGCGGCCAGCGCGCCGACAGAAACAGCGCCTCGGCGCGGCCAGCGCGCCGACAGAAACAGCGCCTCGGCATGCTCCTCATCCGGCACCAGATCGAGGAAATCTTGCAGAGTCAGGTGATCATGCATGTTACCCACAAGATATAGGACGTCACAATCAGAAAGCAATAGTTCCGAGCGAGGATATGCGCCCACACCGAGGTCCTCGCCGAGGGCGCGCACTCCGGTGCCCCACCTCGACGCCGCGCGCCGGCTCACCGCCTGCCTGGCCGAGACGCTCCAGGCCCTGGCGGCGGAGCGCGGCGCGTAGCGCCGCGGCCTAGACGGCGTAGTACCACCGATACCACTCGACGAAGCGCCGCACGCCCTCCTCGACGCTGACCTGCGGCCGGTAGCCGGTATCCCGCGCCAGGTCGGTGATATCCGAGTGGGTCTCGGGCACGTCGCCGGGCTGCAGGGGGTGGTAGCGCTTCTCGGCCGTGACGCCGAGCTCGCGCTCGAGGACCTCGACGAAGCGCATCAGCGGCACCGGCTCGTCGGGCGCCGATGTTGTAGAGGCGCCAGGGGGCGTCGGAGCTGCCCGGGTCCGGGTCCTGCGGGTCCCAGTCCGGGTCCGGCGCGGCCACGCGGTCCGAGGCGCGGATCACGCCGTCGACGATGTCGTCTAGGCCTGCAGCTGCGCCAGGCGCGCCTCCTTGAAAAGGCCAGCCGCGCCCGATCAAAGTAGAGTGTATTCATGTGGTGTTCCGTGGATAGGTCCAGATTCCAAAGAGGATCAGGAGGACAAGGCCAGGGCTCGTGACGGCGAAGGCGACACCGGCACTCCCCAAGATGCCCCCGAGCGTAGCGCCAACAATCACGACCAAGAGGAGGAATGAGCCAAGGAGTTGGCCGCGCCGGCTGAGTACAGCCTCCTCATGGGCGCGCATCTCTTGGAGCTCGCGCCGCTTCTCGCCTTCCTCTTCAGCCATGCGGAGGATCCGCTCCGCGCTCCCCGGATGAGCGTCCTCGTACGCTTTGAACTCTTGGGCTGGCGGGAGTGGCCCCTGATGGTGTCGGGATGCCTGAATAATCCGCTCAGTGGCGGCTACATCGCCTTGACGGGCCTTTTCAAGGAGGGGATCAGCGGACTCTTGCTCAGAGTCCGCATGGGGTGCGGTAGGTGATTGATCTTGAGGGCTTGGAGACGTTCCGTTATGGCTTGAGTCCTTAGTGCCCATCCTGAGGGTTCCTTTCGTGCGATTCTATGCCCCTCTGTAGATCGCTCCCGACTCGCTGCCAGTCACTTGCAAGGGCGCGAGCGTCCTGCCATGGACCGCCGTGCTCTAGCTGCTTTTGGTAGGCTAGGAGCTGGAGGATCCCCCCTCCGAGGGACTCTAGGCCAGCGCGGACCGCGTGGAGCTTATACGATTTCAGCATTGCCCTTTTCCCGTCTCGTTGGGCGGCATCATTTCCGATGCCTCTCTTAACGGCTATGATAGATCCGTAAGCTTGACGTCCTCACCGCCCTGAAGGACGGTGATTCCCAGCCCGGCCCTGGCGCTTACGCCCGGGCCGGCTGATGGGTTCCTGCTTCGCCGCCAACAGCCACCACAGGTGGTCTTACGTCGGCTCCACAGGCGTTTAGCCTCTCCCTCCGTCCGAGGGCGAGGATGTTGCGTGCCGCGTTTGTATCGCGGTCGTGTGTTGCGCCGCAGCCAGCGCACGTCCAGGTGCGAATGGCCAGCGCCTTGGCCCCATCGTTGCGGCCACACGCCGAGCACACCTGGCTCGTGGGCTGGTAGCGGCTCACCACGATGACGGTGCGCCCCCGGCGGCGGGCCTTTTCTTCGAGCAGCCGCCGGAACTGTCCCCAGGCCGCATCTTGCACCGACTTCGCCAGCCGGGTGCGGGCAAGACCCCGCACCGCCAGGTCCTCGACGTAGATCGCTTGGTTCTCGCGCACGAGTCGAGTCGTTTGCTGGTGCAGCCAGTCGGCACGGGTGTCCGCGACCTTGGCATGGCACCGGGCAAGGCGCTTTCGCGCCTTGGCCCGGTTGTTGGACCCGCGCTGTTTCCGCGAGACGGCCTTTTGCGCCTTGCGCAACCGCCGCTCAGCACGGCGCAGGCAGCGCGGGTTGGTAATCACATTGCCGTGCTGATCCACGGCGAAGTGGTTGAGGCCGAGGTCGAGCGCGATCTCACGCTCGGTGCCATCGGCGTTCACTGCCGGCGGCGCCGTCTCATCACCGGCTTCAACCACAAAGCTCGCGAAGTACCGCCCCGCCGCATCGCGGATCACCGTTACCGACGACGGCGCAGCCGGCAACGCCCGCGACCATGCAACAGCCACATCCCCGATCCGGGCGAGTCGCAGTTTCCCGTTGGCGCGGATGCTGAATCCGCCGGTGTGCAGCCGGATCGCCTGCCGGTTGTCCTTCCGGGACTTGAGCCGGGGATGGCCGACAAATTGCTGTCCTTGTGCCTTAACGGCCTCAAAGAAGCGGCTGTAGGCGGCATCACAATCCCGCACCGCCTGCTGGAGCACGATGTTGGAGACCTCGGCGAGAAAGGCGCGCTCGGGGGTGTGCTTGGCTTCGGTGATGAGCCGGCACTGGAGGGCCGTGCTCGACGGGTACTTCCTTCCGCCGCGATAGGCATCCCGGCGGGCCACCACCGCATCGTTGTAAACCACCCGTGCACACCCGAACGCCCGGGCGAGGGCCTGGCGCTGCGGGCGGTTCGGATACAGCCGATAGCGGTAGCGAAGATGCATGAATTTACACTACCATTTGGTCTATGAGCAATCAAACAGATTACCGCCGTGGGCGGCACTGTGTTTTCAATCTCCACGTCCACTTGGTCTTTGTGACGAAGTACCGGCGCGGCGTCCTCAGCCACGAACATATCCGCTTCCTGGCTGGTGTTTTCGCTGATGTCTGCGCCCGCTTCGATGCGCACTTAGTCGAGTGCGATGGGGAGGACGACCATGTGCATCTGCTCGTGACCTACCCTCCCAAGATCGCAGTCCCGACGCTGGTGAACAGCCTCAAGGGCGCATCGGCGCGACAGCTTCGCAATCGCTACACCGTGCGCACTCACCGCAATCACCTCTGGTCGCCGTCGTACTTTGCCGCCTCCTGCGGTGGTGCGCCGCTCGATGTGATTCGCGAGTACGTCGAGAATCAGCGCACCCCACGGTAGGGCTGGCTCACCCCGCCCTGAACGGCGGGGCTTGCGCCAGCCGAATGGTCAATTGGGCTCGCTCATCACCCGATAGCCCGGTGGTGATGTCCAGCCTCCGCTTCGCCAGCCGTGCCTCGCGGTCTTGCCACCACGCCAGGGCCTGTTGCGCCCGGGGATTCGAGCTCTCGGCGATATGCTCAGCTAGGTGTTCGCCTACGGCCTCCAGCGTGCCGCGGACCTCAGCCAACGGGCGTACCCGGGTTAAGCGGATCGCGGCGGCGCTGATGAGGCAGACCTCGCCCTGGCGCAACAGCAGGAGTGCGGGCAGGAACAGCCCCTTAAACCCCTCGGCGAGGTCGTGACGGGCGAGGAAGCGATGGGCCGCCTCCTCTTCTTCGTCCACTTGCTCTTCGGGAAGATCCGCCCAGCGAGTCTCCGCCTCCTGGAGGAAGAAGGCCGGATAGAGGGGGTTCACTGGCAAGGGGTAATCCTCTTCCAGCATGAGCCAGGGCCACCAGCGCCCCAAGAAGGCGAGCAGGTCTACCCAGGTCCAAGAGAGCGGCAGCTCCTGCCCTTGCGTATCTTCCGTGAACCAGACGGGGTTACCCCCCAAGAAAACCCGGCCTGCTCCCTGGGCGAGGCCGTCTCGATCCTCCGGATCCAAGTCGAGCTCGAACTGGAGCCCTCTCGGGTCGCCGATCAATCGCCGGGGCCGCCGTACTTGCTCAGCCATCGCTCTAGCTCCTCCCGCTCTCCGCGGTGATCGGCCTGCTTACGAAGCTTACGCAGGGAGGTAGATGCTGCCGAGCGCTCACGGTGCATCCCTCAGAGCTGATAGTACCACCGATACCACTCGACGAACCGCCGCACGCCCGCCTCGACGCTGACCTGCGGCCGGTAGCCGGTATCCCGCGCCAGGTCGGTGCTATCCGAGTGGGTCTCCGGCACGTCGCCGGGCTGCAGGGGCTGGTAGCGCTTCTCGGCCGTGACGCCGAGCTCCCGCTCGAGGACCTCGACGAAGCGCATCAGCGCCCGGAGCGCTACTCGGCCGGAGGACCTCCGGCAGCTCTACCGCTACGCGCCTTTCGGCAGATCACGCGGGATCCGGCACCGATGCCGAGCCCATGCCGTGCTACCGTGGTTGAATCGTGGCCACCCCCTGGATCCGCATACCGAAGAAGGGATGCTCCATGAGCCCGGAGACCCCCGACTACGATCAGACCTTCAAGAACCTCATCGTCGACTATCCCCGCGAGGCCATCGCCTTCTTCGCCGGGCGGGAGGCAGCCCGCGTCGATGACACCGTCCGCGTGCTCCCTATTCGCCAGGAGCAGCTCAAGGAGCGGCTGCGTCACCACTACCGGGCGCTGGATACGCCCCTGCACATCGAGTGGCCCAACGGGGAACGCGAGGCGCTGGCGTTCGCCTTCGAGGAGGAGACTCGGAGCGAGCGCTTCGATATCCATCGGCTCGTGCACTACTGCACCGACCTGTCGCAGATGCTGAAGACCACGCGCGTCGTACCGGTGGTCATCTTCCTCTCCGCTCGCCCCGTTCCCACGCGGCTGGAGCTCGCCGGCGATGAGCGCACCTACCTCAGCTTCCAGTACCTCTATTGGCAAGCCGGAAGCGAGCATTACCGGCATTACCTGGCGAGCCCCAACATCGTGGCGCGCCTGTGCCTGCCGCTCATGCACTGGGCGGGCCGAGACGAGAAGCTCGAGGCCCGTGCCGGCGCCCTGCAGGGACTCGACGAGCTCGAGCCGGACCCGAACAAGCGGCTCAAGTACGCGGAGTTCGTGGACATCCACGTCCAGCTCGATGAAAATGAACAGAGACTGTTCCAGCAGCGCTACCCCGACGAGGAGGCCATCATGACCGGGATCGTGAGCCGTTCCAGGCAAGAGGGTCGGCTAGAAGGTGAGGCGGGATTGCTCCTCTGGCTCCTGGCGCAGAAGTTCGGCAGCCAGGCCGCCGAGCGCTACCAATCCCAGATTGAGCAGGCGGATGAGGCCACCCTCAAGCGCTGGTCGGCGAACACCCTCTCGGCCGAGCGCATCGAGGACGTCTTCCACGACGAGGGGTAAGGTCCGCGTCCGCTTATCGGTGCAGGATCACACGGAACCTGACACGGCGCCTAGTGCCACGCCTCTAGACCCCGTAGTACCACCGATACCACGCAACGAACCGCCGCACGCCCTCCTCGACGCTGACCTGCGGCCGGTAGCCGGTATCCCGCGCCAGGTCGGTGATATCCGAGTGGGTCTCGGGCACGTCG
>CAJXLI010000083.1 GCA_913055575.1 uncultured Ectothiorhodospiraceae bacterium
GCTCCGGCCGCGGCGTGCCCAGCGGCTTGAGCAGCACCGGCCCACCGGTGGCGGGGGGCGCCTCGGCCGCCTCGCCGCAGAGCTCCCGATAGCCGATGCCGTCGTGGTGAAAGACCCGGAAGCGCCGCTCGCCGGTGACGCGGGCGACCCCCTGGACCAGGGTGTGCGGCGTGCCGGCCCAGACGTCCTGGAGCTGGGTATCGCGATTGAGGTCCACCACCCAGGCGGGACGCTGGCGCGCCAGCCAGTCGATCACCGGGGCCCGCGTCCACGGCACCTCGCCGTAGCAGGCGTTGAGGAAGCGATCGAGGTAGGGCCGGCCGTGGTCCTGCTCCACCTTCATGGCCGCCCGCGAGAACTCGTGCATCAGCACGGGGGACATCGGCCGTCCCTGGTTCAGGGCGAGGATGAGGCTCTCGTTATCGGCCGGCATCGCGTCCCCGGTCTCCGGGTGGCACGCCCCGGCCAACGCCCCCGGGCCGAGGACAGGGACCACGCTGCCGTCGGCCAACCCCTGACGCCAGTGCTGCAGCTGCCGTTCATCCGGCTCGTGGCTCGTCATGGTGAGCGCCTCCTTGCGGTGACTCCTCCGCCCGGTCGTGCTGGACCGCCCTCGCCCGCTGCTCCTGGAGGATCGCGCGCAGGTGCTCGCGGCACGCCTCCAGGGGTACCGTGTCGGGCGGATGCACGGCCTCGCAGAGGACCACGTGCAGCCCCATGGCGGTCTCCACAGGGCCGCGGACCGTGCCCGCCTCCATGGCGAACAGCGCCTCATCCAGCTCGGCGTAGAGCTGCCCGCGGGGGACCCGGCCGATCAGCCCGCCGTAGACGGCGCTCGGGCACTCCGAGTGGCGCTCGGCCGCCGCGGCGAAGCCCTCCGGGTCAGCAGCCAGCGCCCCGGCGAGCGCCTCGGCCCGCTCCCGGGCCCGGGCCCGGGTATTCTCGGGGAAGTCTGCGTTGATCGTAATCAATATATGGCGAACGGTGCGCGTCTCGCCCCGCCGGAAACGCTCCGGGTTGGCGTTGTAGAAGCGCTCCACCTCGTCATCGGTCACCGGCGGTACCTCGGCCGCGAGGGGGACGAGGGCCCGCTCCGGGACCTGCAAGGTCCGCCCGGTAAAGCGGACCTGATAGGCGGGGCCGGACTCCGCGTCGCGCAGGACCCGGACGACCTCGCCGACCGTTCCCGGCTCGGCCACCACCTCGCCGTCTACCGCCAGGCGGCGGGCCGGCGTCACGCGGTCCCGGAACTCGAACTGTGTCGCCACCCACGGCGCCGCCGCATCGATCAGCTCCTCCTCGCGGCAGCCGACCATGCGGTCCGCCTCGGGGAAGAAGACGGTGTAGATGGTCTGATCCTGCAGGAAGGTGCCCACATCGCGGACGTAGCCGACACGCCCCCGGGGCACGAGCTGCTCGCCCCGGGCCACCTCCGGGTGGGTGCCGTCGTCGCGTATCGAGCGGGTCACCCGCACCGCCGCCCCCATGCTGAACGCATTGGCCATCACTTCCTCCTCCTGCGACCGATCCCGGTTACCGGCACCTCCGCCACGGCCCCGCGGGCTGCCTGCCGGTGGATTTGCAGGGCCCCCTGGCTCCGGGCGTCGGAGCCCACGAAGTCGTCGTGGGCGCATTGCAGCAGCCATCGCGCGTGCTCCGCAGCAGCTTGCGCGCTCGGGGCCGGTGCCCCCGCCGCGTAGTCGTGGAACCGCTGGAGGATATGCAGCCGGTAGACCTGGACCAGGGCCGGGTCGTAGTCCACGCCCAGTGCCTCCAGCCAGGCCTCCGCGCTGTCCAGGTCACGGTCCGATTCCTGCTCCAACGCCTGTAGCCACTGCATCGCGCCCTCCTTCACGCCTCGGCCGCGCCGTCGGCGACCCGCGCCGCCGGTATCTGGACCAGGACACGCAGCTCGGCGGCCGTCGGGCTGCGCTTGTAGGCGACACTGAATCGCTGCACCCGGGCCAGCAGCGCCCGCGCCTGCTCGCGGCTGAGCTCGAGCCCCGCGGCCTGGCAGGCGGCCTGCAGCCCGCGCACCCCCGAGTGCTTGCCGGGCACCAGCTCGTGCTGCCGGCCCAGCGACTCCGGGTCGAGGCCCTGGTAGTTGTGTACGTCCTTGAGCAGGCCGTCCACGTGGACGCCTGCCTCGTGGCGGAACACGCCGGGGCCGATCACGCTCTTGTCCCACGGCACGGCGCGCCCGGCAGCGGCGCCCACCAGCTCCGCCGCCTCGACCAGGCCGGCCGGATCGACACCGGTCACCCCGCCGTGGAGCCGCTCGATGCCCAGGGCCACCTCCTCCAGCGGGGCGTTACCGGCCCGCTCCCCGAGCCCGCCGACCGTCGTGTTGACGTGGCTCGCCCCGCCGCCTACCGCGGCCAGGGTATTGGCGGTAGCCAGGCCGAAATCGTCGTGGGCGTGCATCTCCAGCTCCAGCCCCGTGACCGCGCGCAGCCGCTCGAACAGTGCCCGCACCCCGAAGGGCTCGGCGATGCCTACCGTATCGGCGATCCGGAGGCGCTGCGCGCCGGCCGCCTCGGCGCAGCGCGCCACCTCCTCCAGGAAGGCGGGATCGGCCCGCGTGGCGTCCTCGCCGCCCACGATGGGCACCAACCCCTGCGCGCGCGCCCGGCGGACCCAGGCATCGATCCGCTCCAGCACCCAGCGCCGATCCCGGCCCAGCTTCCGGGCGATCTGCTGATCGGACAGGGGCACCGAGCCGTCCACGCCCCATAGGCCGAGCCCAGCGCACGCCTCGAGCTCGGCATCGGACATGCGCGTCCAGACCAGCAGGCGGGCAGCGAGCCCAGCCTCGGCCAGTGCGCCGATATCGGCCTGCTCGTCCGCCCCCATCGCCGGTATCCCGACCTCCAGCTCGGGGACACCGAGCCGGTCCAGGCGCCGGGCGATAGCCAGCCGCTCCGCCCGGCTGAAGGCCACCCCGGCGGCCTGCTCCCCGTCGCGCAGGGTGGTGTCATCGATGACCACGGCAGGTCCCGCCATCACACCTCCGGCCCGAAGCAGTCGTGGAAGTCGCTGCAGGCGTCGCACGACGGCGCCCGGCAGGTGTAGATGCCCGTGTCCTCGCACAGGCACTTGTAGAGGAACTTCTTCCACTTCATGTCGCGCTCGTTGCGCGCCTGCAGCGCGGGGAAAGCGGCGGCGATGAGCGCCGAGAGCTCGTCGCGCCCGGTCAGCCCCAGGTCCCGCCACAGGTGCTCGCGGCCGAGGCAGCCGGCAGCCACCATCGGGGCCAGCCAGAGCTCGCTGCGGTCGTCACCGCGGCGGTAGCGGCGGATGAGATCGGCCACATCCCCCTGCTCGTCGGCCAGCGCCGCGGAGAGGGTCGGCGGCTCCGGGGATGGCACCGGCGTCCCCACGCGCGGGAAGTGGCGCGCCATCAACGCCCGGTAGTCCGGGCGCGTCAGCCCCAGCCAGGCAGGCAGCACGCTCTCGCCGTGGAGCCAGCTGGCGATGATCCGAGCCAGGTAGCGGTCGTTGGGCAGCCCCCGGGCCTCGGCGAGGAGCCCGGCGTAGGTGTACGCCACAGCGCCCGGCTCCTCGGCGGCGCCCTGCGCACGCACGGTCATGGCATCTCCTCCCTGTTGGTCTGCAGCTCGTCCCTGGCCGCCTCCCGCCGATGCCGCGCCGTCTCGGCATCGAGCTCCATGGCGGCGACGCGCTCGCGGGTGAACTCCTCGCGGCGATCCTCGCCGAGCAGGCCGACGGCGTCGGCCCGGCACTGCTGGCAGTGGCTCATCACGGGCATGGCGCTGCCGCAGGCGGCGCGCAGGCCGAGCAGCTCGGCCTCGGTGGGGCCGCGCTGGCCGATCCGGCCGAAGTAGGTGCCGTGGGCGGGATCGGTGATCAGGGGCATGACGTTGTGTAGGAAGGCCCCGCGGCTGCGCACCGCCCGCGATACCTCGGGCAGGTGGTGGTGATTGATGCCGGGGATAGCCACGGAGTTGACCTTGACGAGCACGCCGCGCTCGGCGAGGGCCGCCACCCCCTCGAGCTGGCGCTCGATGAGCAGCTCGGCGGCCTCCCGGCCCCGCCGGCGCCGGCGCTCGAGGACGAGGCTGGGGTGGATCCGGGCGCCGATCTGCGGGTCGATGGCGTTGACGGTCACGGTCACGTGCTCGACGCCGAGCCCGACGAGCTCGTCGACGTAGTCAGGCAGCGCCAGGCCGTTGGTCGACAGGCACAGGCGCAGGTCCGGGGCTGCCTCGCGGATGCGCTCGAAGGTCTCGAGGCTCCGGCGCGGGTTGGCCAGCGCATCCCCCGGCCCGGCGATCCCGACGACGCTGAGCTGCGGGATCTCGGCGGCAACGGCCAGGGTCTTGCGCTCCGCCTCCGCCGGGGAGAGGACCTCGGAGACGACCCCAGGCCGGGACTCGTTGGCACAGTCGTACTTCCGGTTGCAGTAGTTGCAGCGCAGGTTGCAGCCGGGCGCCACCGCCACGTGCAGCCGGGCGAAGTGGTGGTGGGCATCCTCCGAGTAGCAGGGGTGATCACGGACCTTGGCGCGAACGGCCTCGGGCAGGTGCCCGAGACCGTCCCCGGAGGCCTCCGCGCCACCGACACCGGGGCAGCCGGCGGCCGGGTCGCAGGTGGTGGGGCCGATCGCGTCCATCGTCTCTCCCTCCGTTGGGCCGGAGCCGCGCTCCAGCGGGGCTCGCCTTCCCCTTTGCAACCCCCGTGCCGAGCCCGGCGGGCCGCCACCGCCCGCCGGGGCGAGGCCGCAGCCCCGTCCACCCGGCCACCCTGTCGTAGATCCGACACGCCCGTTGTCCCGCTCCCGACAGCGGCGATATCCCCGGATCACAGGCTCTTGACCGGGATCTCGAGGGTCTTGATGCGATAGGCCACCTGGCGGGGGGTCATGCCGAGCAGCCGTGCCGCCTTGGCCTGCACCCAGCCGGCGCGCTCGAGGGCAGCGATCACCCGCTCGCGCTCATCGAGATCGGGATCGTTGGGATCGGGCGCCGCCGGCCCGGCGGGCACCGCCCGACCCTCGGCCCCGGCAGGCCCCTCGTCGGGGATCCCGGCCGCGGCCACGGCGTCGCCGTCGATGTAGCCGTCCTCGCTCAGGATCGCCGCCCGCTCCAGGGCGTTCTGGAGCTCGCGGACATTGCCGGGCCAGCTGTAGCCCATCAGCGCACGGATCGCCGAGTCGGCGATCGCGAGCCGGCGCCCCTGGGCGTCGGCGATGCGGTGGACGAGGAAACGGGCCAGATCCGGCAGGTCCTCCAGCCGGTCGCGCAGCGCCGGCATGGTGATGGCCATGACGTTGAGCCGGTAGTAGAGGTCCTCGCGGAACTCGCCGGCTGCCACGGCCGCCTCCAGGTCGCGGTTGGTGGCGGCGAGCACCCGCACATCCACGCGCCGGGTCCGGGTGCCGCCCACCCGCTCGAACTCCCCCTCCTGGAGGACGCGCAAGAGCTTGGCCTGGAACGCCGGGGAGATGTCGCCCATCTCGTCGAGGAAGATGGTGCCGCCGTCGGCCTGCTCGAAGCGCCCGATCCGGGTCTGCACAGCGCCGGTAAAGGCCCCCTTCTCGTGGCCGAAGAGCTCGCTCTCGAGCAGGCTGTCCGGCAGCGCCGTGCAGTTGAGCTTGACGAAGGGGGCCTCGGCCCGCGGCGAGCTGTGGTGGATGGCGTTGGCGATCAGCTCCTTGCCGGTGCCGGACTCACCGCGCAGCAGGACGGTGGTGTGCCACGGCGCCACGCGCTGGGCCTGCTCGAAGACCCGGCGGATGGCCGCCGTGCGCCCGATGATGTTCTCGAAGCCGCTGCTCTCCCCGACCTCGCGGCGCAGGCGATCGCGCTCATCGACCAGGGCGGCCTGCTCGCACTCCACCTGCCCGGCCAGGCGCACGGTCTGGGTCACCAGGTTCGCGACCATCTGCATGAAGCGAGAGCGCTCGGCGAGCAGGGCGCCGTCGGCGGCCTCCGGCTGCGCGGCGAGGACCCCGAGCGGGGAGGCCCCCTCCCCGGGGCTGCGCAGGGGAACGCCGATGAAGGCCAGGCCGGGGTCGTAGAGGCCGAGGCGGTCGAGGAAGCGGGACTCCTCCCCGAGCCGCTGGACGACCACGGGCTCGGCCTGGGCGAGGATCTCGCCGACGATGCCCTCGCCGGGGCGGTAGCTGACCTCATCCACCGGCGTCTCCCCGTGCAGGGCGCGGACGATGGACTCGCCGCGGACGGGGTCACGCAGCGCCACCATGCCGGAGTGCATCCCGGCGTGCTCGTGGAGGACCTCGAGCACGGCCTGCAAGGTCTCGCGCAGATCGAGGGACTGGGAGAGGACACGGCTGACCTGATAGAGGGCCTCGAGCTCCGCCTCGATGAGCTCCGCGCGGGCGCGCTCCCTGGATCCGGCCTCGTTGGTCATCGCCATCTTCCCTCCTTTCGACACACGCGCTTTGTGGCTATCCCGGTGTAGCAATTCCCGTTCCACCCGCCGCCACCGGGGGCGCGACCGCCCCACCCCCATTTGTCGCGTCTGTCACACCGATCGACGCACCACGATCGCTTTGTCGGCTGTGCCACACCGGTGCACGGCGCAGCGAGCCGGGGTGGCCGCCGGGCGGGCCGGCGGCGTGCGGCGCCTGCCGGCCGGCGGGGCCACTTGGCACAGGTGATGCTTACCCCCGGGTGAGCCCGCGGGCTCACCGGCGCGTAGCACGGAGGATGAAGGATGTCCGAGTACCTCTTACTGCTGATCGGCGCGGCCCTGGTGAACAACGTGGTCCTGACCCAGTTCCTGGGGCTGTGCCCGTTCATGGGGGTCTCGAACCGGCTGGACACGGCGCTCGGGATGGGGCTGGCGACGACGTTCGTCCTGACGCTGGCCGCCGCGGCCGGCTGGCTCATCGAGCATACGCTGCTCGTGCCCCTGGACCTCGAGTTCCTGCGCATCCTCAGCTTCATCCTCGTCATCGCCGGGACCGTGCAGTTCACGGAGATGGCGGTGGCCCGGATGAGCCCCTCGCTGCACCAGGTCCTGGGGGTCTTCCTGCCCCTGATCACGACGAACTGCGCGGTGCTGGGCGTGGCCCTGCTGAACCTCCAGCAGGGCCACACCTTCACCCAGAGCCTGGTCTTCGGCGTGGGGACGGCCCTGGGGTTCACGCTGGTGCTGGTGATCTTCGCCGGCATCCGGGAGCGGCTGGCGACGGCAGCGGTACCGGCCGCGTTCGAGGGCGCGCCCATCGGCTTCGTGGTGGCGGGGCTGCTGTCGCTGGCCTTCATGGGACTGACGGGGCTGCCCGAGGGAGGTTAATACCGTGTACACCGCAATCCTGGTGCTGACGGCGATGGCGGTGGCCATCGGCCTGCTGCTGGCGGTGGCGTCGCAGTACCTGAAATCGCCGCCGGACGAGACGGCCGAGGCGATCGAGCAGGTCCTGCCCGGGACGAACTGCGGGCAGTGCGGACTGCCCGGCTGCAGCGTCGGGGCCCGGGCGGCCGCAGACGGCGAGATCCCGGTGGACTTCTGCCCGCCCGGGGGCCGGGCCGTCGCCGAGGAGATCGCGCGCATCACCGG
Source organism: uncultured Ectothiorhodospiraceae bacterium (assembly GCA_913055575.1). GTDB lineage: Bacteria > Pseudomonadota > Gammaproteobacteria > Nitrococcales > Halorhodospiraceae > Halorhodospira. The sequence continues at coordinate 7,549 of CAJXLI010000083.1, forward strand.
GCGTCCCATGGCGCCCGCGAGCGACGACGGCATCCGCCGGGTGGCCCGGGTCACCCGGGAGGACCTGTGCACCGGCTGCCTGAAGTGCATCAAGGCCTGCCCGACAGATGCGGTCATCGGGGCGCCGAAGCAGATCCACGGGGTCCTGCCGGAGGCGTGCTCCGGCTGCGAGGCCTGCATCGAGGTCTGTGCCACCGGCGCGATCGAGATGGTCCCGGAGCCGATCACCCTGGCCAACTGGCGCTGGCCGCGGCCCATGGAGGAGAACGACCGTGCTGCTTAGCAAGCCGAGGCTCATCCGCGGCGGGGTCCGCACCGAGACGCACAAGCAGCCTACAGCGGCGTGCCCGCTGGAGCCGCTCCATCCCCCGGGCCCGCTGTACGTCTCGCTCAGCCAGCACATCGGGGCTCCGGCGCTGCCGGCGGTACGCCCTGGCGACACCGTGGCCAAGGGGCAGCGCCTCGGCACGCCGGAGCAGGGCCTCTCGGCGGCGGTCCACGCGCCCACCTCAGGCCGCGTGGCAGCGATCACGCGCCACCCCGCCCCGCACCCCTCCGGGCTGGCGGTGACCACGGTGGTCCTGGAGCCGGACGGCGAGGAGCGCTGGGCAGACGAGCGGCCGGAGCCGCTCACCGAGGAGGCGGAGCGGCTCGAGCCGGCCACCATCAGCCACCGTGCGGCCGAGGCCGGGATCGTCGGCATGGGCGGGGCGGCCTTCCCCGCGGCGGTGAAGCTCAACAGCCCGCGGCCCGTGGACACGCTCATCCTCAACGGCGGCGAGTGCGAGCCGTACCTGACCTGCGACGACCGGCTGATGCGCGAGCGGGCCGCCGGGATCGT
>CAJXLI010000084.1 GCA_913055575.1 uncultured Ectothiorhodospiraceae bacterium
TCCCGCTCCGCCGTCTCGGCGCTGTCCGAGCCGTGCACGGCGTTGGCGTCGATGCTCTCCGCGTAGTCGTGGCGCAGCGTACCGGCAGCAGCCTCCTTGGGGTTCGTGGCGCCCATGATCTCCCGGTTCTTGCGGATCGCGTCCTCGCCCTCGAGGACCTGGACCATCACCGGCCCGGAGGTCATGAAGCCGACGAGATCGTTGAAGAAGGGGCGCTCCTTGTGCACGGCGTAGAAGCTCTCGGCCTCCTCGGTGCTCATGCGCACCATCCGCGCGGCCACGATACGCAGGCCGGAACGCTCGAAGCGCGCCAGGATCTCGCCGATGGCGTTCTGGGATACGGCGTCCGGCTTGATGATGGATAGGGTTCGCTCGACGGCCATCACGCCCTCCTAAAGGTTGTCGACTGCTTAACAAAAAAAGCCGCAGCGCGTGCATGCTGCGGCGCTCCGGGCAGTCCGATAGTCTACGCCTCGGCGGGGCAGCCCGGCAACGCTCCCGCAGGCCCGATGGGCCGCTTGCACCCTAGACGGCGAAGCTCTCGCCGCAGCCGCAGGTCTCGCGGATGTTCGGGTTGTGGAAGGCGAAGCGCTGATTCAGGCCATCGCGGACGTAGTCCACCTCGGTGCCCTCCAGGAAGGGCCGGTGCTTGCGGGAGACCACGACCCGCACGCCGTGGCACTCGACGACCTCGTCGTCGTCACCGATCCGCTCGGCGTAGTCCACCACGTAGGAAAAGCCGGAGCAGCCGCTCGTCTTGATCCCGAGGCGCAGCCCCACGGCAGCGTCGCGATCCTGCTGGGCGAGCATCCGCTCGACGTGCTTGGCAGCGCGCTCGGTCAGGGTGACAGGCATGGCACTATCCTCATCTTGCAGGCACGGACCGACCGTACGTCCCCGCCTATTCTAGGTCGCCGTGACGCCGGCACACTACACCCGGATACAGTCAATGGGGGCCGGGGTCATCGTGATCCTTGCCGCAGGCGCTATCCACCGAGCTCTCGTCCACGGCCAGGTCCGGCACCCGGGTCTCCTCGAGCTGGCCACCCACCTCCTGGACGGCCTTGCAGAGCTCCTCGATCCGCCGGTCCGTGACGTGGATGTGGTCGAGGATGGCGTCCACCGCCTGGGCCACCGGGTCCGGCATCTCGGTGGTGCCGTAGGCGTCGAAGCCGATGCGCCGCGCCACGCGGGCCCGCTGCTCCTCCCCCTGGCTGCGGCTGGACTCGCCCACCTGCCGCGCCGGGATCCCGATCATGGTCGCCCCCTCCGGGACGTCCTTGAGCACCACCGCATTGGACCCGATGCGCGCGCCGCTGCCGACCTGGATGGGCCCGAGGATCTTGGCGCCGGCGCCGACGACCACGTCGTCGCCCAGGGTCGGGTGGCGCTTGCCCGATTGCCAGCTCGTGCCGCCCAGCGTAACGCCGTGGTAGAGGGTTACGTCGTCGCCGATATCCGCCGTCTCCCCGATCACTACGCCCATCCCGTGGTCGATGAAGAAGCGCCGGCCGATACGCGCCGCCGGGTGGATCTCGATGCCGGTAACCCAGCGGCTGAGCAGGCTGATGAACCGGGCCAGCCAGCGCAGCCGCCAGCGCCATAGCCGTGCGGTCATCCGGTGCAGCACCAGGGCGTGGAAGCCGGGGTAGGTGGTCAGGACGTGGAACGCGCTCCGCGCAGCGGGATCGCGATCCATCACGCAGCGGATATCCTCACGCAGGCGTCGCAGCATCCTTAACCCTTTAGCCTTTGTCAGCCTCGCCAACGGCGTGGATCGAGAACGTGGTTGAGCAGGCCGCGCAGCAGCCGCACCTCGTCCTCCCGGGGCTGGGCGCGGCGGAAGAGGTGGCGCAGGCGGCGCATGGTCAGCGCCGGGTTGTGCCGATCCAGGAAGCCGACCCGCCCGGCCACCTCCTCCAGGTGCTCGAAGAAGCGCTCCAGGGTATCGACCGAGGCCGGTGGATCGGCCTCCGCCGGCCCGGCAGCAGCCCCGGTCCCGACCATGCGCAGCTCCCAGGCTACCAGCTGCACGGACTGCGCCAGGTTCAGGGACTGGTACGCAGGGTCGGCCGGGATGCGCACGAGGGCGTGGCAGCGATCCAGCTCGGCGTTGGTCAGGCCGGTGCGCTCGCGGCCGAAGACCCAGGCCAGATCGCCCTCGCCGCCCTCGCCGGCGGCCGCCTCGGCCGCCGGGCGCAGGTCGTGCTGCGGCTGGCGCCCGGAACGGGGACGGGCGGAGAGCCCGAAGGCGGCCCGGCAGCCCGCCAGGGCCGAGGCCAGGTCCGGGTACACCCGGGCCTGCTCCAGCAGCTCCGAGGCGCCGGCAGCGCGCGCCACGGCCTTCGCATCCCCCGGGTCGCAGGCCGGGGCTACCAGGTGCAGGCGGGCCAGGCCCATGGTGCGCATCGCCCTCGCGGCGGCACCGATATTGCCGGGGTGGGTCGTCCCGACCAACACAATCCGCGTGCGCTCGAGGCTCAAGGTCGCCTCCCCTGTCTGAACAGGCACTAGTTTTGCTGTTATCCTATAGCGCGTCCAGCGTAGGAGTTTCCCGATGCACCCAATGGTCAACATCGCGGTCCGTGCGGCACGGGCCGCCGGGGATATCGTCGTCCGTGGCATCGACCGCCTCGACCGGGTCCAGGTCGAGAGCAAGGGGCGCTACGATTTCGTCTGCGATGTCGATCGCCAGGCCGAGGCGGCCATCGTGCAGACCCTCCAGCGCGCCTACCCGGACCACGCCATCCTGGCCGAGGAGAGCGGTACCCACGGCAAGCACGACGGGGCCTACACCTGGATCATCGACCCCCTCGACGGCACGGCCAACTTCCTGCGCGGCCTGCCCCACATCGGCATCTCCATCGCGCTGCAGAAGGGCGATCAGCTCGAAGCGGCGGTGGTCTACGATCCCATGCGGCAGGAGCTGTTCACCGCCTCGCGGGGCGATGGCGCGCAGCTCGACGGCCACCGCATCCGGGTCGCGCAGCGGCGCGGCCTGGAGGGGGCCATGATCGGCACGGGCTTCCCCTTCAAGAAAGAGCGGCTGATGCCCGCCTATCTGCGGATGTTCACCGCCATGACCGGGCACGTCGAGGACATGCGCCGCGCCGGCTCGGCGGCGCTGGACCTGGCCTACGTGGCCGCGGGCCGCCTGGACGGCTACTTCGAGCTGGGCCTGAGGCCGTGGGACGTCGCCGGCGGCACCCTGCTGGTGCGCGAGGCCGGCGGCATCGTCACGGACGTCGAGGGCGAGGACCGGGCGCTGCGGACGGGCCACATCGTGGCCGGCGGCCCGAAGGTGCACAGCGGGCTGCTGCACACCATCCGGCCCCAGGCCCGGGAGATGCCGGCGGCGGGCTGACCGCGACGGGCGGCCTCGAGCGGGCCACGCGGCCCGGCGTAGCAGGCCGCCGCCTAGGCGCGTGTACCGCCCGGGAGCCGAACCCCGCTAACGGGTCCTCCTCAGGCCTGGTTGTGGACATCCACGATCTCCAGGTCCTGGTCGCTGCGCGCCTGCTCCTTGGCGGTATCGGCGCGGGCCTGGGAGAGGCCGCGCAGGTACGCCTCGCTGACATCGCCGGTGACGTACTCCCCGTTAAAGCAGGAGCTATCGAAGCGGTCGATCTCCGGATTGCCGGCAGCGACGGCGGCCTCCAGGTCCTCGAGGTCCTGGTAGAGCAGCCGATCGGCCCCGATGGCCTCGTTGATCTCCGGCTCGCTGCGATGGTGGGCGATGAGCTCCTCCGGCGCCGGCATATCGATGCCGTAGACGTTGGGGTAGCGCACCGGCGGCGCCGCGGAGGCCAGGTAGACGCGCCGCGCCCCGGACTCCCGGGCCAGGTCCACGAGCTGCTGCGAGGTGGTGCCGCGGACCACGGAGTCGTCGACGAGCAGGACGTTCTTGTCCTCGAACTCCAGGGGGATAGGATTCAGCTTCTGCCGCACGGACTTCTTGCGCTTCGCCTGCCCGGGCATGATGAAGGTCCGCCCGACGTAGCGGTTCTTGATGAAGCCCTCGCGCGACTCGACACCGAGCTGGTAGGCGAGCTGCATGGCCACCGTGCGGCTGGTGTCGGGGATGGGGATGATGACGTCGATATCGTGATCGGGCCACTCGCGGCGGATCTTCGCCGCCAGCCGCTCGCCCATGCGCAGCCGCGCCTTGTGCACGGCCACCCCGTCGATGATGGAGTCGGGCCGGGAGAGGTAGACGTACTCGAACAGGCACGGCGAGAGGACCGGCTGCTCCGCGCACTGCTGGGTGTGCAGGACGCCGTCCATGTCGATATAGATCGCCTCGCCCGGCGCCACCTCGCGGATGCGGCGGAAGCCGAGCATGTCCATGGCCACGCTCTCGGAGGCGACGAGGTACTCCCGGCCCTCGTCGGTGATCCGCTCACCGAAGCACAGCGGCCGGATGCCGAACGGATCGCGGAAGGCGACGATGCCGTGGCCGTTGATCATGGACACGGCGGCGTAGGCGCCGTGGCAGCGCCGGTGCACCTCCCCGACGGCCTGGAACAGGTCCTCCGGCTCCAGGTGGTCGTCCTGGTTATGGGAGACGCTGAGCTCGTGGGCGAAGACGTTGAGCAGCACCTCGGAGTCGGAGTTGGTATTGATGTGGCGGCGATCGGACTCGAAGAGCTCCTTCTGCAGCTCCTCGGTATTGGTGAGGTTGCCGTTGTGCGCTAGCGAGATGCCGTAGGGCGAGTTCACGTAGAACGGCTGCGCCTCGGCCGAGCTCTCGCAGCCCGCGGTGGGGTAGCGCACGTGGCCGATCCCGACGTTGCCGGTCAGGCGCATCATGTGCCGGGTCCGGAACACATCGCGGACCAGGCCGTTGCTCTTGCGCAGGCTCAGCTGCCCGTTGTCGTAGGTGATGATCCCCGCGGCATCCTGACCTCGGTGCTGCAGCACGGTCAGCCCCTCGTAGAGGTCCTGGTTTACCGGCCCCTTGGCCACCATTCCGATCACGCCACACATGGCTCGCTCCTACCTCTTCGCTTTGGCGCCGGCGGCCCCGCTCACGGACGCCGCCTGGCGCAGTACTCTGCCCAGTAATCCGGCATACCCTCGAAGCCCTCCATTGCCTCGCCCTCGACGGGCGGCTGCCAATCGAAGTCCGCCAGCCAGGGACCCACACCCGCCCAGCAGATCCACGGCCTGATCAACGGGAGGGTGACGGACTCCGCCCAGACGCGCTCCTGGGTCAACGGCGAGAAGCCGAGCAGCAGCACCAGCAGCGCCGCCCCGACCAGGCCCCGGCCGGCGCCGAAGATCACCCCCAGCATGCGGTCAGTACCGCCCAGGCCGGTGCGCATGACCAGATCCGAGATCGCGTTGTTCGTCAGGCCCCCGATGACCAAAGTACCGATGAACAACACGATAAAGCCCGTGCCCAGACGGATCGTCGGCGAGTCGATCAACCCCGCCAGGAGGCCGGCCGCGGCGCCGGCATAGCGGACCCCGATCCAGAAGGCGAGGGCCCAGACCAGCACCGACAGGACCTCCCGGACGAAGCCGCGGACCAGGCTGATGCCCGCCGAGACACCCACGACGCCCAGGATGGCCAGATCCAGCCAGCTCATCGCGCGAGGACGAAACCTTCCAGATCGGCCTCCTCGGCAGCCCGCTCGAGCAGCGCCTCGGCCTCGCTGTACGAGGCCGTCGGCCCGAGGCGCACCCGGTAGCGCGTCGTACCGCCGACCTCGCCGGTGGCCACGTAGACCGGCAGGCCGACCCCCTCCAGGCGGTCCCGCAGGGACTGCGCGTTGCCCTGCTTGCGGAAGCTGCCGACCTGCACGGCGTAGTCGCCGTCCGCGTCGGCCGAGGGCGCCTGCTGCCCGCCGTCACCGCGCCCCGTCGCAGCGGCCTCGTCCGCTGCCGGCTCATCCGCTGCCGGCTCCTCCGCCGGCTCATCCGCGGCTGGCTGGTCAGCTGCCTGCCCCTCGGCCGGGTCGTCCGCTGCCGGCTCGCTAGCCCCATCCGACGGCTCGCGCCGGGGCTCGTCCGCCCCCGGCTGCGGCGTCGGCTCATCCAGCAGCTCCGGCGCCTGCTCGGAGAGCGGCTCCGAGGGCGCCTCACCCTCTGCCGACGGCTGCCCGGCCGTCTCCTCCGGAGACGACGCCTCGCCCTCGCGGGGCGGCACCTCCACCGGCACGTCCACCTCCTGCGTCTCCTCGGGGCTGGAGAGGATCATCGGCAGGAAGATCACCGCCAGCGCCACCAGCACGGTGGCACCAACCAACTGGCGTTTCGTGCTCGGATCCATCGGCTACTCCCAACCTTGCTGCGCTTGCACGGCGGCCACGGTCCGGAAGGAGCCGAAGACGACGATGCGGTCGCCCGGGCGCGCCTCCCGCCGCACCGCGGCCAGGGTCGCGGCGGCATCCGCCCCGCTCAGCGCCGTGCAGCCACCGGCAGCAGCCACCGTTTCCGCCACCTCGGCCGCGCTCCGCATGTCTACTTCCGCAAGCTCCGGCAGGTACCAGGCATCGATCTGCGGCTGGACGGCCGCCACGACCGCCCCGGCGTCCTTGCGCGCCGCCACGGCGAAGACGGCCAGGCACCGGCCTGCGCCGGGCAGGCCGGCGAGCACGGCGGCCAGCTCCGCTGCCCCATCGGCATTATGCGCGACATCGAACAGCCACTCCAGGGCGCCGTCGGCGATCCGCTCCAGCCGCCCCGGCACCCGCGCCTCGGCCAGCGCCGCCGCCACGCTGGCGCTAGCCGCCCGCTGCGCCTCGGGCAGCTGCGCGAAGGCCGCCAGCGCCGTAGCGGTATTCCACCGCGCCGCCGCGCCGGGGAGGCGTGGCGCCGGTAGCCCCGACCAGCGCAGCCCGCTGCCCTGCCACCACCAGCTGCCGTCGTCGGCCTCGCCGGCTGAGAAGCCCGTGCCGGGCTCCACGAGGCCGGCACCGACCCCCGCTGCGGCCTCGCGCAGGGCGGCGGGCGCGTCCGGCTGGCCGATCACCGCCGGCCGGCCACGCCGGAAGACCCCCGCCTTCTCGCGGGCGATATCGGCCAGGTCGTCGCCGAGGAAGTCGGTGTGGTCCCGGCCGACGCAGGTCACCACGGCCACATCCGGCGCCACGGCGTTCACCGCGTCCAGGCGGCCGCCCAGGCCCACCTCCAGGATCCAGGCATCGGCCCCGCTGCGCTGGAAGTAGTCGAAGGCCGCCAGCGTCGTGTGCTCGAAATAGGTCAGGCTTACGCCGGCCTGGGCCCGGGCCCGCTCGACGCGGGCGATGGCTGCGGCCAGCGGGGCGTCGGGCGCCTCCGCGCCGCTCAAGCGCAGGCGCTCGTTGAAGCGGTGGAGGTGGGGCGAGGTGTACAGCGCCGTCGTCAATCCTGCCGCCCTCCGCAGGAGGGCCTCCAGGAGGCGCGCCACGCTCCCCTTGCCGTTGGTGCCGGCCACGGTGATCACCCGCGCCGTCGGCTCGAGCACCCCGAGCCGCTCCCCGACAGCGCTCACACGCTCTAGCCCCAGTTCGATGGCCACGGGGTGGGCCGCCTCCAGCCGTGCCAGCCACCCTGCCAGGTCCGCCGGCTCGCCGGCTCGCGGTCCGCTACCAGGGCGTCCGCTCATCCGCCTCGGTGGTCGTCCGCATCGCCATCGGCACCCGGCGCCTCAGCGTCCCCGTCCGGCTCGGCGGGCTGCTCCGCCGCCCCCGGCGGCTCTCCCGCGGCGGCCGGCTCCGCCTCCGCCACCTCCGAGGCGGCCTCGACCGGCTGCGGCGCCACCTCGGGGCCGCCGAGCTTACCGATCAGCGAGGCGATCTCATCGCGCATCTGCCGACGGTCGACGATCATGTCGATAGCGCCGTGGTTGAGCAGGAAATCGGCGCGCTGGAACCCCTCGGGCAGGGTCTCGCGCACGGTCTGCTCGATCACCCGCGGCCCGGCGAAGCCGATGAGGGCCCCCGGCTCGGCGATGTTGATATCCCCCAGGGTGGCCAGGCTCGCCGAGACACCGCCCATGGTCGGGTCGGTGAGCACCGAGACGAACGGCACCTGCGCCTCGTTGAGGCGCGACACGGCCGCCGAGGTCTTCGCCATCTGCATCAGCGAGAACAGCGCCTCCTGCATCCGCGCGCCCCCGGAGGCGGCGAAGCAGACCAGCGGGATGCGCCGCGAGCGGGCTACCTCGGCGGCGCGGCAGAAGCGCTCGCCGACCACCGTGCCCATGGAGCCGCCCATGAAGCTGAACTCGAAGGCGCAGGCCACCACCGGACGGTCGTGGACGGCGCCTAGCATGGCGACCAGGGCGTCGTTCTCGCCGGTATTCTTCTGCGCCTGGCTGAGGCGGTCCTTGTAGCGCTTGCTGTCGCGGAAGCGCAGGAAGTCGGCCGGCTGCAGCTCG
>CAJXLI010000085.1 GCA_913055575.1 uncultured Ectothiorhodospiraceae bacterium
GTCTGGGCGCACGTCAAGCGCGAGGCCGGCAAGCAGGCGCCCGGTAGCACGGACGAGATGCTCGCCCTGGCGCGCTCCGTGCTGCACCGGATTCAGCGCATGCCTCGCCTGGTTCGATCGTTCTTCCATCAGCCCGAGTGCCAATACATCCTAGCCAATTAAACTGGCAATACTTAACGGAAAGTTAGTAGGTGGTAATAAGGGACTAGAGCTTTAATGTCCTGATTAATTGTAAGAGGTGCATCTGCAACAGCTACAGGAAGTGAATGAGCAAGAATCATCCCCCGCGCAACAATAAGAACCGAACCAGCATCTATGATTGATAGACCTGTCTCTAATAGCGCCTCTTTAGTTACATGATTTGTTGCATCACTAAGCCTGTCTTTTTTCATGTCTTTGGGGCAAACCCAAGGAATATCTCCATCCCAAAACTCTAATCGCTCTTTGGCAGGTGTAGCACCTCCATGCGCCCTAATCATATGTTTTATTCGGCAAAGCTCCCAATGCGCTGGCACCTTCCCCAACCACTCCAACCCGGAATCCTTCATCGGCACACCAGTATCGAGGCCCTTGGTGACAGCATGGGAGATCACCGCCTGGCGCTTCTCTTTGAGCAGATCAATCAGGCGCTGCTGCTCCTCGATCAGGGCGTCGATGCGGGAGGTTTCGTGGTCGAGGAAACGGGCAATCTGCCTTTGTTCGACGATCGGTGGCCACCCAATAGTGAATTCTCGCGTGTAATCTTCCGGAACGCGCTTCTGGCCTCCAGCACCGTACATGGAAGCCTCCCCCAAGCTCCTAAAAGGCTCAGAAGAAACCACCCTAAAAAGGTACTCCGAAATTGTTTTTTGAGGATCAGGACGGAGAACGGTTAGCTCGGTTGTACCAAAGGCGACACCATTCAAAGCCCCTTGAATAAGGGCGACTTTGCCATTCTCAAAGCAAGGCGTTATCTTCGCGTAGGCCACATCGCCTTCACGGATATAAGTATAATCATTCACAAGCTCACCTAGAGCGCGCTCTTTCGTAAGATCTAAGTAACCTTCTTCCGCCACTGCCTCCATGGGCAAGAATGTAACTGCTGTATCATCAGGCAAATCGCGCACTTCGGACTTCGGGGGATTAATATTCGCCACATAACGCAGTCGCTGAACTGACCAATGGTCCGGCACCTCTCCTAACCACTCCACGCCAGAATCTTTGTAGTTGGGATATGCTGGAAAAATCATTCGCCTTATCCGTTTGTTGCGTTTCTTGGTACAGCGGACCAGAAGCGATCAGCATCCCATTGCTCAGGAAATCCCATGTGAAACCGGGAAACTGAAGGGTGCCGTGCGAAGAGTCCTGACAGCCGATCAGCCCAACGACTACCAGGGGAAACGACCTGCATCAGGCTTTCGATCACCACCACCTGCATGTACAAGCGTCGCTGAGGAGTAATGGTCTGCTCGGTGCAACCCCGAGAACTACTGGTTAGCCTCTGCGGGATTTCAGGCCAGGGAGCAACGATCTTCCGCGGTATCTCCGGTCGACTACCGAACTCCCGATTCCACACCCGACTGTGGTGGGCGCATAGATTGCGCAGGTCGGAGAGGCTCCGGAACCACGAGCACAGCACGGGGAACCGCCAGCGGAAATGCTGCTCGATGCGCTGCGTGTCCTCGGGCAACCGCAGATTGGCAAAAAGCTTGGAGACCTGCCCAAAGGTCAACAACTCGACGGCCATCCAGATCGGGGGCTGGTTCGGTGCTGCTGGATACTTCTCGCGATAGTGGGTCAGGAACGCTTCTACCTCGCGCCCATGCGCTGCTCGATCCAGCCTCTTGAGTAGACAGGCGTGATCATAGCGATCATCGAAGACAGACGGCTCGAGGTAGCCGTGAGGGCCGTGATGTTCAGCTAAGGTGTTGGCTAGTTGCGCCCGCAGTGCGACCTCAAGCCGCTCGATGGCATCCAGCAGGAGCAGACGGAGCTCCCGATCGAATATATAGAGATCGAGGATATCGTCGAATTGCGTGTCCGATACGAAACGGTGCTCAGGGAGGCCCGGCTGGTAGAATGGCCGCATATAGGCGGAGAGCCGGTGATAGCTGATATTAGCCAGATACCGGTGAGCGCGTTCGCGGTCGGGGATGTCGAGCCCACGCTCGGATAGGAGCTCAATTTGCTCGGGGATGGTCTTTGACGGCTTCGGGAAGTCACTCATGCGTGACCTCCGGACACAAAAAACCCGCCAAAGTGTGCTTCAGTGAGAGGCATGGCGGGTGTATTGATTGGGATGTTACCCCTGCGGCGCTCGTCGGTCAAGCGATCTACCGGACGCGCAGCGAGCCCGACCGATACCACGGCAACGCCCTGGCTAGCGGTTGAGGCGGTGGGAGGGTGCCCTCTCGTCACGTCGACAGCTCCTCGATCATCCGCTTGATCCGCTCGGTGCACGCCTTCAGGTCAGCATCAATCTCTTCCAGCGGACGGGGCGGCTCGTACTGGTAGAAGTAGCGGTTGAACGGGATCTCGTAGCCGACGATGCCCACCTCGCCGTCGTGCGGGTCCTTCTTGCTGGTGTCGATCCAGGCGTCGGGGACGTGGGGCTGCACCTCGCGCTCGAAGTAGTCGTGGACGGTCTCGGTGAGCGGGACGTTCTCGGCATCCCGCAGCTCGGGGTCCGGCTCGGCGCGGCCCTTGTTGTCCCGGCAGATCGGCGCCTCGGGGTCACGCTCGCTGAGGGCGGCGAGCACCGCCTTGTACGGGCTCGCCTTGAGCTTCACGCCCTGCGCCTGCAGGGCCGCATCGAGTGCCTGGGTGAAGGCCTCGCGGTCCTGGTAGAGGGCGCCGTCGAGCCGCCGGCAGGCGTCCAGGATCGCCTGCCGCTCGGCCTCACCGAGCTTCTGGATCGGCTTCTGCGCCGGGATCCGGGCGATACGCTCCTCGCTGGCCTGGAAGTTGAGGCGCAACGGCCGCTCGACGGTGATCCGCCGGTAGCCGAAAGTCTCGACCGGGAAGATCCGGCTCTCCTCGGTCTCCTCGTAGCGCCCGTAGAGCTGGACGATAGTCCGGATCGCCTCCTCATCCAGGTACTGCCGCTTGTTACCGAGCGACTTGCGCATCTTGGCGTAGTGGTCAGTGGCGTTGATCAGCTGGACGTACCCCTTGCGCTCGGCCGGCTTGTCGTTGGAGAGGATCCAGACGTAGGTGGCGATGCCGGTGTTGTAGAACATGTCCGTGGGCAGGGCGACGATGGCCTCGACGAGGTCGCGCTTGAGCAAGGAGCGCCGGATCTCCGACTCGCCACTGCCAGCACCGCCCGTAAACAGCGGCGAGCCGTTGAGGATGATGCCGATCCGCGAGGGCCACTGGCTGTCGCGGCGCATCTTGCTCACCTGGTGGAGAAGGAAGAGCAGCGCACCGTCGTTGACGCGAGGCAGTCCCGGGCCGAAGCGCCCGGCGTGGCCCAGCTGCTCGTGCTCGTCGGTGATCACCCGCCGGCTCGCCTTCCAGTCCACGCCGAAGGGCGGATTAGCGAGTAGGTAGTCGAAGCGCTCGCCATGGTGCTGGTCGTCGGTGAGCGTGTTGCCGAGGGCGATGTTCTCTACCGTCTCGCCCTTGATGAGCATGTCCGCCTTGCAGATGGCATAGGACTCGGGGTTGAGCTCCTGACCGTGCAGCGAGACGTCCACGCCCCCGCTGATCTGCTGGATGTAGTGCTTGCTCTCCGAGAGGAAGCCCCCGGTTCCGGCCGCCGGGTCGTAGACCTTGATGATCTCGCCGGGCTGGAGTCGCTCCTGCTGGCCGGTAAAGACCAGCGAGGTCGTCAGGTGGACGACGTCGCGGGGCGTGAAGTGCTCTCCGGCCGTCTCGTTGGAGGCCTCGGCGAACTTGCGGATCAGCTCCTCGAAGACGACGCCCATGGAGAAGTTGTCCAACCGCTGTGGGCTGAGGTCCGTCGATGCGAACTGCTGGACCACCGGATAGAGGATGTCGCCATAATCCAGCCGCTCCAGAGACTCCTCGAAGCGGAAGTGCTCGAAGACTTCGCGGGCCGCTGGACTGAAGTGGCGGATGTAGTCGTTGAGATCCTCCCGCGTGTGGGTCTCCGAGACCGTGGCCAAGCGCAGCGGTGAGGTGTTGTAGAACGCCAGCCCGCTCTCGTTGCGCAGGAGGCGGTCGCGCATGGCCGCTGGTTTGTCCCGATAGGCCTCGGCCTGCTCGAGCACCCGGTCACGGGTCGGCTCCAGGACACACTCGAGTCGGCGCAGGACGGTAAACGGCAGGATCACCCGTCCGTACTGCGATTGCCTGAGCGTGCCGCGGAGCAGGTCCGCTACGTCCCAGATGAAGTTCGCGAGGTTCTCTTGGTTCATCCTTTCTTGGCTCTACTCCTGGATGGCGGGACGAGGTCAGCCCCGTTGGATGGACGCGTATAAGTACCTAGCAGGCAAGCGCACGGCACGGGAAGACGTGCCGCCGCTGGAGGCCCGCGCGGCCTCACTCGCGGCCCTGGCTACCGGCCCGGAGCGGGAACGCCGCTCGGCTGAACCCCGGCGCAGCGCGACCCCGGGGATAACCGCCCGCCACTTTCCACAAAACCTGTGGAAAACTCTGTGGACGAATGCGCTTGAGGGCCCGCTGTGAGGCGCCTCGTGCGGTTGCGGGCAAAGATTAACCAGCCTGTAATCCCCTTGATGATCAGCGATCTACAGATGGCCGGCGGCACCTCAGGGTGTTACCGGGCAGGCGGCCTGGACGCTTGTGTAGGAAATGGCTGTCAAGGCCTTGACAGCCCCCGATGGGCAGCCGATCCAGCGGCGAGGTGTAGCCGCCGCGGCGCGCCTCAGCCCGGCAGGGAGCCCTCCAGCTCCTTGGGCAGGCCGAAGGTCACCGTCTCGGCCTTGCCCGGCTGCTCCTCGGGGGGCTCGCAGCCCCAGGCCTGGAGCTGCTCCACGACCTCCACCACGGTGCTCTCGGGGGCCGAGGCGCCGGCGGTCACGCCCACCGCGCGGCACTCGCGCAGCCAGTCGCGGTCCATGTCGGCGGGGCCGTCAACCAGGTGGGCCCGGGTGCCGCAGCGCTCGGCCAGCTCGCGGAGGCGGTTGGAGTTGGAGCTGTTCACCGAGCCGACGACGAGCATCAGGTCCACCCGGGCGGCGAGCTCGCGGACGGCGTCCTGGCGGTTCTGCGTCGCGTAGCAGATATCGTCCTTGCGCGGCCCGCGGATCGCCGGGAAGCGGCGCTGGAGGATCTCGACGATGCCGACGGTGTCGTCCACCGACAGCGTGGTCTGGGTGACGTAGGCCAGCTCCTCGGGATCCTCCACGGCCAGCGCCTCGGCCTCGGCCTCGTTCTGGACCAGGTAGATCCCGCCCTGGCCCGCAGGGGCCAGGTACTGGCCCATGGTGCCCTGCACCTCCGGGTGGCCGGCGTGGCCGATGAGCACCACCTCGCGGCCTTCCCGGGCGTGGCCGCGGACCTCCTTGTGGACCTTGGTCACCAGCGGGCAGGTGGCGTCGAAGACCTGCAGCCCCCGCCGCTCCGCCTCGTCGGAGACCCACTGCGGGACGCCGTGGGCGCTGAAGATCACCGTGGCACCGTCGGGGACCTCGTGGAGCTCCTCGACGAAGACGGCGCCGCGGGCGCGCAGGTCGTCCACGACGAAGCGGTTGTGCACCACCTCGTGGCGGACGTAGACCGGCGCCCCGTAGATCGCCAGGGCCCGGTCGACGATGGCGATGGCGCGATCGACCCCGGCACAGAAGCCACGGGGATTGGCGAGGTGGATCTGCGGTCTGGGCACGGCGACCTCCCTTCAGTGTTCGCGGCGAGCCGGCTCGCTAGCGGGCCGGCAGGCGGGCCTGCCTGCGGCCGACGATGGACCCTCAGGCCCGGTCATTCGACGTACTCGCGAGGAGGTAGATCCCGATCACGAGCCCGGCTCCGAGGGTAATCCCGATGTCGGCGACGTTGAAGATCGGCCAGTGGAAGCCGGCGTAGTGGAGGTGGATGAAGTCCACCACGTGGCCGAGGCGCAGCCGGTCGATGAGGTTGCCCGCGGCGCCAGCGAGGATCAGGGCCAGGCCGAGGGCGAGCCACGGCCGCTGGTCGGCCACCTGGCGCAGCCAGTGGACGAGGTAGGCGCTCACGCCGACGGCGACGGCGGCGAGGAGCCAGCGCTGCCAGCCCTCGGCGCCGCCGAGGAGGCTGAACGCGGCGCCGGTGTTGTAGCCCAGGGTGAGGCTGAGCACCGGCAACAGCTCCAGCGAGTCGTAGGCGCTCAGGGCGCTCTGCGCCCAGAGCTTGGTGAGCTGGTCGAGCCCCGCGCCGCCCGCGGCGACCAGGAGCCAGCGCCGATAGCCCAACGCTGCCCCCTCAGGCCGTCGTGCGGCGCTCGCCGGCGCCGGCGACGTTCTCGACGCAGCGGCCGCACAGCTCCGGGTGCTCGGCGCTGGCGCCGATATCCGGCTGCCGGTGCCAGCACCGCGGGCACTTCGAGTGGGGCGAGGCGGCGACGCCGATGCGCACCTCGGTGCCGTCCTCCAGCGTGGCGGCGGCGGCGTCCGCCGGGGCCTCGCCGAGGGGGTGGATGCGCGCCGCGGAGGTGATCAGCACGAAGCGCAGCTCCTCGCCCAGGGGCGCCAGCTCCCGGGCCAGGGCGTCGGGGACGTAGAGGTCCACCTCGGCGTCGAGGTTGGCGCCGATGACCTTCTCGTTGCGCAGCCGCTCCAGCTCCCGGCTGGCCGCCGAGCGCACGTCCACCACCCGGGCCCAGAAGGCGGCCTCGGCGTCGCCGCCGTCGAGGGGGAAGAGCCCGTCGTACCACTCGGCGGCGAAGACCGGCCCGCTGCGCTCGCCGGGCATGTGCGCCCAGATCTCGTCGGCGGTGAAGGACAGGATCGGCGCCAGCCAGCGCACCAGCGCCTCGGCGATGTGCTGCAGGGCGGTCTGCCCGGAGCGCCGCGCCCGGCTATCCGCCGGCGTGGTGTAGAGCCGGTCCTTGATGACGTCCAGGTAGAAGCCGCCCATATCCACCACGCAGAAGTTGTGCAGCAGGTGGTAGACGCGGTGGAGCTCGTAGCGGTCGTAGGCGGCGACGATGCGCTCCTGGAGCTCCCGGGTGCGGGCCACCGCCCAGCGGTCCAGCGGCAGCAGCTCCGCTGCCGGCAGCGCGTCCCGCTCCGGCTCGAAGCCGGAGAGGTTGCCGAGGAGGAAGCGGGCGGTGTTGCGCATGCGCCGGTAGGCGTCGGCGGTGCGCTGGAGGATGTTGTCCGAGGCGGCGATCTCGCCCGTGTAGTCCGCGGAGGCCACCCACAGCCGCAGGATGTCGGCGCCGAGCCGGTCCATGACGTCCTGCGGGGCGATGACGTTGCCGCGGGACTTGGACATCTTGTAGCCCTGCTCGTCCACGGTGAAGCCGTGGGTGAGCACCGCCCGGTACGGCGCGGCGCCGCGGATGGCGGCCGCGGACAGCAGCGAGGACTGGAACCAGCCGCGGTACTGGTCAGAGCCCTCCAGGTAGAGGTCCGCCGGGACCTGCAGCTGCTCCCGGTCCTCGAGGACAGTGGCGTGGGTGACCCCGGAGTCGAACCACACGTCGAGGATGTCGTTGACCTTCTCGTAGGCCTCGGCCTCGTCGCCGAGCAGCTCCGCCGGGTCGAGGTCCCACCACGCCTCCAGGCCCTCGTGGGCCATGCGCTCGGCCACGGCCTCCATGTGCCGCGGCGTCTCCGGGTGCGGCTCGCCGGTGCGGCGGTGGACGAAGGCAGCGATGGGCACGCCCCAGTGGCGCTGCCGGGAGATGCACCAGTCCGGGCGGCCGCGGACCATGGCCTCGATCCGCGCCCGGCCCCAGGCGGGCATCCAGCACACGCCCTCGATCTCGGCGAGGGCCCGGTCGCGCATGCCGTGGGCGTCCAGGTCGATGAACCACTGCGGCGTGGCGCGGAAGATCACCGGTGTCTTGTGCCGCCAGCAGTGGGGGTAGCTGTGGCGGTACGCCTCGTGGTGCAGGAGCGCGCCGCGCGCCTCGAGGCGCTCCACCACGCGGGGATTGGCGTCGAAAACGTCCAGGCCGCCGAAGTGCTCGGTGTCCTCGAGGAAGCGGCCCTCGCCGTCCACCGGGTTGGTGACCTCGAGGCCGTAGCGCTGCCCGACCTCGAAGTCCTCCTGGCCGTGGCCGGGGGCGGTGTGCACGCAGCCCGTGCCGCCGTCGGTGGTGACGTGCTCGCCGAGGACCACCGGCACCTGCCGGTCGAG
>CAJXLI010000086.1 GCA_913055575.1 uncultured Ectothiorhodospiraceae bacterium
ACGCAAGCTCAAGCAGTGGCACGAGGAGCGGCCCGATTTGTTTCGTAAACTGGTATACGACCAGTCAGGTCTTGACAGGTAGACCGGCACACAGGTAATGCGGCTCTTCGCGGATTCCGTCATCTGATGCATGCCTCTCGGCGCCGAAACCGGTTGACCCGCAGGCGCCGGCCTCGTCGGCGAAGTCGATCCGGGCGTCCGCTTTGCGGGCCTGCTGGCGGATCGCCGTGTAGCGCTCGCGCTCCCAGGCCTCGACGGCCGCCCCGGTTCGGCCGCGAGGGCAGCGCCTGCGCACCCCCCTCGGCATTGCGCGCCAACCGCTGGCCCTTCTGGCCGGACATTCGTAGCCCATCACGCCTCCGCCTCCCGCATCTGCACGACCTGCCCCCACGGCGGCTCCCGCTGCGTAGCCGGGGTTAGCATCCACAGTACCGGATAGGCCGGCGCCTTTTCAGGCATCCGCGCCTGGCCATCGGTGAAGAGGACCACCCCGGTGGGGCGCTCCCCGCTCAGGTACTCGAAGGGCGCCCGCAGGTCCGTGCCCCCGCCCCCCTCGAAGGGGCATGCCGGGGGCAGCGGCTGCTCCGGGGTGTACACGGCATCGCTCACGACCCGGGTATCGCATTGCAGCACGCGCAGGCGGTACGCGTCATAGGCGTTGATGATGCCGTGCAGCTCGCGGCGGAAAAGCGGCCAGTGGCGACGCGTGCTGCCACTGGTGTCCAGGACCACCGTCAGCTCGAGCTGCGTCCCTCGCCGGCTGGGCAGGTAGAGGCCGCGCCCCCAGTGCCGGCGCGCCGGCGGCACCCACTGCACGCCGCCGCCCGTGCGGGTGTGCTGGACGAACCGGGCCAGGTAGCGCTGCCAGGGCATGCGGCTCGCGCCCGTCGCCTCGACGTGCTCGCGCAGCCACCCCGGCAGCGTCCCTGCGGCCGCGCTAGATTGCTGCAGGGCCGCTTGCGTCCAGACCGCCCAGCGCTGCGCCGTGTCCGAGGGCCATTGCGGAGCGAGCTCCGGATCCTGCACGCCGGCCCCGGTGCCCGGCGGCAGCCCCTCGTGGTGGTCGGCGAGCCGGCCCCGATGGCGATCGCCGCCCTGCGCCGGCAGGCGCTGGTAGATGGCCTCGGCGCCCTCGCCGCGGAATCTCCGTTCATAAAAGGCGCCGGCCGGCAGCGGCAGGCCCTGGCGGAGCAGCAGATCGTTCACCTCCTGATCCACGGCGAGATTCCACCGTCGGGGCTCCCGGTCCATCCGCCGCGCGAAGTGGCGCAGCGCGCAGTGCCAGACCTCGTGGGCCAGGACGAAGAGCCGTTCCTCGGACGGCAGCCCCCGGATGAAGTCGGCGTGGGCGTAGAGGCTCTGGCCGTCGGTCATCGCTGTCTCGAGGCGGTCATCGACCACCGCCCGCAGGGTCAGCCGCATGACGAGCGCGCCGAGGAACGGCGCCCGGATCAGCAGCTGCTGACGGGCGTCCTGCAGCAGGCCGGCGGCCTCGGCCTTGCGCCGGCGCTCGGTTTCATCGGGGGATCGGGCCTGCACGACGTCCTCCTCAAGCCGGGGCCTGGGCGCCGGTGGGCAGGTGCTGGGCCAGGGCCGCGCCGTGGACCTCGCTCCACTGCGCGAAGAGCGGATGGCCAAAGATCGCTTGCCCGCGCTCGGTCGTCAGGCCGACCTCCCCGCCGACGGCGTCAATCAGGGCCATGGTGGCGAAGTCCGAGGGCAGCGCCAGGCTGATGCGCAGGAAGCCCTCGATGCGCTGCGCCCGCTCCTCGCCTCGCCAGAGGTGATAGACCAGGGCCGCGCACAGGGCGTAGCCCTGATCCGCCCGCTCCGGGATCTGCACCGGCGCCCGGCCGAGGAGCATGGCCTCGGCGTCCGCGAGCTGCCCGGACCACTCTCGGAAGCCGTTGAGCTCCACCGCCGCCCCCGGACCGACCAGCCCCTCGACGACCCGCGCCAGGGCGGTCTCGCCCATGCCCGTGCGCTCGGCGAGGGTGAGCTGCTGCGCCACCCGGGTCCAGCTGCGCGGCGTTGGCCAGCCGCGCTGGCGATCGCCGCTGGCGTCGAAGAAGCTATCCGGCCGGTAACGCAGGAAGGCGATGACGTCCGGGTGCAGCCCCTGCGCCGTCGCCCAGCGGAGCCACGGCGCCAGCTCCGGGGTGATCTCGAGGTGGCAGAAGCGGT
This sequence comes from uncultured Ectothiorhodospiraceae bacterium, assembly GCA_913055575.1. Classification (GTDB taxonomy): domain Bacteria; phylum Pseudomonadota; class Gammaproteobacteria; order Nitrococcales; family Halorhodospiraceae; genus Halorhodospira. Next base: position 2,185 of record CAJXLI010000086.1, read on the forward strand.
TGGCCAGCGCGCTCGACAGCCCGAGCGCGGCGGCCCCGTCCTCCTCGCGGTTGCCGGCGCCGCACAGGTACCAGCCGTCCGGCACCTGGTAGAGCTCCCCGAGGCACCGATCGAGGAGCAGCTCGTAGGCCGCGACCTGCAGGCTGCGGTCCACGGCGGTGAGCTCGTCGAAGAGCAGGATCCCGGCGCTGTCCGGATCGCGCGGCCACTCGCTGGACAGGAGCCAGTCCACGCGGTCCTCGCGCGGCACCGGCAGCCCGCGCAGATCCACCGGCTCGCGCTGCGATAGGCGGACATCGATGAAGTCGATCCCCTGCTCGGCACACACCTGCTGGATGATGGCGCTCTTGCCCACGCCGGGCGGGCCCCAGAGCAGCAGCGGCGGCAGGCTGCTGGCCAGGCCGGGATCGGCGAGCTGCGCCCGGACCTGGTGGGTGAGGATCTCGTGCGTCTGCTGAAGGCTGACGGGCGTGGTCATGGTGCGACTCCTGGGAGGTCTTTACGGCGAATCAGCCGCCCTGCGGCGCAGCCGGGGCCTCGGACCGAGGCGGGGCCAGGCGCGTGCCCCGAGCGGGCGCCAGCGAGATCGCCATGGCCCGCTGCTGCAGATCCGCCGAGTTGCGCGCAGCCTGCCGCGAGTCGGGGCCCCGGCCCATCCCGATCGCCAGGGCCTGGGTCCGGCTGGCGACGTGGCCCTCCGCGGCCAGCCGCTCCAGCACCGTCAGCGCGGCCTCCAGCTCGAGGTTGCGGGGGGCGCACTCGCCAAGGGCGTCGGCCAGCTGTAGATCGCCGCGCCGGCAGACCCGCTCGGCCAGCCGCATCATCGCCCAGTAGTCGCGCTCGCGGCGGAAGTCGGGATGCAGGCCCCGTCGTTGGCGCCATGGGTCATGGCGAAGCGCCCAGCACAGGGCGGCCTCCGCCAAAGCGGCGAGGCCCGCTGGCTCCTCGGTCTCCTCGGCATCGGTCATGAGGCGCTCCAGATCCGCCGGAGCGCGAACGCAGCCGCCGATGCTCTCGGCAACGGGAACGCCGGAGGTGTGGCACAGTGCGCTGAGCACCCGATCGGCCTCGATCCCGGCCGCGCGCTGATCCTCGGGCAGATCCCAGCTCCAGGGCCCGCTAGCCGGCTTCGCCCAGGGTTGATTGCGCAGGCGTTCCCGGGCCTGCCACAAATCGTGGCGATCCAGGTCCGTATGCGCTGCAAGATCCGCCAGGTGCTGCAGCGCGTAGGGCGCCCAGCGGCGGCCGCACGCGGATGCCCAGGCCGAGAGGAGCGCCCCCGAGCCCGGCTCGCCGGCGAGCGCACCCTCTTTCAATGCCGCTGCCTCCCTACAGCCCATCGCAGACGTTGGGGCCAGCGCATCGACGCGCTCTTCGTGCCAGCGCACCAGCGACCGCGCCACGAGCCAGCCGCCTTGCCCCGCCAGACGCTGCACGCCGGCACAGCTGCCAACGGCCAGGGCCGTGGCCTCCAAGTAGGCACTACGCCAATCTCCGGACAGCGCCACGCCGCGCTCGGGCTCGCCGACATGCGCGAGCCGCAAAGTACGGCCAGCGGCGGCGATGCGCGCAAGCTGCGGTGCCCGGGCGACCTCGAGGCGCTGCAGCCATGGCCCAAGCTCAATATCCCGTAAGCGCGGCGCCTCCTGGATCTGCAGCCATCGCAAGGCGCTTCCCTCAGCCACAGTCAGGTCCTCAAGCGACGATCCCATAACGAGGAGGGCCAGCGGGCCCTCTCCATCGGCCAGGCTCAGCGCTTGCTCCCGATCTTCCACGCCCTCAGCGCCCTTATGCGCCACCCTCGCCTCTGCCGCCCCGTGCGCTTTTCCCGTAGCGGGTTCCTCCGGCAGCCAGACCGCGGCGTCCACACCAGCCGTGCGGACTCGCTCCGAATGGGCCGTCAGGCTTACGCCGCGCCACGGTAACTCGTCCCGACGTTCCGGCAAGGCGAAGGCAAAGCCCGAGCCACAGGCATCCAAAGTGCTCATGGCACCTTCCACGGTTACCTCGAAGAGCACGGCACCATGAAAGTCCCAATGGATGACGGCGCCCGGCGCTCCGGACGGCAGCCACACCTGGTGCAGGCGTGGGCAGTTAGCAACGGTGAGCGTCAAGCCGGCAGGTACTGCCGTGAGATCCAAGACCTCTAGACCGGGGCATCCGGCCAGGTCCAGGGCGCGAAGCGATTCCGAGGCAACGCGCAAGACCGGCTCCTCGATCCCATCAATGCGCCCACCGCCCCCGCAGTCCAGCGCAGGCCGAAGCGTGCGCTCACCCCGGGTGGAAGAAGCGCTGGACGGTCCGTCCACTTCGTCCTCGTTGGGGGCATCGGATTTGTGCATGATCGCCTCGCTTCGCTGGCATCGGTGCGAGGCAGACTAGCGAGGGGGAGCGACAAAAAACGTCGCATCGCGATCAGCTCCAGGAGCACGGTACAGTGGTGGGAGGCACGACATACGCCGTCGCCCCGAGACGAGACCATGGCCGGACAAACGGCAAGGACCAGAGGCGATGTCCGAGTACCTCCAGCGCCGCCTGTTATTGATGCGGCTCATTCCCCGGCAGCCCCGGAAGAAGAGCGCCCCCGAGCTCTACGAGGAGCTCACGGAGCGGGGGATCGAGACGACGCAGCGCACCGTCGAGCGTGACCTGGAAAGCCTATCGGCCCTCATGCCCCTTGTACGCGACGAGCGCAGCCGTCCGTACGGCTGGTCCTGGACCACCGATGCGCCGCTGCTCGACCTGCCCGCCATCGATCCCGAGACCGCGCTAACCCTACGGGTCATGGATGCGCACGCCTCCGCACTCCTCCCACCCAACGCCCGTCACCGGCTGATCCCCTATATGGAACGCGCCGAGACGGTGCTCGAGCAGACCGTGGACAATGTCGGCCTGCGCACATGGCCGGATCGGGTCCGCGTCCTGGGCGGCGGGCCACCTTTGCAACCGCCGGCGCTGACGCCGGAGGTCTTTGAGACTGTGCAACATGGCGTGCTCGAGCGCCGCTGCCTCGATGTACACTACCGCTCCCGCAGCCGCGGCGCTGTAACCAAGAGCTACCGGATCCATCCCCTCGCCCTCGTCTTTCGGGAGCCGGTGAGCTACCTCGTAGCCACCATTGGGCCGTACCGGGACCCACGACACCTGGCCCTGCACCGCATCCTGCACGCTGAGCTGGCCGACGAGCCGGCCGAGGATCCCGAGGGCGGCTTCGACCTGGACGCCTTCATCGCCCAGGGCGCCTTCGACTACCCCGAGGGCGACGAGGTGACCCTCCAGCTGCGGCTTGATGACGGTACCGCCTTTCACCTGAGCGAGGCCCCTCTAGCCGGGGATCAGAGCCTCACCCCGCTGGATGACGAGGGCTGCCTTTACGAGCTTCATGCCACCGTGCAATACACCGCGCGCCTGCGCTGGTGGCTCCTCGGCCTGGGTAGTGCCGTCCAGGTCCTTGCCCCAGAGAGCCTGCGGCGGGATATCGCCGGGGAGATTCAACGGCTGGCAGAACTCTACGAGGTGCCCTCGAGCGGCTGAGGACCGCCCGTCCGAAGCCGAGCCTGAGCCGCGCGGACCAAGCCGTCTTCCTAGCTGCCACCACTCCTCCGAGAAGTCCTGCCCTTCATCGACGACAAGCCGATCGAGGCGACGCAGATGCTCGGCGCGCTCGATGAGTGGGCGCCTTGCGGCGGGTCGGTCTCCGTCGCCCGCACGGCGTCGAGCTCGACCGGCCCGAGGCGGTGCTTGTCGCGCGGCGGCTGGAGCATAACCCGGTCGTGGCGCACGACCAGGCGCGCGACACGCGCCGGCTGATTGCCCCGCCTCGGGATGTTCACCTCCACCTCGGCCTCGGGCGGCTGCGCGTCGAGGTGTGCCTGCAGTGTCTGCTCGCTACCGGCGAGCCGCCGATCCTGCCTGACCCGTTGGAGCAGGTCCGCGGCCTCGTGCGGTTGCGCGGCGAGGAGCAGCTCATAGATATCGCCCTCGCGGTCGGCGACGCTGACCACGCGGGTATCCACCGGCAGCTGCTCCTGAAGCCGGTTGGCCTCGTGGAAGCTGTCCAGCCATTGGCCGGACTCTTGGTTGTCCAGGTCCCGGTCGTCGGCCCCGAGCCGGCGCAGGCCGTGGTCCTCGGGGTGACGAGCCGAGGCCCCTTGGGGTATGCCGAGATGGTGCCGGGCGCATGCTGCCCGACGGCGAGGTCCTCGGTGTCCATGCCTGGGCACCGTACGCCCCGCCAGGCGTCGGTGTTCAGTGGAGAAGTGTCTAGACGTCAGCGCACGGCCAGCTCCAGGATTAGCTCCCGCAGCTTATTGATGCCGGTCAGCTCCGGCTCGCCGTTGTTGCCGCGGCCCTTGCCGTTGTTGTAGGTGACGGCGCTGGTCCAGAGGTCCAGGTGCTCGGTAATGAGGTCGGTACTCATGGGGTCTCTTCGGTCAGCATGTTCATGATGAGGTGGATGAGGGTGTCTTTCTGGTTCGCGGCGGACTCGGCCACCAACAGCGTCAGCGCGGCGAGGCCATCGCCCCGGGGGTGGAGCGAACAGCACCGTGGCCTCCTCCCGCGCCATCAGCTCGGCCTTGAGGCCTTCCAGGGCGGCCATGGCCTCCTCGGCTGTGGGGAGATCGCCGCCGGCCTAGCCGGCGGGCTCCTGGAGCAGGCCTTCGTCGTAGCGCTGCAGCCAGAGGAAGGTGCGGGTGTAGTGGCTCAGGATCTCCACCAGTCCCTGGCCGGCCTGGGCGTCCAGGGCGGGGGCGGCGGCGGCCTTGCGGAGCAGTTGGAGGGCGGCTTCCAGCTCCCGGGCGTTGTCCTCGAAGCGCTGGCGGTTGATGGTGTAGCCGCGGGTCAGGTGCTCCTTGAGGACGCGATTGGCCCACTGCCGGAACCGGACGCCCTGCTGGGATTTCACGCGGTAGCCGACGGAGATGATGACGTCCAGGGAGAACTCGGTGACCGGCTTGTCCGAGGAACCAATATGCACTTTTTGCATATTGGCCGCCTCTTCCAGCTCCCCTTCCTTGAACACGTTATTGACGTGCCGGGAGATTACGGACTGATCCCGCTGGAACAGCTCGCTCATCTGGGCCTGCGTCAGCCAGACCGTTTCCGCCTCGACCCGGACCTCGAAGGCACCGGAGTCGGTCTCATGAACTACTCCCCCTAAGCCGTGCCGGCTATAGGGGGCGTTTCGCGCTTCACCGGGCGTGCCGGATCGACACAAGAGTGCTCCGGACTTATCGCCCTCCACGCCTCGGCCGGTTCCCGGCCGGCTAACTGCCTCTCGAGCCAGCTCAATAGCACCTTGGCTGCATTCGCGTCGCGGGAGCAGGAGGCCCCACAGGGGCAGGCATGATGGCGCTGGCTCAATGGCTTCTTCGCCTGCCGCCCGCAGGCATGGCAGGTCTGCGAGGGTTTGAGATCCCGCGTCGGGGCCTCCATCGCCCAGGCACCAGCCTCCTCCGCTTTGTACCCGAGCAGTTGATGGAAGAGACCGCCGGCGGCATCCAGGATGTGGCGGTTCAGGCCGCGCTTGCGCTTGCCGCCGTGGGCCGTCATGGCCTTGAGATCCAGATCCTCCACGGCGAGGGCGCCGTAGCGGCCCACCAGCGCGGCCGTGGTTTGATGCAGGCAGTCCTTGCGCTGCCGGGCGACCTTCTCGTGAAGGCGGCGCACCTCCCGATAGGCCCGCGCTAACCGATTGGAGACCGGAAAGCCTCGCTGCTTGCCCGAGGCCCGCTGCGCCGCCGCCTCCTTGCGAGAGACGGACTTCTGGGCCCGGCGGAGCTGCGCCAGCGTCCTTTGTAAGGGGCGCGGGTTGGGGATCGTTTCGGTCCCCTCCGGGAAGGCAATGGTGGCGAGGGTCTCCACGCCCCAATCCAGGCCGCCCATGCGGGTGCCACACTCGCGCTCCGGCTCGCAGTCCAGCGTCACCGAGGCGTACCAGCGCCCGTTCTTGTACAGCACCTCACAGGTCTTGG
>CAJXLI010000087.1 GCA_913055575.1 uncultured Ectothiorhodospiraceae bacterium
GAGATCGCCGCGCGCTTCGGCCTCGGCTTCGCCCCGCCCGGCTGGGACAACCTCCTCCGCCAGCTCGACGATCCGCGACCGGCGATCCGCGCCGGGCTGATCATCGAGCGCGAGCAGAAGGCCTACGACCGCTTCCGCGACCGCATCACCTTCCCCATCCACGACCGGCGCGGCCGGGTGGTGGGCTTCGGTGCCCGCGTGGTGTCCGACGGCGAGCCGAAGTACCTCAACTCCCCCGAGACCCCTGTCTTCCACAAGGGCCGCGAGGTCTACGGCCTCTACCAGGCCCTGCAGGCGGAGCGCCGCCCGTCACGGCTGATCGTCGTCGAGGGGTACATGGACGTCATCGCCCTCGCCCAGCAAGGGATCACGGGCGCGGTGGCCACCCTCGGCACCGCTACCACCCCGGAGCAGGCCACGCTCCTGCTGCGCACCGCCGAGGAGCTGGTGCTGTGCTTCGACGGCGACAGTGCCGGGCGCAGCGCTGCCCTGCGGGCGGTCGAGAACCTCCTGCCCGTGCTCCAGGGCGACCGCGAGGTCCGCGTGCTGCTCCTGCCCGAGGGCGAGGACCCGGACGAGCTTGTCCGTCGCGAGGGCAAGGAGGGCCTCGAGGCGCACCTCGCCGACGCCACCCCGGTGGTGGAGTTCTTCCTGGACCAGGCCGCTGACGACTGCGAGCTGGGCACCGCGGACGGCCGCGCCCGGCTGCTGGAGCGCACCGCCGGCACCCTGCGCCGCATCCCCGAGGGCGTGCTCCGGGAGACGCTGATCAGCCGCCTGGCGGACCTGACCCACACCGACCCGGGCCGCATCGACCGCCTCCTCCAGGGCCGCGAGGGCTCGGGCAGCGCCAGAGGGGGCGGGTCCCGCCCCGGCGAGGGGCCGCAAGGCGGCGGGCAGGCCCCGGAGGACGGCCATAGCCCGGAGGCGAGCCTGCAGCGCACCCCGGTCCGGCACGCCATCGCCCTGCTCCTCCAGGAGCCGCAGCTCGGCCAACACGCCGGCGAGCCGGACCGCTTCGCCGACCGGGACATCCCGGGGCTGGATCTGCTCCAGCAGCTCCTTGAATTTACGCGCGCTGAACCCAATATTACGACGGCAAGGCTCCTGGAGCGGTTCCGCGACACCCGGCACGAGTCACCGCTGCACCGGCTAGCGGCCTGGCAGCGCGCCGCCGCCGCAGACGAGGCGGACCGCAGGCAGGAGCTCCTCGATGCGCTGATGCGCATCGAGGAGCAGATCCTCGTCAACGAGCAGGAGCGCCTCATCCGGGCCCTGGACAGCGAGGAGCAGGCGTGGAGCGAGACGGAGCAGGATCGGCTACGCCGAGCGCAGCGGCTGCAGCTGCTCATGGACCGGCTCAAGCGCGGCCAGCTGAGCGCCGACGAGGAAGAGGAGATGGAGGAACTTCGGGCGAGTTTCCGGCTCTAACCCGGTACCCGTCCTTGCTAATACGCCGCACGAACCGCTAGTCTACACGGTTCCGCATTAGTGGCGTTTCCCGGAGCAACCGCGGATTATTCGATCGCCTATGTCACAAGATCAACAGTCTCAAATCAAGCAGCTCATCGCCAAGGGCAAAGAGCAGGGCTTTCTGACCTACGCGGAGGTTAACGACCACCTCCCGGAGGATATCGTCGACCCCGATCAAATCGACGATATCATCGGGATGATCAACGACATGGGGATCAACGTCCACGAGACGGCCCCGGATTCCGACGAGTTGCTCCTCGCCGAGACCACGGTCCCCACCGACGAGGACGAGGCCGAGGAGGCGGCAGCCGCCCTCGCCGCCGTCGACGCCGAGTTCGGCCGCACCACGGACCCGGTGCGGATGTACATGCGCGAGATGGGCAGCGTGGAGCTCCTCACCCGCGAGGGCGAGATCCAGCTGGCCAAGCGCATCGAGGACGGCCTCGATCGCGCCCTGATGGCCCTGTCCGCCTATCCCGAGGCGGCACGCCAGCTGATCATGCTCTACGACCGCGCCCAGGCCGGCGAGGCGCGGCTGACCGACATCATCGCCAGCTTCCGCGATCGTGAGGACGGCTCGGAGGAGTTCCCGGAGGCCGCTCCCGCCGCGCCGGAGGCCGCCGAGGAGGATGAGGAGGCCGCTGCGCCGGAGACCGGCCCGGATCCGGAGGTCGCCGCCGAGATCTTCGAGCGCCTGCGCGCTGCCTACAACGAGATGCAGCAGGTGCTCGCCGAGCAGGGCTCGGACGCGCCGCGCATCGCTGAGCTCCGCGAGGAGCTCGAGGACATCTTCCTGAGCGTCAAGTTCACGCCGAAGGTCGTCGAGGGCATAACCAACCGGCTGCGCGAGACCGTGGACACCATCCGCGCCCGGGAGCGCGAGATCATGAACATCTGCACCCGGGAAGGCAGGATGAGCCGCAAGGCGTTCGTCAAGGGCTTCCAGGAGCGGGAGGCCGACCCGACCTGGCTCGACGACCTCCTCGCCGAGGATGGCGAGCGCGCCGAGCGGCTGCAGCCCCACGCGGAGACCATCCGCCGGGCGCAGCAGGAGCTCAAGGAGATCGCCGACCAGAACGGCCTCTCCGTGGCGGAGATCAAGGAGATCAACCGCCGCATGTCCATCGGCGAGGCCAAGGCCCGGCGCGCCAAGAAGGAGATGGTCGAGGCCAACCTGCGCCTGGTCATCTCCATCGCCAAGAAGTACACCAACCGCGGGTTGCAGTTCCTGGACCTGATCCAGGAGGGCAACATCGGCCTGATGAAGGCGGTGGACAAGTTCGAGTACCGGCGCGGCTACAAGTTCTCCACCTACGCCACGTGGTGGATCCGGCAGGCGATCACGCGCTCCATCGCCGACCAGGCGCGGACCATCCGCATCCCGGTGCACATGATCGAGACCATCAACAAGCTCAACCGCGTCTCGCGGCAGATGCTCCAGGAGATGGGCCGGGAGGCCACGCCGGAGGAGCTGGCCGAGCGGATGGACATGCCCGAGGATAAGGTGCGCAAGGTCCTCAAGATCGCCAAGGAGCCGATCTCCATGGAGACGCCCATCGGCGACGACGAGGACAGCCACCTGGGCGACTTCATCGAGGACGCCAGCGTCACCTCGCCGGTGGACTCGGCCACCTCCGAGGGGCTGCGCGAGTCCGTCCGCGAGGTCCTCTCCGGGCTGACACCGCGCGAGGCCAAGGTCCTGCGGATGCGCTTCGGCATCGACATGAGCACCGACCACACCCTCGAGGAGGTCGGCAAGCAGTTCGACGTCACCCGCGAGCGCATCCGCCAGATCGAGGCCAAGGCGCTGCGCAAGCTGCGCCACCCGACCCGCTCCGAGGGGCTGCGCAGCTTCCTCGAGGAGTGATACGCGCCGGGGCGGCGAGGGGCGTCCCCTGCACGGCAGCGGACGCGGCACCACCCTCGCCGCCATCCCGGGCAGGGGCCCCCTGCGCCTGTAGAGGGCGCCCTGCCGGGGGCGCGGACCCCGCCAGTCAAACGATGGGCCTGTAGCTCAGTGGTCAGAGCAGGGGACTCATAATCCCTTGGTCGTCGGTTCAAATCCGACCAGGCCCACTACTCCCATCCAGGCTGATCCCCCTTCCCAAGTGCACCCTGGCACCCCGCCCGGGCCGCAGGGACGCGTACCCACCGCCGCGGTGAAGCGGCCCGGGCCCTGCTACGCCTGAGCCGGCTGGACAAGGATGGACAATCGGCTACAAGGCGCAGGCGCGGGGTCCCTCTACATGCCGCAACCTGCGGCTGGTATCTTCAGCGGCCGATAGCCGGGCGCGGTGGTGAGCGGCTCCGGCACCCCCATCAAGCAGCACGCGGAGCAAGGAGCTCGCACCATGCTACAACGCTTCACGCTGGCAGCAGCCGTGATCGCCTTCACCGCCACCAGCGCTGTGGCCGCCCAGGAGGATGCAAGCAAGCGCGAGGCTACTGCCAGCCTCGGCATCACCATCAACCAGGGCAACACCGACAGCCAGCGCTACCACCTCTCGGCCGAGTATCGGGAGCGCTCCAACGCCCACCGCTACCTCGCCAACCTGGAGCTCAACCGCGGCCAGGACGACGAGGGCGAGGAGGACGTCAACAACTCCCGCCTGGGCGTAGGCTACGACCGGTTCTTCAACGGGCCCTGGTACGCCTACGCCAACGCCTCCTGGCGCCAGGACCGGCAGGCGGACCTGCGCCAGCGCTACGTGCTCAGCGGCGGGGCTGGCTACCAGTTCTTCGACAGCGATCGCCTCCGCCTCTCCGCCGAGGCGGGGCCAACCTACGTCAGCGAGCAGACCATCGAGACCGAGGAGCGGACCCGCGAGGCTGCCGCCCGCTGGGCGCTGGACTACCGGCAGGACTTCTCCGAGGAGACGCTACGCTTCTTCCACCGCCACGAGCTCATCGTCGTCACCGACGACGTGGAGCAGTGGTTCCTGACCACGCGTACCGGGCTGCGCATCCCCCTGAAAGGGAACCTGAGCGCCAGCCTCCAGCTCAACTACGACTACGACAACAGTCCGCCTCCGTCGGCAGAGTCCGATTATGACGCCACGACCCTCGTCAACCTCACCTATAATTGGTGACGAAGGTGGCCTACGCCGGACCACGCCCCCAGGTATACACGGGCTCGCATCCAGGGCCTAGGGCCCCCTAAGCTCAGCCCTGGGGGCAAGCCGCCCCCCGAGCAGACCGGGAGGGATCCCGCGATGACCGATGAGGAGCCACCCCCGACCCCTGACGACAGGACGGACCCAGGCCGGATCAGCAAACTCGACGAGCAGCACTACCGCCTGGCGCAGGAGGCCGCACGCTTCGGTATCTGGGAGTGGGATCTCGAGACCGACCGCGTCTACTGGGACAGCGCCTCCTGGCGGATGCTCGGCTATGAGACCGCCCAGGACCAGGTCCTCAGCTACGCCGATTGGCGGGCCCAGATCCACCCGGACGACCTCGAGCGCATTGAGCCGATCGTGAGGCAGGGGGTCGCGAGGGGTGAGCCGTTCACCATCGAGTTCCGGTATCGGTGCGCCGACGGCGGGTGGCTTTGGATCCAGGGGCGGGGGCAGGTCACCCGGTGGACCCAGGACGGGGCGCCCGCCTACGTCATGGGCGCCCACGCGGAGGTGCAGCGGCTCAAGGAGACGGAGGCGGCCCTGCGTCAGCGCGAGCAGGCGCTGTACAAGAGCGAGCGGCGCTTCCGGCAGATGGCGGAGGGCATCGATGAGGTCTTCTGGCTGCGCGCCGGCGACGAGCTGCTGTATGTCAGCCCCGCCTGCGAGCGCATCCTGGGCTATCCGGCCGAGGCCTTCTTCCCCAGCTTCTTCAATTTCCTGGCACTGGTCCACCCCGAGGACCGCGAGTGGCTCCGGGCAACCATCCAGGACGCCGAGGCGGCGGGAGAGCCCACCGATGCGGATTACCGCATCATTCGCCCGGACGGGGCAATCCGCTGGCTCCATACCCACGGCTATTTGCTCTACGACGAGTACGATGGCACTCCGCTGCGTGTCGGCTCTGCCCGGGATATCACCCCGTACAAGGAGCTCCAGCACCAGCTCGAGGCGGCCAACCGCGCCAAGAGCGACTTCCTCAACGCCGTCAGCCACGACCTGCGCACCCCGCTCAACGCGCTGATCGGCTTCACCGACATCCTCGCCGACTCCGCCCTCGATGCCGAGCAGCGCCGCTACCTGTCGCTGTGCCAGGGCGCCGCGCAGCGCCTGCTCGGGCTCATCGATACGCTGCTCGACCTCGCCCGGCTGCAGAGCGGGAAGGTCGAGGCCGACCCCCAGCCCACGCTCCTGCGCCCGTTCCTCGACGAGCAGCTCGGCCTGATGCAGGCGCAGGCCGCGGAGCAGGGGCTGACCCTGGAGGGGTACGTCGATCCCAGCCTGCCGACGTGCGTCGAGGTCGACCCCAACCGCCTCGCCCAGGTCCTGTTCAACCTCGTCGGTAACGCCATCGCCTATACCGAGGCAGGCGGCATCGAGGTCGCTATCGAGCCCGACGGCCCGGATCGGGCGCGCCTCAGCGTCCGGGACACGGGCCCCGGCATCCCGCCGGAGCGCCGGCAGCAGATCTTCGAGCCCTTCGAGCGCGGCGGCCACGAGGCGCGGCAGGCGCACAGCGGGCTGGGGCTGACCGTGGCCCAGGAGCTGGCCCGGCTGCTCGGCGGGGCGATCGAGCTCGACAGCGAGCCCGGCCAGGGCTCGACGTTCACTGTCACGCTGGATCTGCCCGCGGCGAGCGCCGAGCCGCCTGCAGCGCCCGGCGCCGAGCCAGCAGGCACCGAGGCCCCGGATCGGCCCGGCGAGGGGCTCCGCGTGCTCGCGGCCGAGGACGACGCCACCAACGCGCTGCTGATCCAAGGCCTGCTCGAGCGGGCTGGATGCACGGTGGAGGTCGTCGCCGACGGCGAGGCCGCGCTCGCCGCCTGGGCGCGCATGGGGCCCGACCTCGTGGTCCTGGATCTGGAGATGCCGCGCATGGACGGCTACCAGACGATCGAGGCCCTCCGCGCCCGGGAAGCGGCGCAGGGAGCGCCCCGCACCCCCGTCGCGGCGCTGACCGCGCACGCGCTCGAGGAGACCCGGCAGGCCTGCTATGCGGCTGGGTTCGACACCTACCTCGGCAAGCCCGTCGGCTGGCAGGCGATCGCCGGGCTCGTCGCCTGGGCGCGCCGTTGAGGCCGCTGACGCCGATCGGGGCAGCGCAGCGCTGCGGGGCCCACGAGGAACACGAACCCAGCCGGGGCGCGCTAGCGAAACTCCTCAACGTCAAACGGCTCAACCTGGGCTTGACTCACCGCCGCAAGCCGGAGCGAGCCCGTTGTGGGACTTACGAATGTCAACGGGTTCGACCGCGAGATGGCTCGCCGTCACCTGCGATAGGCGGCCGATCATGCCCGGCGCTCCAGGACCCCCAGCAGCCGCTCCAGAGTCTGCTCGCAGAAGCCGGGCGGCACCTCGACCGTGGCGCTGCCCACCGTCAGGCGCAGGGGGTTGGCCCTCGAATCGGGCGCGGGAGCCGCTGGCTCTGCCCCGACCCCCTCAGGCTCCGGCTGCAGCGTGACGAAGCTCGGAGCCGAGCGGGGCGCCGTCTCCGCTTCCTCCGGGGTAGCGGCGGCGCTCGCCGATGCCTTCCCCGGGCGCGTCCAGTGCGGGTCATGGCTCGACCACCAACGGAGCTGCCCGTCGTTCAGGCCGTGGCGTCGCGCCTATTCGGTCTTGCTCATCCCAGAGTGCGCCCAATCGACGAGGACGTTGCGCCCGTATGCCCGCTTGGCCTGGCGATCCTGCTCCTGGCGGATCATCTCCAATCTCCCTTCCGATCCAACTTGCCGAGGGAGATTAGGCGGCCGAGCTCAGGTCTCGATAGACAGGGTCAAGCGGACGGATAGACCGATTCGATCTCGACGCGGCCCTGGAGACCCCGCTGGTTGGGACGCTTGCACAGTACCCCGTCCGCGGTGGGTGAAGGCAGATGTTGCCCATGCAGACCATCAAACCCCCAGTTTTTATTTTATATTCAAGAACTTAAATCCTCATGCGGACCTGTTTGTACTGTCGAAACCGTCAGTATGCAGACTGATAGAATCAGACACTTATGCGGGCAAATCCCAGAAGATGAGCGGGGCCTATTCGCCGGCCATCGCCACCTCGCGATGACGCTCGGTCCCGTCGCGCTGGTTGTGCTATTTGCGCTCCGGCTTGACCCCGGATTATGCACGGCAGGCGGCCAAGTAGGTTGGCGTGACGCCGGGATCTCTGGATAATCATGAAGTTGAGAGCT
>CAJXLI010000088.1 GCA_913055575.1 uncultured Ectothiorhodospiraceae bacterium
CAGTCCAGCCCGTCGAGGATCGCGTCGATCCGCTCACGGGTGAGGTGGGTGTAGTAGTGGCCGTCGACGAGCATCATGGGCGCCCCGGTGCAGGCCGCCAGGCACTCCTCCTCGCGGACCAGGGTGATGCGGCCGTCCGACGTCGTCTCGCCGAGGCGGATGCCGAGCTTCTCCTCGACGTAGGCCACCAGCTCGTCGGCGCCGTTGAGGCAGCACGAGATATTGGTGCAGATATTGACCTTGTGCCGGCCGGTCGGCTCATCGAGGTGGAACATCGAGTAGAAGGTGGCCACCTCGAAGGCCGTCGCCCGCGCGATGCCGATGTAGTCGGCCGCAGCCTCCACGTGGTGGCGCTCCAGCCAGCCCCCGTGGTCGTCCTGCAGCACGTGCAGCGCCGGCACGATCGCCGAGGCCCGACCCTGCTCGTCGTCGGGGTACTGGGCCAGCCAGCGATCGATCCGCTGGCGCTGGTCGGTGGTCAGGATCTGCTGCTGCGCTGTCCGCTCGGTCAACGGTCCACCTCCCCGAACACCACATCGAGCGAGCCGATCAACGTCACCACGTCCGCGAGCATGTAGCCGCGGATCATCTCGTCCGTAGCCGCGAGGTGGTAGTAGCACGGCGGCCGGACCTTGACGCGGTACGGCTTGTTGGCGCCGTCGGAGATGATGTAGGTGCCGAACTCGCCCTTCGGCGCCTCCACCGGCGCATAGACCTCGCCCGGCGGTGTGCAGTACCCCTCGGTAAAGAGCTTGAAGTGGTGGATGAGCGACTCCATGTCGTCCTTCATCTCTTCCCGGGTCGGCGGCGAGACCTTGGGGTCATCGATGCGTACCGGCCCCGGGTTCGCCCGCAGCCAGTCGATGCACTGCTTGATGATGCGTACCGACTGGCGCATCTCCTCGACGCGCACCAGGTAGCGGTCGTAGGAGTCGCCGTTGGTCCCCACCGGCACGTCGAAGTCGACCCGGTCGTAGGCGGCGTAGGGCTGCTTCTTGCGCAGGTCCCACGCCACGCCCGAGCCGCGCAGCATGGGGCCGGTGAAGCCGAGCTGGACGGCGCGCTCCGGGGAGACCGGGCAGATATCCACCAGGCGCTGCTTCCAGATCCGGTTCTCGGTGAGCAGCGTCTCGTACTCGTCCACGCACCCCGGGAACCGCTCGCAGAAGTCCTCCAGGAAGTCGAGCACCGACCCCTGCCGGGCGCGGTTCATCTCGCGCAGCTCCTTGTCGCTGCGGTACGGCGAGGGCTCGTACTTCGGCATCCGGTCGGGCAGGTCCCGGTGCACGCCGCCCGGGCGGTAGTACGTGGCGTGCATCCGCGCCCCCGAGACCGCCTCGTAGACGTCCATGAGGTCCTCGCGCTCCCGGAAGGTGTAGAGGAAGGCCGTCATGGCGCCGACGTCGAGGCCGTGGCTGCCGAGCCACATCAGGTGGTTCAGGATGCGCGTGACCTCGTCCATCATCGTGCGGATGTACTGCGCCCGCAGCGGCGGCTCGATGCCGAGCAGCCTCTCGATGGCGCGCACGTAGCCGTGCTCGTTGCACATCATGGAGACGTAGTCGAGCCGGTCCATGTAGCCGATGGACTGGTTGTACGGCTTCGACTCGGCGAGCTTCTCGGTGGCGCGGTGGAGCAGGCCGATGTGCGGGTCGGCACGCCGCACCGTCTCCCCCTCCATATCCAGCACCAGGCGGAGGACGCCGTGGGCAGCCGGATGCTGCGGGCCGAAGTTGAGGGTGTAGCTCTGGAACTCAGCCATCGGCTCGATCCTCCGTACGCGCCGCCCGCTGCTGCCCGCGGTAGCGGTTGTCCTCGCGGATGACCCGCGGCACGAGCACCCGTGGCTCGATCTCCACCGGGCCGTAGATCACGCGCCCCTTCTCCGGGTCGTAGCGGGGCTCGACGTTGCCGATCAGCGGGAAGTCCTTGCGGAACGGGTGCCCGACGAAGCCGTAGTCGGTCAGGATCCGCCGTAGATCCGGGTGCCCCTCGAAGACGATGCCGTAGAGATCGAAGGCCTCACGCTCCGGCCAGTTGGCGGAGGGCCAGAGATCCGTGAGGGAGGGGAGCATCGGCATCTCATCGTCCGGCGCGAAGCAGCGCACGCGCAGGCGGTGGTTGTGGGTCAGCGACAGCAGGTGGTAGACGGCCGCGAAGCGCCGCCCGGTCTGCTCATGCACCTCCTGGACCCCGTAGATCCCGGTCAGCCCCAGGCGCCCGAAGTCCGGGTTGATGACCCCGCGGCTGAAGCCGCTGTGGGTGGCATCCTCGGTGATCCACTCGTCATCGCCGTAGGCGGCAAAATCCACGCCGGCGATATCCGAGAGCTGCTCGAAGCGCCAGTCGCGGGCGTCGCGAAGCTCGGCCATCACCGCCACCAGCTCCTCCGGCCGGACCTCTACCGTAGCCTCGCCGTACTCGATCCGGGCGTCGGCCAGACGGTCGCCGAAGTGGCCGCGGAGCTGCTCTAACAGGCTCTCGGGCTCAGCCATGTCTCTCCCTCAACGCGCGATGGTGTTGGTGCGGTGGATCTTGTTCTGCAGCTGGAGGATGCCGTAGTAGAGGGCCTCCGCCGTCGGCGGGCAGCCCGGGACGTAGATGTCCACCGGCACGATCCGGTCGCAGCCCCGCGTCACCGAGTAGGAGTAGTGGTAGTAGCCGCCGCCGTTGGCGCAGGAGCCCATGGAGATGACCCACTTCGGCTCGGGCATCTGGTCGTAGACCTTGCGCAGCGCCGGGGCCATCTTGTTGCACAGGGTCCCGGCGACGATCATCACGTCGGACTGGCGCGGGCTCGGCCGGAAGATCAGGCCGTTGCGGTCCATGTCGTAGCGCCCCGCCGCGGTGTGCATCATCTCCACCGCGCAGCAGGCCAGGCCGAACGTCATCGGCCAGAACGAGCCGGTCCGGGCCCAGTTGATGAGCTTGTCGGCAGAGGTAGTCACGAACCCCTGCTCGAGCTTGCCTTCTACTCCCATTCCAGCGCCCCCTTACGCCACTCGTAGAGCAACCCGATCACCAGGAGCCCGACAAACAGGCCCATGGCCAAGATGCCGAACAGGCCCACATCTTCCAACACAACCGCCCAGGGGAAGAGGAAAGCGATCTCGAGGTCGAAGAGGATGAACAGGATGGCGACGAGGTAGTAGCGCACGTCGAACGGCAGGCGTGCGTCCTCGAACGCCTCGAAGCCGCACTCGTAGGGCGCTTGCTTCTCCGCGTCGTAGCGCCGAGGCCCCAGGATGAATCCGGCTGCCAGGGGCAGGACGCCAAAGACGAGCCCGGTGAGAATGAAGAGCAGCACCGGCAGGTAATTCTCCAACATCGCACGCCGCTCCGCTGGTGGCAACGCGGACGGCGCTCATCAGCAGGCCGCCGCGTCGAGTGTCGCTGGAGTGTACGGAGCGCTTCATCCTCGTGTCAACTCGAGATGAACTGTAACTTACTGATTGTAGGGAGGTTATGGTTCTGAAAAGGGATCTTGACACTTGCGCGAGATCAATCTCGCGCCGGGGTCTGGCGGCGCAAAGACCTGGAACGGGGGATCGCTCTCAAGGGAAACAGGAGCTGAGGCGTGTCAGCGCCTATAGGGGGAGAGGGAGAGATGGTGCCGAAGGCCGGACTCGAACCGGCACGGCTTTCGCCACGGCCTCCTCAAGACCGCGTGTCTACCAGTTCCACCACTTCGGCACGTTGCGCTCTTGCGCTTGGCAGATTGGTGTGTCGGCCACCGAATCTGCCGAAGATTCTACCAAGATCGCTCGGGGCGATCAACACGGGGAACCGGCAACTACGCGCTGCCCGGCTCCCCGGCGGTATCTGCGGGCTGCTCCGGGCTGCCCTCACCCGGGTCGCCTCGCTCCTGCGGCGTCGCCGGAGCCGCCCCGCCCTCGTCAGTCGGTTGCTCCGGCGCTGCCGGGGCGGCACCCCCGTCGGCCCCGGCCGGTTGCTCCGGTGCTGCAGGGGCCTCCGGGTCACGCTGCCCGGCCGGTGCCTCCGGCCCATCGGAGGCGGGCGCCTTATCGATGACGGAGTTACCACCACCGCTGCCGCCCCCCTGGGAAGCCAGAACCGCGAGCCCCAGGCTGGTCAGGAAGAACGTCGCGCCCAGGCTCGCGATCAGCTTCGTCATGAAGCTCGCCGCGCCCTGGGAGCCGAAGACGGTGCTCGAGGCACCGCTACCGAAGGCGGCTCCCATGTCAGCCCCCTTGCCCTGATTGAGCAGGACCAATACCACCAGGGCGATGGCGATGACGACATGGACGGCAAGCAACCCTGCAAACATGGATCGATCTCAGCCCTCCGCGGCTGCTTGGTAAATCGCTAGGAAGCTATCGGGTTTCAGCGAGGCCCCACCGATGAGCCCGCCATCGATATCCCGCTGGCCGAGCAGCTCAGCGGCGTTGTCAGGCTTCATGCTGCCGCCGTAGAGCACCGGCAGCTGCTCCGCCACCTCGCTGCCGTCCCGCTCGGCGACGCGCTGGCGGATGAAGGCGTGCACCGCCTGGGCCTGCTCCGGCGTAGCCGTCCGCCCGGTGCCGATGGCCCAGACCGGCTCGTAGGCGACCACCGCACCCTGGAAGGCCTGGGTCCCGGCGGCCTCGTGGGCGGCGTCGATCTGCTCACCGACGACGGCCTCGGTACGCTCGGCATCCCGCTCGGCGAGCGTCTCGCCAACGCAGAGGATCGGCGTCAGGCCGGCCTGCTTGGCCGCCACGAACTTGCCGGCGACGCGGTCGTTGTCCTCGCCGTAGAGCGTACGCCGCTCGGAGTGGCCGACGATGACGTAGCGGCAGCCGGCCTCGAGGAGCATGGCTGCCGAGACCTCGCCCGTGTAGGCGCCGGCCTCGTACTCGCTAACGTCCTGCGCCCCCAGCGCGACCCCGAACGGCAGCTGCGAGGCCGCGGTGGGCAGCAAGGGGAACGGGGGGCAGACGGCCAGCTCGGCCTCGACAGCGCTGTCCGCTGCCCGCTCGGCGACCTGGCGGACCAGGTCACGATCCCCGTTCATCTTCCAGTTGCCAGCAATGATCTTGCGCCGCATCCCTAGACCAACCCTGTCTGTCATTTTTCTCTAAGGCGGACGAACCTTATCTGCCCTGAGCCCTGAGATCAAACATGGTCCGTCACCGCCCGCCGCGCAGCATCGGCCACCGTGTCCGCGAGCTCGCCGACCAACCGCTCCACCTGCGCCTCGTCGCCCCCCTCGACCATGACCCGCAGCTTCGGCTCGGTGCCCGAGGGGCGCAGCAGGACCCGCCCCCGCTCGCCGAGCTCGGCCTCCGCGGCGCTGACGGCGTCCTGCACCGCCTGTAGGCCGAGGACATCGACACCTCGGTTGACGGGCACGTTGACCAGCCGCTGCGGGAAGTAGGTCATCCCGTCGAGGAGCTCGTCGAGCCCCCGCCCGGAGACGGCCATGACCTCCAGGACCTGCAGCGCCGAGACGATCCCGTCCCCGGTGGTCGTGCGATCGAGGCAGATGATGTGCCCGGAGGACTCGCCGCCGAGGGTGCCGTTGGCCTGCAACAGCCGCTCGAGGACGTAGCGGTCGCCCACCTTGGCACGCTCCAGGCCGAGGCCGAGCTCGGCCAGGGCGACCTGCAGGCCCAGGTTGCTCATCTGCGTCCCCACCACGGGGCCCAGCGCCTGGCCGCGCGCCACCCGGGCCGCGGCGATGATGTAGAGCAGCCCGTCGCCGTCGATGAGCCGGCCGTGGCGGTCCGCCATGACCACCCGATCGCCGTCGCCGTCGAAGGCGACGCCCACGTCGGCCCCCTCGGCGACCACCTGCTCGCAGATCCGTTGCGGGTGCTGGGAGCCGTAGTCGACGTTGATGTTCAGCCCATCCGGCTGGTCGCCGATCGCGGTCACGCTGGCCCCGAGCTCGCGCAGCACCGCCGGGGCGGCCTGGTAGGTGGCGCCGTGGGCGCAGTCGACCACCACGCGCAGGCCGCGCAGCTCGGTGCGCCGGTCCACGGCTCCCTTGCAGAACTCGATATAGCGGCCCACGGCGTCGTCGATCCGGCTCGCCCGGCCGAGGGCCTCGCAGCCGGCCATGGGCAGCTCGTCGCCGCGCAGCAGATCCTCGATGGCCTGCTCGGTAGCGTCATCGAGCTTGTAGCCGTCGGCGCTGAAGAACTTGATCCCGTTGTCCTGATGGGGGTTATGCGAGGCGCTGATGACGACCCCGGCACGGGCCCGCAGGGTACGGGTGAGGTAGGCTACCGCTGGCGTGGGCATGGGCCCGAGCATGAGGGTGTGCACACCCGCGGCGGCGAACCCCGCCTCCAGCGCCGACTCGAACATGTAGCCGGAAAGGCGGGTATCCTTACCGATGACCACCGTGCGTGCCCCGCCGTTGGCGAGCACGCGGCCGGCGGACCAGCCGAGGCGCAGCACGAGGTCCGGGGTGATCGGCGCCTCCCCTACCCGGCCTCGGATGCCGTCGGTGCCGAAGTAGGCGCTTCCGTCGGACACGGCCGTCTCCCTCCCTCAAGGTGTGGCCCGCTAGGTTGACGCTGCCGCAGCGACCCGGACCGCGTCGGCGGTCGCAGCGACATCGTGGGCGCGCACGATGTGCGCCCCCTGGAAGACTGCCACCGCGGCCGCGGCCAGGCTACCGGCGAGGCGCTCCGTCACGGAGCGGTCCAGGAGCTGCCCGATCATGGACTTGCGCGACATCCCCACCAGCACGGGCAGGCCCAGGGCCGCGACGCGGTCGAGCCGGCTCAGCAGGGCGTAGTTGTGGTCCAGGGTCTTGCCGAAGCCGAACCCCGGATCGAGGAGCAGGCGCTCGCGGGACACCCCGGCCGCCTCGGCCGCCGCCACGCGCTCCTGCAGGAAGCCGGTGACCTCGGCGACGACATCGTCGTAGGCGGGGGCCTCCTGCATGGTGCGGGGTCGGCCCTGCATGTGCATCAGGCAAACCGGGACCTCGAGCTCGGCGGCTGCCTGCAGGGCACCGGGCTCCTGCAGCGCGCGGATGTCGTTGATCAACCCGGCGCCGGCGGCTACAGCCTCGCGGGCTACCGTCGGCTTGTAGGTATCCACCGAGACGGGGACGTCCACCTCGGCGACCAGGGCCTCCACGACCGGGATGACGCGGGCCAGCTCCTCGTCGAGGGGCACCGACTCGGCGCCCGGCCGGCTCGACTCGCCGCCGATATCGATGATGTCGGCGCCCGCGGCGACCATGGCGCGGGCATGGCTGCGGGCATGCGCCAGGTCGAGGAACTGCCCGCCGTCGGAGAAGGAATCCGGGGTGACGTTGAGCACCCCCATGACCCGGGGCCGGTCCAGGGGCAAGGGGCGGTCGCCGCAGCGCAGGACCGCCCCGTCCGCCGGCGCCGCCATCAGTGCTCGCCCACGGGCCCACCGATGGGGCCACCTGCGTGGCCGTCGTCGTCGGAGGCCCCGCCGCCCCCGGTGACCGGGGTGGCGTCACCGCCGTCGCGATCCTCCCAGCCCTTGGGCGGCCGCGGCCTCTTGCCCTGCATGATGTCGTCGATCTGGTCGCGGTCGATGGTCTCGTACTTCATCAGGGCCTCGGCCATGAGGTGGAGCTTGTCCATGTTCTCGCGCAGGATCTTCTCGGCAGCCGTGTAGTTGCTGTCGATGATGGCACGGACCTCCTCGTCGATGGCGTGCTGGGTCTCGTCGGAGACCTCCTTCTG
>CAJXLI010000089.1 GCA_913055575.1 uncultured Ectothiorhodospiraceae bacterium
TGCTCGTGGACGATGGCGACCGCGGCCAGCCCGGCGCCGACGAAGGCGGCCAGGACCAGCCCGGCGCGCAGGCTCGGAGGCAGTGTCACGTCGTCCTCTCCCCTCTGCGCTGCCGTACGGTGTAGTCGAGCAGCGGGGCCGTGGCGTTGAGCATGAGCACGGCGAAGGCGAAGCCGTCGGGGTGGCCGCCGAGCTCGCGGATGACCATGGCCACGGCGCCGATCAGCGCGGCGTAGACCAGGCGCGCCCCCGGCTCCCGCGGGGCGCTGACCGGGTCCGTGGCGATGAAGAAGGCGACCAGCAGGGTGGCCCCGGATAGCAGGTGGAAGGTCACCGGGGCGCCGCCGCTGAGCTGGAGCAGCCCCGCGGTGGCGGCGGTGCCGCCGAGCACCCCCGCCGGCAGGCGCCAGTCGATGATGTCCCGGGCCAGCAGCGCCAGACCGCCCAGGGTGAAGGCGCCGCCCAGCCACAGCCACGCCCCGGCGGCGTCGAGCTGCCGCAGAGGACCCCCCGAGGGGGCCAGGGCGGAGAGGCCCTGGGTCGACAGCTTGTCGAGCGGCGTGGCGTGGGTCATGGCGTCGGCCACGGGGGGCAGGGCGCCGGTCAGGAAGTAGCCCAGTGCCTCGCCGGCCGGCACCGCCGCCCCGAGGCCCGCCTCCGGCGGCGGCCACAGGCTCAGCGCCTTGGGGAAGGCGAGCAGCACGGCCAGGTAGCCCACCATGGCCGGGTTGAACACGTTCTGGCCGAGGCCGCCGTAGGCCTGCTTGCCCAGCAGGACGGCCAGGGCGCCGGCCACCGCGGGGATCCAGAACGGCAGCAGCGGGGGCAGGGCGATGCCGATAATCAGCGCCGCCACCAGCGTGCTGCCGTCGGTGAGCGCCGGCCCCACCGCGCGGCCGCGCAGGCGCACGGCCGCGGCCTCCGCGGCGAGGGCCGCCGCCAGGGCGGCGGCGATGTTCAGGGCTACGCCGAGCCCGAAGAGCCAGAGCATGACGCCCGCCCCCGGCAGGAGGGCGAGCGCAACCTGGCCCATGATGCTGGGCGTCGTGGGTGCCGCCAAGCCTAGCCCTCCGTGGTCTCGCTCTGGCTTTGCTGTTGCTGCTGCTCGGCCTGGGCGGCCACGGTCTTGCGCTTACGCCGGCGGGCCGCCTCCTTCTCGCGCTGGCGGCGCGCCTCGCGGGCCTGCTTGGCCTCGTAGCGCTGCCGGGCGTGCTCGGCCTGCTCCCGCTCGCGCATCCGCGCCCGGGCCACGTCGCGGGCGTGGCCGGTGATCGCCGCCAGGGGCTTGGAGCTGGGGCAGACCAGCTCGCAGCTCGAGCAGCCGGTGCAGCGCATGGGGTCGAGCTCGACGTGCTCCGGCGCCTCGCCGACGCCCACCCCGGCGCGGATGCGCCGGGCCATCTCGAACGGCTCCAGCCCCTCGGGGCAGACCTCGGCGCAGCGCCCGCAGCTGATGCACGGCTGCTCGTCCAGCGGGGCCTCCTCCGGGCCCTCGAGCACCACGCCGTTCATGCCGTGGGTGAGCGGGATGCGGCGGTCGGTGATGGGCGTGCCCATGATGCCGCCGCCGACGAGGGTGCGGTGGCCCGGCAGGCCGGCGTCGCCGATGAGCGCCGCCACCGGGGTGCCGACGCGGACCCAGTAGTTGCCGCGGGCCTCGATACCGCCGCCGGTGACGCTGACCAGGCGGGCCACCGAGGGCTGCCCCTCGCATACGCCGTGGTAGATGGCGTCGAGGGTGGCGACGTTCTGGCAGACCACGCCCACCGCCGGCGGCCGGGCGCCGGGCGGCACGGTGCGCCCGGTGGTCGGGTAGACGACGTGGCGCTCGTTGCCGGCGGGGTAGTTGGCGTCGACGCGGACCACCTGGATGTTGGCGTCGCTCGCTTCGACGGCCGCCTCGACGGCCGCCGCCGCCTCGGTGGCCGAGTACTTGACCGCCGCCAGGATGCGGCCAGCGCCGCAGGCCTGGGCGGCGATGCGCGCCCCGTGGACCACCGCCGCGGCGCGCTGGCGGAGCAGCGTCTCGTCGCAGGTCAGGTACGTGTCGCACTCGACGGCGTTGATGACCAGGGTGTCCACGCCGCTGCGCCGCGCATCGGCGAGCTTGAGGGTGGTGGGGAAGCCGGCGCCGCCCATGCCGCGCACGCCGGCGTCGCGGATGCGCTCGAGCAGCGCGTCCGGGTCCGCCTGGAGGGGATCCGTGAAGGCCGGCATGGGCGCCTCCGGCGTATCGGTGCCGTCGGGCTCGATGATCAGGCACGAGGCGCTCGCCCCCGCCGGATGGGCGATGGGCCGGCGCGCCACGCCCCGGACCGTGCCGGAGGTGGGGGCGTGGAGCGGCACCCCGGGCTTGTCGATCGGGGTGCCCGTCACCGGCGTGCCCCGGTAGACCGTATCGCCCGCTGCCACCGAGGCGTCCAGCCGGGCGCCGGCGTGGTCGAGCAGCGGCACCGCCAGCTCCTCGGGCAGCGGGGCCGTGCGCACCGGCTCGGGGCGGGTGAGGTCCTTGGCGTCGTCCACCGCGACGCCGCCGCGGCGCGGCGCCACCTCGCGGTGGCGCAGGGGGCCGGGCCGCTGCTCCGGGTGGGCGCTGGTCGTCTCCGGCGTCGGCAGCGGCCGCACCCGGCTGCTCAGCGGCGGCTCCACCGGTTCCATGGTGATGCAGTCCATGGGGCAGGCGTCGAGGCACAGCTCGCAGCCGGTGCACTCGTCGGCGATGACGGTGTGCATCTGCCGCTGGGCGCCGACGATGGCGTCCACGGGGCAGGCCGGCAGGCAGCGGGTGCAGCCGATGCACTGGCTCTCGTCGATGAACGCCACCTTGGGGCCGCTATCCGCCTCCTCGATGGGCTCGGGCTCGACCTGCAGCAGCTCGGCGATGGCGTTCACCGTGGCGTTGCCGCCCGGCGTGCAGAGGTTGACCGGCGCCTCGCCGCTGGCGACCGCCTCGGCGTAGGCCCGGCAGCCGGGATAGCCGCACTGCCCGCACTGGGTCTGCGGCAGCAGGGCATCGATGCGGTCGACGACCGGGTTCTGCTGGCTGGCCAGCCGCCGCCCGGCGGCGCCCAGCCCGATGCCGCAGACCCCGGCGATGGCGGTGATGGTCAGGACTGCGCTCAACATATGATATAGGGTAACACGATCGGGGTGGGGGTGGCGCCCTCCTGCGCCGGGAGGGCGACGGCGCCGCCGGCCGGCGCCGCGGCCTGGGACGGCTCGCTCGCCTCCGCCAGGCCGGCGAAGCCCATGAAGCCCATGGACAGGATCCCGGCGCTTACCAGGGCGATGGGCGCGCCGCGGAAGGCCCGCGGCACGTCGGCGCTCTCCAGCCGCTCGCGCAGGGCGGCGAAGATGATCAGCACCAGCCCGAAGCCTGCCGCCGCCGAGGCGCCGTAGACCGCCGAGGCGACGAGGTCGTGGCCGGCGCGCAGGTTGAGCAGGGCGACCCCGAGCACGGCGCAGTTGGTCGTGATCAGCGGCAGGTACAGGCCCAGGACCTGCTGCAGCATCGGGCTGGTGAAGCGTATCGCCATCTCGGTGAGCTGCACGGCCACCGCGATGATGAGCACGAAGGTGGGCGTGCGCAGGTAGGTGGCGTCCAGCGGGACCAGGATGTAGGTGAAGGCCAGGTAGCTGAGGATCGAGGCCAGCGTCAGGACGAAGGCGGTGGCCGCCGCCATGCCCGCTGCCGTCTCTACCTTGCGCGACACCCCGAGGAAGGGGCACAGCCCGAGGAACTGGGTGAGCACGAAGTTGTTGACCAGCACGGCCGATATGGCCAATAAAAGGAGGTCCATCGGCTTTCCCCGCCTGAGCTCAGTCCAACGTTCAATGGTATGTGTCGTGAACAGCGCCCCTATCTTTGCTGTCCACGCCCTGAAGAACAACCCAGAGGAAGAAGGCCTTATGGTACGAGTACCCAGCACCAAGCACTGGCTCCTCCCCCTCACCCTGGCCGTCGCGGCGGTCTCGGCGCCCGCCGCGGCCATGGACGTCGGGGAGATGCAGCCGGCGGAGCGCAACACGGTAGAGCTCTACCAGGAGTTCGGCACGTCCGTGGTGGCCATCGAGGTCACCGTGCGCGGCGAGCGGATCGATCCCTTCGAGCGCATCCCCGAGGACATGATCCCGCCGCGCTTCCGCCAGTTCCTGGAGCAGCAGATCCCGCAGCACGAGGCGCCCCAGCAGCAGGGGGCGGGTAGCGGCTTCCTGATCGACGCGGACGGCGCCATCGTCACCAACTACCACGTCGTGCGCAACGCCCTGCAGGAGCAGAGCACCGAGCTGCGCGAGGGCGCCTCGATCAAGGTCGGCTTCCCCAACGAGGAGCCGGTGCCCGCCGAGGTCATCGGCGCCAACGCCCTCTACGACCTCGCCCTGCTCGAGCCGGAGGACCCCGAGGCGGTCCCGGACGGGGCCGAGCCGCTGCCGCTCGCCGACTCCGACCACACCCAGGTGGGGCAGAAGACCATCGCCATCGGCAACCCGTTCGGCCTGCGCTCCACGGTCACCACCGGCATCGTCTCCGGGCTCGGCCGTGAGCTGCCCGGCATCGGCCAGATCGAGATCCCCCTGATCCAGACCGACGCCGCCATCAATCCGGGCAACTCCGGCGGGCCGCTGCTCAACTCCGCCGGCGAGGTCATCGGCGTCAACACCGCCATCGTCCCCGGCGGGGGCGGGATGACCGGCAAGCCCGGCTCCATCGGCATCGGCTTCGCCGTGCCGAGCAACCTCCTCCAGGACGCCCTGCCCAAGCTCGAGGAGGGCGGGCTGACCGATATCTCCTCCCGCGCCCGGCTCGGCGTCAAGATCGCCCCGATCGCGGACTACCCGCAGAGCGTCCGCGAGCGGCTCAACCTGCCCGAGCAGGGGGTCATGATCGTCCAGGTCGAGCCGGACAGCCCCGCCGAGGCGGCCGGCCTGCAGGGCGCCAAGTTCGAGATCAGCGTACGCGGTCGCTCCATGCCGGCCGACGGCGATATCATCACCCGCGTCAACGGCGAGCCGGTCCAGGAGCCCCGGCAGATCCAGCGCCGCGTCTTCGCCCACAGCTCAGGGGATACCGTCACCCTGACCGTCCTCCGCGACGGCCGGGAGATGGAGGTCGACGTCGAGCTGCGGGAGATCCCCCGGCACGGCGCCGGCTCGAAGCAGTAGGCGTGTACTGGCCAGCCGTGCCGGGGCGGGCCCCGGCACGGCCGATCGGCCCGCCGCGGGCCGAGGCACTCCGACAGGGGATCCCATGCAGCAGGATACGGCCCTCGACGTCCTCGCCTCCGCGCTGCACCCGGTCGGCACGGCGGTGATGATCACCGACGCCCGGCCCGAGATCGGCAGCGCCCGCATCGCCTACGTCAATCCGGCCTGGGAGCAGCTCACCGGCTACGCCGCCGCGGAGGCCGTGGGGCGTACGCCGGGCCTCCTGCACGGCCCGGAGACCTCCGCGGAGGTCCTCGCCCACCTGCGCGCATCCCTGAGGGCGAGCGGCGCGGCCCAGGACGAGACGACCCACTACCGCCGGGACGGGACCCCCTTCCTGATGGCCGTCGCCATCTCCCCCCTGCACCTGGCGGGGGAGGCGGCGGACCACTACCTGATCCTCCAGTGGGATGTCTCGGCGTGCCGCGAGGAGCAGGCCCGGAACCGCAAGCTGGAGGCCCTGAACCGCCTCCAGTGGCAGGTCACGACGGCGTGGGGGCTGGACGTGGAGCAGCTCCGGCAGCGGGTCGCCGAGGCAGCCCGCGAGGTGACCCGGGCCGACTGGGCGGTGGTCGAGGAGGCCGAGGGGCCGGAGGTCGTGTACCGGGCGGCGGCCGGGACGGCCGAGGGCCAGAGGGGGCAGCGCCTGCCCATGTCGGACTCGGCATCGGGCCTGGCCTTCCGCACCGGCGAGCCCGTGCTGATCCGGGACGCGGAGGGCGACGAGTGGGCCGAGATCACCACCCGGATGCGCGAGCTCGGCTACCGCTCCGGCGTCCTGGTGCCCCTCGTCCAGGACGGGCGGACCTACGGGGTCCTCAAGGTGTACGCCGCGCGCGCCGAGCACTTCGATGCGTGGGACCAGAGCCTGCTGGGGCTGGCCTCGGGGGTGCTGGCCGCCAACCTGCACAAGGCGGCGGAGCACGCCTCCGCGGAGCGCCGCCGCGCCTTGCTGCTGGATGCGCTGCCGGCCCTGATCTCCTACGTGGACAGCGACCTGCGCTACCAGGAGATCAACGCCGCCTACGAGGCCTTCTACGGCCTGCGCCGCGAGCAGTTCCTGGGGCACCGGCTCTCGGAGATCCTCGAGCCGGGCGATTTCGAGCGGCTGCAGCCGTACCTGGACGCCGTCCTGCGCGGCGAGGCCGTGAGCTACCAGCAGGAGGCCCCGAGCTCCGAGGCGGAGCCCCGCCTGTACCAGGGGGAGTATCTCCCCCACCACGGCCAGGACGGCGAGGTCCTGGGCTTCTACACCATCGTCCGGGACGTCACCGAGCAGCACGAGGCCCAGACGGACTACCTGACCGGCCTGCGCAACCGCAGGAAGTTCGAGCGCGAGGGCGGGCTCCAGATCGCCCAGGTCCAGCGCTACGGGAAGGCGTTGAGCCTGGTGATGATCGACCTGGACCACTTCAAGGCGATCAACGACCACCGGGGCCACCAGGCCGGGGACCAGATCCTGGAAGGGGTCGCGCGGCTGCTCCAGGAGGACATCCGGGAGGCCGACCTGGCCGGCCGCTGGGGCGGCGAGGAGTTCGTGCTGCTGCTGCCGGAGACGCCGCTGAGCGGCGCC
Organism: uncultured Ectothiorhodospiraceae bacterium; assembly: GCA_913055575.1. GTDB lineage: Bacteria > Pseudomonadota > Gammaproteobacteria > Nitrococcales > Halorhodospiraceae > Halorhodospira. The sequence goes on from CAJXLI010000089.1 coordinate 6,779, forward strand.
CTGGAGATGGCCGAGCGCCTGCGCGGCCACGTGGAGGCCCACGACTTCGGGGTCACCGAGCGGGTGACGGCGAGCTTCGGGGCCGCCCAGGCCCGGAGCGACGATACCCTCGAGAGCCTGCAGGCGCGGGCCGACGAGGCCCTCTACCGCGCCAAGGAGGCGGGGCGGAACCGGGTCAGCGAGTGAGGGGGCGGGCTACCGCACCCGCATGCCCGGCTCCGCGCCGTCGTCGGGGCCGAGCAGCCACAGGTCCTCGCCGCCCGGGCCGGCGGCCAGCACCATCCCCTCCGAGGTGCCGAAGCGCATCTTGCGCGGCTTGAGGTTCGCCACGCAGACCACGCGGCGGCCGACCAGCTCGTCCGGGCTGTAGGCCGGGCGCACGCCGGCGAAGACCTGCCGCGTCTCGCCGCCGAGATCCAGGGTCAGGCGCAGGAGCTTGTCCGCGCCCTCCACCGGCTCGGCGGCCTGCACCGCGGCGACGCGCAGGTCGATCTGGGCGAAGTCGTCGATGGTGATCTGCGGGTCCACGGGGTCCTCGGCGAGCCGGCTGCCGGCCGGTGCCCCCTGCTGGCCCTGCTGCTGGTCCTGCGGCTGGCCCAGGGTCTCCCGGGAGGCCTCGATGACGGCCTCGACCTGCTGGGGGTCGATCCGCGTCTTCAGCGGCTTGAACTTGTTGATCTCGTGGTCGAGCAGCGGCGCCTGCAGGTCCGCCCAGCCCTGCGGGCCGATGTCCAGGAAGGCCTCGGCGTCCGCCGCCAGCTGGGGCATGATCGGCTTGATGTAGATGATCAGCACCCGGAAGAGGTTCAGCCCCACGGTGTTGATCTCCTGGACCGCCGCCGCCTGGTCCGGGTCCTTGGCCAGCTCCCACGGCTTCTCGGCGTCGATGTA